>DAIMFJ010000064.1:0-19148 GCA_036724695.1 Planctomycetota bacterium
CGCCCCCGCGGCGACGCTGCCGGCGCACGCGGACTTCGCCGGCGAGGCAGGATTCCTGGTCAGGCACCGGGCCCTCGCAGTCGGCGAACGGGCCCCGAACCCGCTGTACGGCCACCTGTTCGCGGCGTTCGAACTCGCCGCCCGCCACCCCGAACTAGGCCTGCCCGACCTCGACGGGCAACTGGCCCGCTGGCTGCCGTGGGCCGATCCGCTCGAAGCCGCGCCGCTGCAGTGGGGACTGACGCCCTACGCGACCGCCCAGCGGCTCGCCGACCAGGTGCAGCGCCATCTCGCACGTGGCCCGTTGCCGACCGTCGACGACTACGCGAGCGTGCGACTGCGCAACGACGCCGCGGCCCTCGCCCGCGTGCGCACGTGGCTCGCCGACCACCCCGAGCTGCCCGCCGCGGCACACGACGACGCGACGCTGCGCGAACTGTTCGTGCTCCGCTTCGGCCACGAGAGCTTGTTCTTGACCCTCGAACCGCGCTGAACCGTCACTTCGTGTACTCGTAGACGAACACGCGCGCGACCCGCAGCGGCGCGCTGGCCGGCCGCGGCCGCAGTTCGACCTGCAGCGTCGCCTTGCCATCGGTCAACGCGCGCGGCAGTTCGACCTCGCACTCGCCGCCCTCCAGCCACGGGAACACCGGGTTGTGGGTCACCACGTGCAACAGGCCGGCGTGCTGCCCGTTGACGTAGACGTCGGCCTGACACACCCCCAGCCCGGTGCCGAGGCGCTCGAGCCGCAGGCCGACGCCGAGCCCACGCTGCAGCGGGGCGTCGACGTCGCGCCGGAGCAGGAACCGCAGGTGGTCGCGCACGTGGCGGACCGTGTCGGTGAGTGCTGGCGTGCCGTAGAACTGGTCGCGCAGGAAGTGCCCCTGCCGCGTGTAGGTGCTCCACGCGGTGAACTGCACCTGATGGTGTGGTTCGCCGAGCGGACTCGCCGACGACGGGTTGCCGACGTCGATCTCGGCCAGCGTGCGGCGCGCCGCACCGGGTTCGACGTAGCAGAACGCCAACATCCGGTAGTCGGCGTTGGCGTCGTTCTGGATGCCGTGCTCGAGCACCACGTCGAGCCCGGACACGAAGTGGATCGGATCGAACACGAACGTCGAACCCATGATGCGCCGCGCCTCCGCGAGCCCAGGACCGAGCGGCGCGAACAGCAACCCGGACTGGAACGAGGTGTCGGCCACGAACGGTCGATCCGCCGGCGTGAGGTACCAGCCCCAGCGTCCGATGCCGGTCTCGCTGGCGTCGAAGGTGTGCTCGGCGCCGCGGGTGCCGTTGATGCGCACGCACAGGTCGCCTTCGAGATGCGTCGTCGTGACGTTGGTCAACCGGCCGGTGTTGTCGACGCTGTCCTCGAGCAGCAGCATGCGCAGGGTGCCGCGCGCATCGGTGAACCGCGGCCCCACGAACGGTTCGCCGGTGCCGGTCTGTTCGCTCCGGTAGACGGCGTGGAAGTGCCCCCACGGCGTCTGGTGCGGCCCGTGCACCGCCGCGTGGGTGACCCGCAGCGCCACCGGTTGCTGGTTGTGGTTCACGAACTCGAGCCGTGCCTGCTGCGCGAAGTGCATCGGGAAGTAGCAGGTGATCCGGCGATCGGCGTCGTTGCCGAACAACAGGCTGTCGACCGCAAAACGATGCGGCGGCTCGACCATCGCGCCGAGCAGGCGCAACGACGCGTCGACCTGCGGCTGGCTGGCGCCGTCCCACGTGAACCTGGCCCGCAGACCGCGCCAATCGTCGTGCTGGGGCACTTCGCAGGTCACCTCCAGCAGGGTCTGTGGTCCAGCCAGCAGGATGCTGCCCAGCCCTCCGCCACCGGCGAGCGGCAACACCGCGACGTTCGGCACGCGCGCGGCGCGGTGCGGCCATTGCCCGGCGCGGCGGGCGATGTCCTCCCAGGCGCGCAGGTCGGCGACCGGCAGCTCCCCTTCCGGCGACGCCAGGGTCGCCGCAACGCGGTGGAAGCGGCCGGCGTTGCGGTACTGGTCGTCGTCCAGGCCGAGCACGAACTCGTGCTGCCAGCGCAACTGGGCATGCGTCAGGTGCCCGCCCGCGCGCGCCCCGGTGAACGGCCCGGTGAACGGCGGCACCTGCCCGCGCGGATCGTCGCTGCGCCGGAACACGTCGCGCAGGGGCAGGTCGTGGGCGACCGCACCGTCGATCCAGAAGCGGGTCCGATTGTCCTCCCCGGGCCACGGCGGCTGGCCCACGGAATCGCTCCAGAAGTTCCGGAAGAACAGCCCGAGCACCCCCGGCCGGCCGGCGAAGTGCGCGAGCACCGCCACTTCGGTGCCCTGGTCCAGGAAGCGGTACGCCGCGCTGCCGTTCTGCCCCGAGAACCCGTCGTCGTTGCCCTGCGCCGGCGCCGTCGGCCGATCGTCGGGGTCGTAACCGGCCTTGACGAACGTCTTGACGCGACTCGGGAACAACGTGCTGAAGCGATCGCTCGCCGGGGATCGCTGCTGGCCAGGCAATGCCGCGGCCTGCGCGACGAGCGCGCCGACCACCGCAGTCCACCGAGCGAGCCTTGCCATGGGAGTTCCGCGCCGACGACCGGCCGCAGGTGTACCCGAGCGACCGCGCGGAATCACCGATGACACCGGGGCGATCGGCACCGCCTCCAGCCGTGCATTGCCGTCGACCGAAGATCCGGTGTGCCTTCCGCTGGACCGCCACTGCTCCTGGCTGTCGTCGACGACCTCGGCCATGGGGACCTCGCCGGACTCGGCAACGTCGCCGGCGCCGGCCGCACGACCCGGCTGACCGAGCTGCCGCGCGATCCGCGCGGCTACCTGTGCGGCGAGGGCGATGCCAGCGAATCGCTGCGCGACCGCGGCATCGCCGTCGATCGCAGCTCCCTGCTGCTGGCTCGTGACGACAGCAGCGCCAGTGCCGTGCTCGGCCTGCTCGAACGCCGTCCCACCGGCCCCGCGCCGGTGACGCTGCTGGCGTTGCGCCTCGGCCCGACGGCCAGCCCGGCCGCCCGCCAGGTCGCTCTGGCCGAGTTCGAGCTGCTGCTCGCGCAGCTGCGCGAACGTCTGCGTCGCGGCGACCTCGCCGAGCTCTGGCTGGCCGGCCTGGGCGCCACCGAACCGGTGCACACCACGTTCGACTTCGCGGCCCATTGGCTCGACGTCTGCCGCTGGCCGCTGAAGGAACACGTGCGCACCACCGTGACACCGGGCCGCGTGATCGTGCGAGCCGCCGACGCGGCGAGCCAAGCACAGGCGCAAGCGCTGCTGGCGTTGCCGCGCTTCACGCCGTACGGCGACCTCGCGCCGGCGCGGCGCGGCGAACTGGCGTTCGCGGCCCGACCAGGGATCGCGTTCGGCCGCCAGCCGGTGGTCGCTCGCCGCGGCAGCACCCCGAGTGCCGCGGCCCTGAGCCCACAACCCGTCGATCCCTGGCCCGAGCAGCTGCCGTTCGTCGACTGGTTGGCGCGCTTCTGGCTGCGCGCCCACGCCGTGCACGGCATCGAACCGACCCCGCGCGAACCCGTCCGCCGGGTGGTGCCGACGCCGCTCGCCGAGTCCGGCGCCTGGACGACGCCGCCGGACCGCGTGCCGGTCGGTGCGGCGCTGCGGCGCTGACCGATCTCAGCGTTTGCGCCGCTGCTGCCTGGCCGGTTGCGGCAGGTCCACCGACCGGTCGCCCGGCACGTGGTAGCGTTCGAGGATGCGCGCATGCGCCGCGCGCGCCTGCCCGGCATCGAGCAGCAGCGTGCCGCCGCTCGACAGCTCGAGCACGACCTCGCCAGCCGCGGCGTCGACGACCCGCACGAAGTCGGCCAGGTCGACCGGCCGATGGCCGTTGACGCCGACCACCAGATCGTTCGCGAACGGCGCGTAGCCGACGTTCACCGCGTCGGCGAGCACCTGGGCGAGCACGACCACTTCCTGGCGTTCGGGCAGGCGGTTGCCCGCGTGGTACAGGTGCAGCAGTTCCTTGGGGGCCTTGTCCCACCAATGGTCGCCCCAGTTGCGCAGGTACTCCGCGGTCAGCCGCTGGAACACCAGCCCACCGAACACGAACCACGACGGCATCGTCTCGAACTCGGCGCGCGGCACCAGCCACTGCATCGGCGCGAGCGACAACTCGACGTTCTGGCGCTTGCCGGCCCGCAGCAGCCGGGCGGGCACCCGGTCGCCGGCGTGGTGGTCGCCGACCACGACGTCGAACTGGCAGCGGAAGCGGCCGCGGTAGCGGACCGTGCCGTTGTCGGCGATGCGCATGCCGTCCAGCGACATCAGCACGTCGCCGCGCTGCAGCTTGCCCCAGCCGCTCGACCCGTATTGCACCGCGGTGACCAGCACGCCGGATTCGCCGCGCTGCATGCCGAGGTGCGCCCGCAGCGCCGGGTTCTCGAGCTGCTGCGTGGTGATGCCGAGCCCGGGCACGCGCGGGTCCTTGCCGAGCCGCACGCCGTCGAGGAAGCGCTTGATCACCGGGGCCGGCACCATCTCCCCGATCAGCTCGGCGTCGGGCAACGACTGGAACGCGATGCCGACCACCTTGCCGCGCGCGAACACCGGCCCACCGCTGTTGCCGTCGTTGATCGCCGCGTCGACGGTGACCGCCAGCAGGTAGCGCTGGCTGTGTTCGTAGCGCTGCACCTCGATGCGCGACACCACGCCCTCGGTGATCGACACCTCCTCGCCGCCGACCGGGTAGCCGACCACTTGCACGGCGTCGCGCAGTCGCGGCAGGTCGCCGATGCGCGCCGGCGCGATGCCGCGCGCGAACTTCGGGTCGTCGATCTCGAGCAGCGCCAGGTCGCTGTCGTGGCTGATCGCCGCGACGCGGGCGACCACCTTCTCCGGATCGCTCTGCCGCTGCACCTGCACGAACGTCGCGTTGGCGACCACGTGCGCGCCGGTCAGGATCTGCCGTTTGCCGATCACCACGCCGCTGCCGGTGCTGTTGCGCGGCGCGACGGATTGCCACGGACTCTCGTAGTCCGGATCCTGGTAGGTGCAGTAGACACGGACGACCTGCGGGTGCGACATCGGGCCGCCACTATGCCGGCGGGCGAAGCCAGCGCCAGCGCGAGGTCGGTCGCCGTCGCGACCGGCGGCGCACGCCTACAGGAACCAGTCCCGGCGTTCCTCGCCGGGCGCCTCGTCGGGCAGCTCCGCACTGGCCGCGATCAGTTCTTCGAGCCACCAGTTGGTGCTGTGGTAGAGGCAGGTGACCTGCGCGCATTCGTGGCTGGCGTCGAAGCCGGCCAGCAGCCGGGCGGTCGCCTGCTGCGCACCCGCCGGTGCCTGCCACAGCGCCTTGTCGCCGAGCTGGGCCTTCTCGACGCCGCGATGGGCCGGGCAGTTGAACGTGCCGAGCGGCGTCACCACCTGGCGCAACATCTGCATGTGGCAGGTCTTCGGCTGGCGCGACAAGGCCTGCCAGCTGCCGTCGTTCAACACCCGCAGGTTGGTGCTCGCCAGCACCCGGAAGCCCGGTCTGGCCGCCGCCCGCGCCACCGCGAGATTCTGCTCGATGCGCGCGACGACCTGCTGCAGTTCGGCCTCGGACTTCGCCGGGTCCATGACCTCGGCCCCGTCCTCCTGCCGCTCGAGGAACGGTTTGAACGAGATGTAGTCGAAACCGGCGTCCTGCGCCCGCGCCGCCGCCGCCACCATCTCGTGGATGTTCTCGACGATCTTGACGTCGCCGCGGCTGCCGCCCCGCCAGGTGACCACGAAGGAGAAGCCGAGTTGCAGAGCCGGATTCACGGCCTTGATCTTGCCGATCCAGCCGCAGATCTCGTCGAGCGTCAGCGTCTTGCTGGCCGGGTTGTGCATGCGCCGCCAGACGTCGTTGCTGCCGGCGTCGAGCGACAGCCGCACCCAGTCGCCGGCGGTGAAGAACGGGGCGGCCTGCAGGATGCGGTCGTTGCGGCTGCCGTTGCTGACCACCGCGACGGCCAGGCCGAGCTGCTTGCAGAACTCGACCATGCCCACGAAGCCCGGATACAGGGTCGGCTCGCCACCGCCGATCAGGATCACGCTGCGCAGGCCGCGTTCGGCCATGTTCTGCAGCGACGCGCGCAGCTCCTCGTCGGCGTGCCGCACCTTGCTGTTGAGGATGTCCCAGTCGATGCAGTGGTCGCAGGCGTAGTTGCAGGCGGTCGTCAGGTCGAGGTTGATCGACAGCGGCGCCAGATCGGGCAGGTCCGGCACGGCCTGGCCGGCCGCCTGCGCGGCCCGCGCGGCGCGCTGCCAGCGCACGTAGTCGACGACCTTGGGCCACAGGGCCGGCTGCTGCAGCTTGCGGGCGAAGTCGTGGACCTGTTCGACCGGCGGGCGTCCGGCGGCAGCAGGTCGATCGGGTTCGGGGCTGGTTTGGCGGGCGGCTTCCACGACGCCACAGGATAGCGTGCCGACTGCCATGGGCCACTGTGCGAAGCGCTCGCCTCGTGGACAAGGTCGGGGTTTTCCCGCTTGCCGACGGCTCGCCGCCGACGCACGCTCGCACCATGTCGCCCAGCCGTCGTCTTCTGCTCGCTGCCCTCCTGCTGCCCCTGTCCCTGGTCGGCCATGCCTGCCAGGGCGCCGAGACCACCCCGGGTGCTGCCCCCGAGAAGGTCCAGGTCGAGGCCCTGAAGCTCGCCAACTTCCACGCTCCGACCGCCGGCGTGTTCACGGCGGGCCAGCCGACCCAGGAGCAGTTCGCCAGGCTCAAGGAGACCGACGTCAAACACGTCATCCACCTGCGGGCCGCCACCGAGAAGGACACCGGCTGGGAGGAGCAGAAGGCCCAGGAACTCGGCCTGCGGTTCGTGCGGTTGCCGATCGAAGGCGAGAAGGGCCTGACGCTCGCCAACGTCAAGCAGTTCGCCGCACTGCTCGAGCAGAGCGGCGGCGAGACCACGCTGGTCAGCTGTGGCAGCAGCAACCGGGTCGGGGCGTTGTTCGCGCTGAAGGCCTATTGGCTCGACGGCCAGGACGCCGCCACCGCGCTCGCTGCCGGCAAGGCAGCCGGCATGCTGAAACTCGAGCCGAAGGTCAAGGAGCTGCTGGCCCAGCCGAAGTAGGCCCAGCCGAAGTAAGCCCAGCCGAAGTGAGTGCGGCGGTGATCGCCGCCCCGAGCGCGGCGCGCTGCGCGATCGCCTGCGACTGCGCGCGGCGCTGGATCTCGGCGTCGCCGTCGATCGCGCGGCACTGCGCGACGAAGCGCGCGACCAGCCGGTGCATCGGATCGGCGACCGGCAGCTCGCGCGCACCGGCGACGAACGACAGCTGGTAGTCGGCGCCGATCCGGCGGTCGATGCGGCAGCCGTCGACCTCGAGCCAGGCCGGCCGCGGCTGCCGCGGGCTGTGCACGAGGTGCAGTTCGACCTGCAGCGGACCGGACCGCGACGGCAGCCCGAACGTCACGACGTTGCGTTCGGCGAGCGGTCCGGGATCGCTCTGCGCCACCGCGTACGGCGCGGCGTCCGGCGGCAGGTCGGCCCAATGCTGCACGACGCTCAGCAGATGCGACAACGAGTCGGCGAGCATCGCCGATCCGACCGCACCTGGCCCGAGGCCCATCGCGAGGCGCTGTACCGGCCGGCGGCCGAGTTCGGGGAACAGCTCGCGGTGCGCGGCCGCGACCTCGGGCCACTGGCAGTTCTCGGCCAGCAGCAGGTCGTGGGCGTCGAACGCGTGCACCAGGGCGAGCGCGCGCTCCCGCTCGGCGAACGGCAGCAGCGGCTTCTCGCACAGGCACGGCCGCGAGTGGCGCAGCGCGGCGAGCAGGCCGACTTCGTGCACTTCGGCCGGCGACGCCACCACCAGGGCGTCGACCGCCGCGGCGAGCCGGGCGGCGTCGGCCGCCGCGCCGACCGGGTGGCCCAGCTGGTCGGCGAGCGCGGCGGCCGCGCGTTCGGCGCCAGCCAGCGTGCGGCCGGACACGGCGGTGACCACGGCACCGGCGCGTTCGCAGGCCAGCGCCAGGAACGGGCCGAGTCCCTGGCGCGTGCGGGCGGCACCGACGATGCCGATCCGGAGCGGCTGGTCGGGATCGCGGAAGTCGGCCATCGGCCACAAGGTAACGGCGCCCGCCCACCAGGAACAGCGCACGCATCGCCCCTGGCGCTCCACCCGGGGACCGAACGATCCAGAACGCCGGACCGCCGGACCGCACCACCCGGTTCGGCGCATGTCACGAACTCGTTGCAAACCACCCCCCCCGTTCCCGGCCAGGCCGGAACGTGGCACGCTACTCCCTTCCACGTTCCTCCCACCCCGACCCCAAGCAACATGCCACGCACCCTGCTCCCACTGCTGCTCACCGCCGCACCCGCGTTCGCCCAGGCCCCGACCGCGTTCGCGATCGACACCAACCTGGACATCCTCTATTCGATCGACCTCGCCACCGGCGCGCCGACCCAGATCGGCAGCACGCTCAACAACACGCTGGCGACCGCCGCCGACCTGTGCTGGCGCGACGACACCAACGAACTGTGGACCGTCGACCTGTCCGGCGGCGCCGCCGGCATCCTCGACACCACCACGGCGATCTTCACGCCGGTCTGGCAGACCGGCCTCAGCGGCTGGCAGGGCATGGCCTGGGACCACTCGACCGGCAAGTTCTTCCTGCACAACCAGAACGACCAGCTGCACGTGCTCGACCCGGTCACCGGCGCCACCACGCTGGTCGGCACGCTGGCGACGACGTCCCCACTGGTCACCGCCCTCGAGGTCGACGGCAGCGGCCGGCTGTGGGCGATGGACTTCTCGGCCGGCGCGATCCTGGAGATCGACAAGAACACCGGCCTCGAGATCAGCCGCATCGCCACCCCGGGCATGACCAACGTGCAAGGCTTCAACATCGACGCCGACGGCACCTGGTATGCGATCACCACCAACACCGACTCGCTGTACGTCGTCGACCCGACCACCGGCGCCAGCGTGTTGATCGGCCCGGTCACCGGCACCCAGTTCGTCAAGGGCTTCGCGGTCACCAGCTCGTCGATCCAACGCTACGGCACCGCCTGCGCCGACGGTGCGCAGGCGACGCGCCGCATGTTCTGGAGCGGCGGCAGCAACCTCGGCAACTTCGTGCTGCACGGCTGCGACGCCGGCCCGGTCACCGCACCGGCCCTGGTCGCCTACGGCTTCTCGGGCCTGCAGGCCGGCCCGTTCGCCTTGCCGTTCGACCTCGGCAACTTCGGCGCGCCGGGTTGCAAGCTGCTGCAGTCGACCGACGCGATCATCGGCCCGACGGTCGCCGGCAGCCCGCAGGCGTTCGTGGTGCCGAACCTGGCCGGTCTGGTCGGCCTGACCGTCTACAGCCAGGTGGCGATCCTCGACGTCAGTGCTTCGCCGAACGCGGCCGGCCTGGCGTTCAGCGACGCGATCAAGATGACGATCGTGCCGTGAGCCGGCGGCGTGATCTTCACGCCACCCTCTCGGAATCCACCACCGGCCCGGCGAGACTGCGGCGATGCTGTCGCTGCGTCTCGCCCTCTGCGCTGCCTTCGCTGCGCTGTCCTGCCTGCCGCTCGCGGCGCCGCTCGGCGCCCAGGAACGGCCCCGCCTGCACACCGATCGGCCGGCGGGGCGCGAACTGATCCGGCTGCCGAAGGAGGACGACGCGTTCGGCTTCGTCGTGTTCGGCGATCGCACCGGCGGCCCGCCCGAGGGCATCGAGGTGCTGGCGCAGGCCGTCGTCGACACCAACCTGCTCGACCCGGACCTGGTGTTCACGGTCGGCGACCTCGTGCAGGGCTACAACACCACCCAGCAGTGGGTCGCGCAGGCCGACGAGTACAAGGCGACGATGGCGAAGCTGCGCATGCCGTGGTTCCCGGTCGCGGGCAACCACGACATCTACTGGCGCGGCCCCGACCGGCCGGCCGGCGAGCACGAGCAGAACTTCGAGACCCACTTCGGACCGCTGTGGTACGCGGTCGAGCACAAACGCTGCTGGTTCGTCGCGCTGCACAGCGACGAAGGCAACCCGGTGACCGGCGAGCGCAACTTCCGCGATCCGGCGTCGCAGCGCATGAGCGAGGCGCAGTTCACGTGGTTGCAGGGCATCCTCGACAAGGCCAAGGGCGCCCGGCACGTGTTCGTGTTCCTGCACCATCCGCGCTGGCTGGCCCGCTACGGCGACGACTGGCAGCGGGTGCACGCGGCGCTGGCCAAGGCCGGCAACGTCACGGCGGTGTTCGCCGGCCACATCCACAACATGCAGTTCGGTGGCAGGAAGGACGGCATCGCGTACTACACCGTCGCGTCGGTCGGCGCGCACCTGCACATGGAGCTGCCCGAAGCAGGCTTCCTGCACCAGTTCCACGTCGTCACCGTGCGGCCCGAGGGCATCGTCGTCGCCGCCTTGCCGGTCGGCGCGGTGATCGATCCCGAACCGATCACCGAACAGCTCAGCAACGACGTCGTCGCCCTGAACCGCGCGCTGCGCGCCGAGGTCGCCGGCTTCGTCGCCGCCGGACCGGGCGCGCCGCTGCGCAGCGACGGCGAGGTCGACGCGGTGCTGACGTTGTCGTTCACGAACCCGACCAGCCGCGCGATCGACCTCGAACTGATCCCGGCCACCGAGCACGGCTACCTGTTCGCGCCCGACCACCAGCACCTGGTGGTGCCCCCCGGCCAGCAAGGCACCACGACCTTCGCGGTGCGCCGCGCCGCCGACCCGGCGGTGCCGTTCGCGCTGCCGGTCCTGGAGATCCGCTGCGACTACCTCGCCACGCACCGGCGCATCCCGATGCCGCGCCGCAGTGCCCCGCTCGAGCTGCCGCCGCCGGACGACCTCGGCACGGCCCCGCGACCGCAGGGTGTCCTGGTGCTCGACGGCAGCGCAGCAGCACTGGCGGTCGCCGACCGGCAGCTGGCGCTGCCGGACGGGCCGTTCACCGTCGAGGGCTGGCTGTGTGCGAACGCCTACGACGGCCGGCGCGCGTTCGTCGCCAAGACGCAGCAGAGCGATTTCGGCTTGTTCGTCAGCGACGGCCGCCCGGACTTCTCGGTGTTCCTCGGCGAGCGCTACGTGCGCGCCGGTGCCCGCCAGGAACTGCTGACCGCCGGCCGCTGGCACCACCTGGCCGGCGTCTACGACGGGTCCGCGGTGCACCTGTACGTCGACGGCGAACTGGTCGCGTCGAGCCAGGGCACCGGCGCGCGCAAACGCAACGACCTGCCGCTGTGGGTCGGCGCCGACCCCGACGTCGACGGCGCGCCGACCTCGTTCGTCGGCGGGCGCATCGACGAGATCCGGATCAGCAAGGTCGCCCGCTACCAGGGCCAGCGTTTCACGCCGCCGCAGCGCCACGCCGCCGACGCCGACACCGTGCTGCTGCTGCACCTCGACGGCGAGTTCGGTCCATGGGTCCCCGACGCCTCGGCCCAGCGCAGCCATGCCACCAAACGCGGCAGCGCACACTGCACCGTGGAACCTGGGCCGGCGGTGCGGTAACTCCTACGCATGGCCAAGAGCCGTTCGCGATCCAAGCCCTCGAAGTCCCGTTCCCGACGTCCAGCCAAGCAGCGCCACCGCTACACGGCGCGCAGTGCCGACAAACACACGCTGTACCAACTGTCGGTGCAGGCCCCCGAGCTCGACGCGAAGATCTACGCGCGCTGGTTCTCGAACCACACCGGCCGGCCGCTGCGCAGCCTGCGCGAGGACTTCTGCGGCACGGCGGTGCTGGCCTGCCACCACGTCAAACGCCACCCGGAGAACACCGCGATCGGGGTCGACCTCGACGGCCCGACGTTGGCGTGGGGCCGGCGGCACAACGTCGCCACGCTGCTCGACGAGGAACAGCGACAGCGCCTGCAACTGCTGCAGCAGGACGTGCTCGACGTGCAGGACCCCAAGGTCGACTGCATCCTGGCGCTGAACTTCAGCTATTCGGTGTTCCACACCCGCAGCGCACTCGCCAACTACGTGCGCAACTGCTTTGCGTCGCTGGCGCCGGGCGGCATGTTGTTCGCGGACGCCTGGGGCGGGCCGGACGTGCTGAAGAAGAAGGTCGACAAGACGAAGAAGGGCGGTTTCACGTACGAGTGGGACCAGCACAAGTACGACCCGATCAGCCACCGCATCGAGTGCCGGATCCACTTCTCGTTCCCCGACGGGACCCGGCTCGCCAACGCATTCGTCTACGACTGGCGGCTGTGGACGCTGGCCGAACTGCGCGAACTGTTCGAAGCGGCCGGGTTCGAGGACGTGCACGTGCTGTGGGAAGGCACCGACCACCGGACCGGCGGCGGCAACGGGGTCTTCAAGCGCAAGGAGGTCGGCGACATGGACGAGGCCTGGATCGCGATCGTCGTCGGCAGGAAACCCGAGGCGAACAAGCCGGCGACGGGCAAACCCAAGGCTGGCAAACCCAAGGCTGGCAAGGCCAAGGCTGGCAAGGCCGGCCGCCGTCAGCCGTAGGCGCGGCGCGCGCCGGTCAGGTGACCTTGCGCACGAACTCGGACTTGAGCGACATCTGGCCGATGCCGTCGATCTTGCAGTCGATGTCGTGGTCGCCCTCGACCAGCCGGATGTTGCGCACCTTGGTGCCGACCTTGACGACCAACGAACTGCCGCGGACCTTGAGGTCCTTGATCACGGTGACCGTGTCGCCGTCCTGCAACACGTTGCCGTTGCTGTCGCGAACCAGTTTGGCGGCGGCCTCGGCGGCAGCCTCGGCGGCCGTCCACTCGTGGGCGCATTCGGGACAGACGAACAAGCCGCGGTCGGCGTAGGTGTAGACGGACTGGCACTTCGGACAAGGCGGCAATTCGCTCATCGGTGCAGCATGCGCGATCGGCAGTCGAATTTCCGCCGGCGCGTGCTTGGATACCCGGCATGGCCGAGCCGTCCGTGTTGCGCCGTCCGTGGTTGCTGGCCCTGGTGGCGTTCGCCGGTGCGGGCGTGGTGCTGCTGTCGCTCGAGCGAGGACCGGCCCCGGCCCGCGCGGCGGCCAGCTACGTCGGGCGGGCCAGTTGTGCGAGCTGCCATGCGGCCGAGGCGGCTGCGTTCGAAGGATCCCACCACGATCTGGCGATGCAACCGGCGAGCGCGGCGACCGTGCTCGGCGACTTCGCCGAGGTGACGTTCACGCACTACGACGTGACGTCGACGTTCTTCCGCGACGGCGAACGCTTCGTCGTGCGCACGGACGGCCCCGACGGCGTGCTGCGCGACTTCCCGATCGCCTACGTGTTCGGCGTGACCCCGCTGCAGCAGTACTTGATCGACCTCGGTGGCGGCCGGCTGCAGGCGCTCTCGGTCGCGTGGGACGCGCGCGAACGAGAGGCCGGCGGGCAGCGCTGGTACCACCTGTACCCGCACGAGCGGGTGCCGGCGGGCGACGAACTGCACTGGACCGGGCCGCAGCAGAATTGGAACCACATGTGCGCCGAGTGCCATTCGACGCACCTGCAGAAGGGCTACGACAGCGCGCAGGACCGCTTCGCGACGACGTGGGCCGAGATCGACGTCGCGTGCGAGGCGTGCCATGGCTCAGGTTCGCAGCACGTCGCGTGGGCGCGCGGCGACGCGGCGTTCGCCGAGCTGGGCCAGGTGCCTGGCAAGGGGCTGCCGGTGGCGTTCGACGAACGGCGCGGCGTGGCCTGGGGCCGGCATCCGGACACCGGGCAGCCGGTGCGCAACGCGCCACGCACGACGAGCAAGGAACTCGACACCTGCGCCCGCTGCCACAGCCGACGCTCGACGTTCGCCGAGGACTTCGTGCCCGGCCGCTCGCTGCTCGAGACGCACTGGCCGGCCCTGCTGACCGACGGGCTGTACCACGTCACCGGCCGCATGCAGGACGAGGTGTACAACCACCAGTCGTTCCTGCTCAGCCGCATGCATGCGCACGGGGTCACCTGCAGCGACTGCCACGAGCCGCATTCCGGGCGTTTGCGCGCGCCCGGCAATGCCGTTTGTACGCAGTGCCACGATCCTCGCTACGAGCGCGGCGGCGCAATGCGTCGCGTGCCACATGCCGACCTCGACCTACATGGGCGTCGACGTGCGGCACGACCATTCGTTCGCGGTGCCGCGCCCGGATCTGACCGAACGCTTCGGCGCGCCGAACGCCTGCAACGACTGCCACCGCGACCAGACGCCGGCGTGGGCCCACCAGGCGATCGAAGCCTGGCACGGTCCGGTGCGCACCGACCGTTATCCGTGGGCGGCGGCATTCGCGGCGGCGCGGCGCGGGGCGGCGGGTGCCCGCGACTTGCTGGCGACCCTGCTCGCCGACCCCGAACTGCCCGCGATCGCCCGGGCCACGGCCTTGCACCAACTGCCGGAGCCGCTCGACGCCACGGCCGTGGCCGCGCTCGTGGCCGCGTGTGGACACCCGGAGCCGCTGGTGCGTTGGGCCGCGGCCGAACGGGCCGCCGACGCCGGCGCGCCGATCGCCGCACTCGAAGAGCCGCTGCGGCGCTTGTTGACCGATCCGGTGCGCGGCGTGCGGATCGGTGCGGCATGGGCCCTGCGCAGCAGCGACCGCAGCCGCTGGCCGGCCGAGGCCCGGGCGGAGTTCGCCGCCGCGTTCGCGGCCTACGAGGCGGCCCAGCGCAGCCAGGCCGACCGGCCCGAAGGCCGTCTGAACCTCGGCAACCTGGCCCTCGACCGCGGCGACCGAGCGACCGCCGCCGCCGACTTCGAAGCGGCGCTGCGCCTCATGCCGACGTTCTTGCCGGCCCGCATCAACCTCGCCGACCTGCAGCGGACCACCGGCGACGAGACCGCCTGCGAACGCACCTTGCGCGCCGGGCTCGCCCTCGCTCCCGACCACCCCGACCTCTTGCACGCGCTGGGCCTGTGCCTGGTCCGCCAACAGCGCCTCGCCGAAGCCCTCTCTCCGCTCGGTGCGGCCGCGCGCGGCGCGCCGGCGCGTGCCCGCTATGCCTACGTGCACGCCGTCGCCTTGCACGAGGCCGGCCGCCGGTCCGAAGCCCTCGCCACCGTCGAAGCCGCCCACAGCCGCCACCGCGACGACCCCGACCTCTCCGAACTGCTCGCCGACTACCGCTGGCAAGCCGGCGACCAGTCCGGCGCCCGCGCCGCCGCCGCCGAGTTCGCCGCCCGCTGGCCCGACACCCCCGCCACCACCCGCCTCCGCCAGCGCTTCTTGCACTGACCCAGCGTCCCACCCGCTGCCAGTACTCCGCCGAGGCACTTCCGCAACCCATTCCCCACCAACCACTTCCACCACCGCCTGCGCATACCTCACCCGGTCCCGAATGCGCACGTGAGCATTTGGGACCGGGTGAGGTATGCGCAGGGGAAGGGGGAACGCGGGGTTTTTCCGAGGCGCCGCGGAGAACGGGGCGGCAGCTGGCAAGGAGGGGGCAGGACCATGAACGCGCACCCACTCCTGTTCGCCGCCGCGCTGGCGGTGCTCTCCCCGACCTTGCTGGCCCAGGTTCCGATCGGCGGCAGCCGTTCGGACAGCAACGGCGGCCCGCTGCAACCCGGGGTCGTCTACCACGTGACCAGCACCTTGAGCATTCCCGCGGGTGAGACCCTGACCGTACCGGCCGGCGCGGTGCTCAAGTTCGCGGCCAGCACCTGGTGCAGCGTCAGCGGCACGTTGCGGGTGCAGGGAACGGCGCAGCAGCCGGTGGTCTGCACGGACCTCGACGACGACAGTGCTGGCGGCGACACGAACGGCAACGGCAACGTGCCTCCCGTCGCCGGCCGCTGGGGTGCGCTCGACGCCCACGCCGGTGGCACGATCGTCGCCACGCACCTCGAGGTCCGCTACGCCGGTCTGGGTTCCGGCGGCGCCGTGCGGGTCTTCGACCAGGGCAGCCTCGACTGGAACGGCGGCGCGGCCCGCGGCAACGGCAACCGCGACGGCGTGCACATCGTCGGGCTGCCGGCCGCGCAGCCCAACCAGTTCCGGATCCGCAACGTGCACTTCACCGGCATGGCCCGCGCCATGGCGGTGCCGCTCCACCTGGTGCCGCACCTCGAGCACAACACCGCCAGCGGCAACACGCAACACGACGTGCTCGAACTGGCCAGCATCGGCTACAGCGCGCCACCACTGGTGGCCGGCACGACCGTGATCGCACCGGACAACCTGATCGGCGGCGTCTTGCGCAGCGACGGCATCGAGGTCGGCCCGAACGCGACGCTCGAATTCGCCGCCGGCTGCGTGATCAAGACGATCGGCAACAACGGTGCCTTCCTGCCCGCCGGGGCCGTGATGATCGACGGCACGCTGCGCTGCCGAGGTACGGTCACCCAGCCGGTGGTCTTCACGTCGTGGGCCGACGACGCCTTCGGCGGCGACTCGAACCGCGACGGCCCGACGGCGCCGTTCGCCGGCGCCTGGCGGCGCGTGCAACTGAACTCCGCCACCTGCGAACTCGAGCACACCCAGGTCCGCTTCGGCGGCGCCCAGGGCGCGGCACTGTACGTGCTCGCCAACGCCGCGCTGCGGCAGTGCCGAATCCACGCCGCCCTCGGCGACGGCCTGAACCTGCTGGAATCGACCGCCGAGCCGGTCGTCGAAGACCTCGTCGTCACCGGCTGCGGCAACCGCGCGATCAGCGGCCTGCGCTGGAACTCCGTGCGCAACTTCCGCCGCCCCATCGTCACCGGCAACTTCGTCTCGGCAGCGGTCGTCACCGAACCCGCCGTCGCCGCCGACTGCGTGCTGCACCGCGACAACCTGCCGGGCGGCACGATCGTCTTCGAAGAGCAGCCCCTGTTCACCGCCACGAGCCAACTGACCATCGAAGCCGGCGTGGTCGTGAAGAGCATGGGCGAGTTCTTCGGCGTCGATGCCGGCCGGCTCGTGGTTCGCGGGACGGCCGCCCAACCGGTGGTCTTCACGGTCTGGAACGACGACGCCTTCGGCGGCGACAGCGACCCGTACGGTCCGACCACCGGTGGTCCCGGCGCGTGGCGGGGCGTGTACTTGAGCGGCACCGCTCCCGGCGCGCTCGAGCACGTCCGCGTGCGCTTCGGCGGCGCCACCGGCGCCCACGCGCTCGCCCTCTACAACCCGAACCTCACGGCGCGCAACCTGCGCGTCGAAC
The DNA here is from genome assembly GCA_036724695.1 of Planctomycetota bacterium. GTDB lineage: Bacteria > Planctomycetota > UBA1135 > UBA1135 > UBA2386 > JACKIC01. Next base: position 17,022 of record DAIMFJ010000064.1, read on the forward strand.
AGGCCTGGCGGGTCGGCATCCACGTCAACGCCCTGGCCGGCGCTCTCGCGAACGCCTTGGTGCACGACTGCCAGACCGGCATCCAGATGGCCAACGGCGACCACGACCTGCTGCACGCCACCGTCGCGCTGTGCCTGTTCGGCGTCGAAGCCCTCCCTGCCTGGTCGGGCGAGATCGTCAACTCGATCGCGTGGGCCAACTCCCAGAACTACCGCAACGTCCTGCTCGGCCAACTGCGGCGCAGCAATGGCAGCTCGCTGCATCCGGGACTCGGCAACCTCGACGTCGACCCGCAGTTCGTCGATCCGGCGCAACGCGACTTCCGCCTGCTCGCCGGCTCTCTCTGCATCGACCACGGCGATTCCGCGGTCGGCGACCGCGTGGTCGACGACCATGCCGGCGGCTCGCGCCGCACCAGCGCTGTCGTCGCCGGTGGTCTGCTGCCCGACCTCGGCTGCCACGAATTCGGCTACTTCGACCTCGCGGTCACCGGCGACGCCCGCCTCGGCACCCAGGTCGCCTACCGCTGCACCGGCCCGGCCACCGGCATCGGGGCACTACTGATGTCGTTCGGCGGGACTGCGGCGACGTTCGCGCCGGGCTACGGCTGGTTGACGATCGGCACTCCCGGGCAGGCCGTGGTGGTCGGCGTGCTGCCGGTCGGGACCTCGCACACGCTGGCGGTGCCAACGGCGGTTGCGTTCGTCGACCTGCGTGTGCATGCGCAGGCGGTCGCGATCGACCTCGGTGCCCCGAACCGCGCCAACGTGACGACCCGCAGCCGGCTGCAGATCCGCCCGTGAGACCGTGCGAAGGCCGCGCGCTATCATGCCGCGGTGCATTCGCAGCCGAGCACCCATGCCTCGTTGTTGGCGCGCCTCGCCGAGGGCGCCGACGACGTGGCATGGTGCGAGTTCCACGACCGTTACCACCGCCTGATCCGCGGCGTCGCGCGCCGCAATGGTCTGCAACCCGTGGACGCCGACGACCTGACCCAGGAAGTGCTCGCCGCCGTGCATCGCGGCATCGCCGAATTCCGCTATGACCCGCAGAAAGGTCGTTTCCGCGGCTTCCTGAAGACGATCGCGCTGCGGTCGATCTGGCGGCGGCGCCGCCGCCCGCTCCTGCAGCAGCCCGGTGGCCAACCGGCTGCCGAGCACCCGTTCCCCGACGAGCCGGTCGCAGATGCCGAACAGGATCGCATCTGGGAAGCGGAGTGGCGCCAGCATCACGTGCGGTTGGCCTTGGCGAGCCTCGCACGCGAGACCCCGCCGCTGCAGCTGCGCGCGTTCGAACTGCTGGCGATCGACGGCCAACCGACGGCGGCGGTCGCCGCGACGACCGACCTTCCCCCCGACCAGCTGTACCGCATCAAGTCGCGCCTGTTGGCGCGGCTGCGCGAACTGATCGCCGCCCAGGTCGCGGAGGAAGGATGACCGGCGCCGCCGAGCCGCCGAGCTGGTTCCTCGACGAGGACGCGCTGGCCGAGGAACTGCGCCGCAGCCGCGCCGACGAGCCGGCGACTGCCGAACTGCCCGGCTACCGGCTCGGCCGCGAACTCGGCCGCGGCGGCCAGGCGGTCGTGTTCGCCGCCGAACAGCTGTCGACGGGACGCGCCGTCGCGATCAGACGCTTCCACGACCGGCCAGGCCAGGCCTCGCGCGTCCAGCAGCGTTTCCTGCGCGAGATCGAGCTGGTCGCGGCACTGCGGCACCCGGCGATCGTCGCCGTGCACGACGGCGGCTTCGACCGCGACGGCCGGCCGTTCCTGGTGCTGGAGTTCGTCGACGGCGTGCCGATCGACGCCTGTGCCGCGGTCGCGGCGCTGCGCGCAGCGCCGTCGGCCGAGCGCGTGCGGGCCGTCGTCGCGCTGTTCGCGGCCGCGGTCGACGGCGTCGCCCACGCCCACCAGCGCGGCGTGATCCACCGCGACCTGAAGCCGGCGAACCTCTGGGTGGCCGCCGACGGCACCCCGCGTCTGCTCGACTTCGGCCTGGCGCGCGCGCTGGCCGACTCCGGGTTCGACGCGACCCAGTCGCTCGACGGCCAGTTCGTCGGCACGCTCGCCTACGCGAGTCCCGAACAGGCACGCGGCGAAGCCGTCGACGTGCGCTCGGACGTCTGGTC
>DAIMFJ010000065.1:0-19054 GCA_036724695.1 Planctomycetota bacterium
GCGGCGCCAGCCGTCGCCGCCGCCGTGAAAGGAAGCGGGCAGTTAGGACGTTCCTTCCGGGCGCCCAACCGGGCACCATGCTCGCCCCCGATCCGCCGTGACCACCCCAGCCCCGAACCAGCCCGTCCCGCCCCCCACCTCCACCGCCGCCGCCGCGCTCGCCGCCGCCGGCGACGCCGACTCGGCGCGCGACGTCGGCGCGCTCGACGACGCCGCCCGGCAGGCGGCGGCCCGCCTCGGCCGCCACAAGAAGGGCCTCGTCGAACGGCTGATCTACGGGCCGCTGCCCGACACCAGCGAACTGCAGGGCGGCGCGCAGTCCGCCGACCGCGCCGGTGCCGCCGATGCGGCGATCCTCGGCGCGGCGTTCGGCTGCCTGGCCCGCGGCGAGGCCTTCACCGCCGACGGCAAGCTGTCCGCCGCGCTGCGCACGGCGGTCGCCCAGGACGGCGCCTACGGCTTCACGGTGCCGGCCGAGTTCGGTGGCCGCGGCCGCGGCTACGTCGAACTGGCCCTGCTCGAAGAAGAACTGGCCGCCAACGGGCTCGGCCCGCTCGCCGTCGAGATCTCCGGCGAACTGACGATCGGGGCTGGCTCGCTGCTCGCCTACGGCACCGACGGGCAGAAGCAGCTGTTCCTGCCGCTGGTCGCCGAAGGCCAGCTGATGGCGTTCGGGCTCACCGAGGTCGGCATCGGCGTCAACGCCAAGAAGGTGCGCGCCTACGTCGAACCCGACCCGCAAGGCGGCTTCCGGCTGTTCGCGGCCGGCGACCGCAACAAGCTGTGGATCACCAACGCGACGCACGGCGCGCTGGTCGGCGTGGTCGCGCGGCTCGGCAAGGACGGCAAGAAGGTCGGGCTGTTCGTGACGCGTCTGCCCGAACGCGACATCGCGCGCGGCGATTCGCTCGGCGGCCAGCCAGCCGACTACGAGTTCCGCTGCACGTCGTCGAACACCGGCGCCTTCACGGCCAACCACAACTCGCGACTGCACTTCGACAACTACCCCTTGGCGGCCAGCGAGCAGATCCAGGCCGACGGCGTCGAGGTGCTGTTCTACTGCCTGCGCATGGGCCGCTGCATGCTGGCGGCGATGGCCGCCGGCTACCAGCGCATGTTCGCCGCCGACGCCGCCGCCTACGCCACCAGCCGCGAAGGCGTCGGCGGGCTGGTCGTCAAGCACGAGCTACCGCGCCAGCACCTGGGCCGCATGCTCGGTGGTGCCTTGCAATCGCGGGCACTGAGCCACCTGTCGCTGCACCAGGACCAGAGCGGCGTCGACCTCGCCGGGCTACGCGACCTGACCAAGTCAGCCGCCGCGACCAGCGCCCTCGAATCGCAGATCGCCTGCGAACGCGTGCTCGGTGGCCGTTCGTTCGACCAGTCGTCGCGCGTGCACGACGCGCGGCACAACATGCACGTGTTCGGCGTCGTCGAGGGCGAAGACGACCTGATCCTGATGGGCATGGTCAAGGACGTCACCGACGCGTGGACGACGAAGTACATGGCCGGCATGCTCGGCGTGCTGCAATCGCTGAACCAAGGCCAAGACGGCAAGCCGCTGCCGGCACCAGAACGCCTGCTGCGCATCACGCCGCTGACGATCTTCGCGCAGCCCGGCAAGGTGCTGCAGGCCACGCTGCGGCTGCTCGGCAACGGTTCGTTCTGGAAGCTGAAGTTCTGGATTCTCTGGAACCTCTTGCTCGAGCTGCTGTGCCTGCCGCTGCTGCTGCTGCCCACCCACTGGATCCCGCGCTACCAACTGCTGCCCGCCGGCCTGCGCGGCTACGCGCGTTTCGCCGAACGGCGGCTGCGCTGGCTGCGCTGGGCGTACCTCGGCACCAACCTGTGGTTCCAGCTCGAACTGACGCGCGCGCAGATCCCGCTGCAGCGGCTCGGCAAGGCGATCGAGCACCTGGTGACGATGCTGGCTTTGTGCCACCACGCCGCCAAACACGACCCCAGCGAACAGCGCGTCGCGGCACTGCAATGCGAGCAACTGCGCACGCGCGTGCAGGGCCTGCGCTTGTTGACCGGGCTCTGGCAGATGGAACGGCTGCGCACGCTGGTCGCCGGCGTCGGCGACGACATCGAGAAGCAGCAGTGCACGCTGCTGCAGGGCGTGGCGCCGCAGGCGTTCGCGCACCCGTTCGAGAAGCAGGAGCGCAAGAAGAAGGGCTGAGGCGGGGCGTCAGCGCCCTACTACACCTTATGCCGCCGGTGACAGCACGGCACCGGGCGCGTTCGGCCAATCGAGCTGCGCGACATACACCGCGGGGCCCGAGCCCACCATCAACGAATCCTAATCGCCACCGCATCGCTGGCGACGAAGCCGGCCCCATTGACGCCCGAGGCAGAGATCGTCTGGGCGAACACTTCGTAGCCGTTGAGCACCGGGTTGCTGGGCACGGCGATCGACACCGAAGCACTGCCCGAACCATCCGTGATGGCCAGGTAGGTCATGTCACAGGAAGCGAAGATGCGGCAACCGGACGCCCCGAACACCGAGGCATCGAGCGGGAGCGCACCGAGACCGTTCCAATGTGCGTCGCTGCCGCCGATCCAGAAGACGCCGAGTCCATTGGGCTCGGCATCGCGCAGGGTCAAGCCAAACGACTGCCCCTGGCGCGGTAGCGCCCGCCACCCCATGCGTGGCTCCTTGCCGAGCGAGTTCAAGCATCCCTCGCCATACAGCAAGAACGGCACCGGCGAGGTGGTCTCCGGGTACCCCATGTCGAACGGCGAAAACTGTGGCAAGAGCGACCAGGCGCCGCCGGCGTACCGGAATACGCGGTCGATGTGCCACCCAGAATTGTCTTCATCCAGCGCGAGAGCCTCGTTCTCCCAGACATTGTAGCCAAATTCGGCGTTTGGGGTTCTCCACCCAGGCGCCGAATGCCCCGCCCACCACAGCGCGGAGTCCACGGTCTGCACCGCACCGGTGCGCGTATCGACCCGCACCAGATTGCCATCGAGCAACATCAGATCTCCATCACGCCCCATCTTCATGGTGAAGCCCACCGAGGCAAGCGAGCCAACCGGTCGGCCAGGACGAGATGCGAGGTTGGCGATCGGGCGAATCGTGGCGATCGGGTTTTGCGCAGCCAGGTCCATTGCGAATATGTGAAACGGGATCGCAGCATCGATCGTCGACCCGAAGAACAATTCTCGTCCATTGGTGCATGCAGCGCCAATATTCCCGAATTGCGGATACACCTGCCTGACCGCCGCACGCACGTCGCCCAAGTACACTATAGCACTATTACCAGGCCCTGGCGTTTGATCGATCAGAGCAAACGCCAAACTACCCGATCCACCCAGCACCCAGATTCGACCTCTGGCAACGAAGCCATTGCCAGCCCACGCACTGAAACTATACGGGTAGACAAATGTTTGAGTGAGCGTCACTGGATCCACCAGCAACGGGTTCACGGACCCCCATATGTCCTTGACGAACACCATCGATCCATGGTCATATACGACCTGCGATAGGTTGCCTGGAATACTTGACCACCCCCATGCGCCCGTGAGGTATCTGTCATACGCCACATAAGGGGTGTACTGATGCCCGACAAACCAACCATCCGCAGGATACTGCGCATTTGCTACACCCGCAACCCACAGCACAGAAAGCGCCACCAACACCCGCAACTTGAACTTCCTCATGACTTCACCTATTGCCTGGCTACGCCGAACCAATGCCCGCGAGACGCCGCGAACCGCCCGGTCCGGATTGCTGCCGGCGGCGACCCAGTGACCACGTACTCCTCGACCAGGAGCTGGCAATACCAGCGCTGCCCCTGGCTACCGACCGTGGGGAAATAAAACCATCCAGCTGCAGCATCTTGAGCAGCGCCTGATTGCTGTGCACGGAGATGTCGCTCCAGAACACCGGCATCACGTAGATGCGCCGCGCGTGACAACGCTGCACGAAGTCGTGGAAGTTGACCACGAAATGGTTGCCGTTGGGACCAGGGTTGGCGCGATGGTGCAGCCAGGACGGGAACGACAGGAAGACCCGCACGGCGTTGACCCCACAACGCTTCACCCAGTCCAACTGCTGGTCGATGCGCGCAGCGTTGCTGGGGTGCTGGTGGTAGAATTGCCACATCGCCGTCGGCGATGCGACGCCGAAGAAGTCCGGCGCACCGGCGAGGTCCGGGAACTCGGCGACGAAGTTGATGCCGCGCAGGTTGCGGTAGTCGCTGCGCAGGGGTTCCCAGGTCTGCGCGTGGACGGTGCCGACGCAGCCGAGCCAAGCGACGAGTGACAGCACGAGGTGCAGCCATCGGCAGGACGAAGGCTGGGCTGGGCTGGGCTGGGCTGGGCTGGGCTGGGCTGGGCTGGGCTGGGCTGGGCTCCTATCGCGCCAGCACGCATGCGTCGGAATCACTCGCGATACCGGCTCGATCATCGAGACCTCCAGTGGGTGCGAATCGCACGCCATGGACCAGTCTACGCGATGCATATCGATTGCGCAAGCCCCGTACCAACGCCGCCTTGGAGCACCACGCCCATAGGTGGAAACACGTAGCACCGACCGCTGTGCCCAGTGCGACACTTCCGACATTCCTACCGCCCCACCACACCTTCCGCCGCCGACGACAGCACCGCACCGAGCGCATTGGCACCGGGATCCAGCACGATCGCCTGCTGCACGAACCGCAGGCCCAGCAACGCCCCAACCGCTGGCATCGCCAGTTCGGCCTGCGCCTGGCCTTGCTGGCCGAACAGCCATTGCACGGCGTCGACGCTCACTTCCTGCACGCAGCCCGGCGCACCTTGCGACGCCAAGGACCAGCCACCGGTGCGCTGCCAGCCGAACACCAACAACGCGACGTCGACTGGCAGGCCGAACACCCGCACCGCCATCGTCTCGCCGAGCCGCGGCGTGTCGCTCGGCACCAGACGCGGGGCGGACTGTGAGCCGGCACAGCCGCTGCCGAAACCGATGTAGGTGCTGGTTGGACCGACCCGCGCGGCGACGAACGACGAGTATGCCGAGACCTGCAAGTAGCTCTCGCCCGCCTGCAGCGGCAAGGGCTGGCTGTGCCAGTTCGTCAAGCCATGACCAAACGACACCACCTGCCCGTCCGAACGGCGCGCGATCGTGAAGTCCTGCGCGCCGTCGACCTCGACATAGTGCACACCTGCCGGCAAGGCGGGTACGGCGATCGGTGTCGGCGCTCCGCCGGGCCACCAGGCGACGATCTGGCCGTCCGAGCGCAAGGCCGCGCGATACCAATCACTGGTCGCCAGGTCGGTGTAGACCACGCCGGTCGGCAAATTGGGAACACTGTTGCCACCCAACTCCAGAGCCCCGTCCGAACGCAGCAGCAGCACGGCGTCGGCTTCGCAATCCGCCGCGACATAGCGCACCCCTTGCGGCAGGGTCGGGATCGCCAAGGGCGGCGCGCCGATCGCCAGGGCCACGCCGTCCGAACGCACCAGCACCGTGCGGCGGCCGCCGGGTGCCATCTGCACGTAGCGCACGTTCGCCGGGAGCGGCGGCACTGCGGTACGCCCATCGGCGGCTTCGCCCCAAGCGACCACGTCACCATCCGAACGCAATGCCGCCGCGTGTTGCCAGCCGAGGGCCGCGTGTTCGTAGGTGACGCCTGGCGGCAACGGCGGCACGTTGGCGAGGCCGAACGCCGGCGTGCCCAGCGGCAGGATGCGCCCCTGGTCCGTCACCGCGAGCGACGTGACCGGGCCCACGGCGATCGCGCGGAAGCGTTCACCTTGGTCGGGCTGCGTCAGCGGCGCATCGCCGTCCGCCCCGCCCGCCGACAGCAACGTACCATCGTCCAGCAGCACCAGAGTCGACTGCTTGCCGGCGGCGATCTGCACGACGCGGCGGCCGGCGGGAATGGCGATCGGCGCACACTGGCCGGCCGTGTGGTCGCCCCAGGCGGCCACGGTGCCATCCGAACGCAAGGCGACGGTGTGGTGGCTGCCGCAAGCGAACGCCACGTAGACGACCCCGGCCGGCAAGGGCGGGATGTCGCATTGCCCAGACGTGTTGTCGCCCCATGCGAGCCACGTGCCGTTGCCGAGTTCGGCGATCACGTGCGACGGGCCGGCCCAGAAGTACGCGTAGATCAGGCCACCGGCCGGCACGGGCACCTGGCTGGCGCCATGGCTGGCCCCACCGGCGTCCCAGGCCACGAGGCTGCCGTTGGTGAGGTGCAGCATCGACCAGGCGTCGCCAGCGTGGCAACGCACCACACCGACGCCGGGCGGCAGGGTCGGGATCGCCGCCAACGCCGCGTGGCTCGCCGTGGCGGCCCAGCCGACCACCGCACCGTCCGAGCGCAACGCCAGCGCATGGCCCCCGCCGAGCGAGATCTGCGTGTAGGTGGTCCCGGCGGGCAGTGCGGGCGGCTGCCACTGGTAGAAGCCGTTCGGTTGCGGCCAGTGCTGCCACGAGCCGTCGTCGAGCGCGTACATGCCGCAGTTCGGTCCGAGCACGACCTCGCGGATGCGGCGGCCGGCCGGGGCTTGCGGCGGCCGGCACATGCCGAAGGCGCCCGGGTTCTCGCGGCCTTGCACGTAGAGCCGCCCGTCGGCGCGCACGATCGCGGTGCGGCCGTGCGCCGAGGCGACGAAGTGCGTTGGTTGCACGAACGCGTCGCTGTCGAACGTGCGCCAAGACCAGCCGCGCACGGCGTCCTGGGCGGTGGCGGTGGCGGCGAGGCAGATGGCGAGCAGCGCAGCTGGGAGGTGCATCGGCGCGGTGGACCGGGGGCGAGGGGCAGGCAAACGGGACTCGCCACAAGAACCGTGCCCGGCGGACCTGCCCAGGGCGAGGGGCTCTGCACTGCGGCTTGTCGTTACGGATCCGCTACAGCCAAGCGCCTCGAGATCGCCCACGACGCGCCACACGCTTGCGGCCTCCTACACCGACGTCGCGCTCGGATTCCAACCGGGCCGATTGCCCCCCGGTTGGCGACTGCAAGGGACCACCGAACACCCACCCACCCACCCACCGACCACCTACCATGCTTCTGCAATTCTGCTATTCTGCTTTCATGCAGATCAAAGCAACCATCAACGCTCGCGGGGTGATCACCATCCCGGCGGCGATCCGGCAGGCCTTCGGCCTGCAAGCCAACGACGAGGTCATCGTCGAGGCAACCGAACGCGGCATCCTGTTGCGACCCGCTGTCAGCGTCCCCGTGGAGCTGTACACCGAGGAGCGCATCGCCGAGTTCGCCAGCGACGAAGCCGCGATCGGCAAGATCCTGGCGAAGCGCAAACGCAAGCGCTGAGCCATGCGCATCTTCCTCGATGCCAACGTGCTGTTCTCGGCCTCCAGCCAGGGCAGCCACATCGCCCGACTGGTCGAACAGGTTGGCGAGACGGTCGGCATGCTCACCAGCGTCCTCGCCATCGAGGAGGCCGAGCGCAACCTGCGACGCAAACGGCCGGACTGGTTGCCCCGTTTCCTGGAGCTGGTGGCCACCCTGCAGGTCGTGCCATCGGCCTCCTTCGCGTTGCCGGTCGAACTGGAGGCTCAGGATCGCCCCTTGTTGTGTGCAGCCATCCGCGCCCGCTGCAGCCACTTCGTCACCGGGGATCGCCGCGACTTCGCACATCTGTTCGGCACCCGCGTCGAAGGCGTGCTCGTCATCGACCTGCTGGCGTTGGCGAAGTTGCTGCCAAAGCTCTGATCCTGCCGGACCGGAGCCGCATCCCCACCACGCAGCGCTGCCTGCGGCCGAACCAGAGGTTGTGTCGTGGCTGCCGCGCCGACCAGAAGAGGCCGCAGGCGCCGACTTGCTTCTGATCTCCTACTTCCGCTGCGCATCCGGCGAATCGTCTCGCGACGCGAAGAAACGCGGAAGTGGCAGATCAGCCCGCCCCGCCCAGCTCCTCCAGCGCCAGCATCGCCGCCTCCCATTGGCTGGCCAGTTCGGCGAGCCGCTTCTTCGCGGCAGTCAGTTCCTGACCCAGCGCCGACGCGCGCGGGCCGTCCTGCCAGACCGCGGGATCGCCGAGGAGGACGTCAAGTTCCTTCTGCCGCGCTTCGAGCCTGGCGGTCTCCTCCTCGCACTTCTGCACGGTGCGCTGCAAGGTGCGCCGCTGCGCGTCCTGCGCCTTCTTCTTCTCGCGTTCGAGCTGCTGCGGTTTGGCCTTCTGTTCTTCCTTGACGGCGGCCTTGCCGCCCTGCGTCAACGCCGCGCGCGCCGAATCGGCCTTGGTCTTGTGCAGGTACAGATCGTAGTCGCCCGGATAGTGCGTCAGGACGCCGTCGGCGACGTGGATGACCTTCTGGGCCAGGGCCCGAATGAAGTAGACGTCGTGCGAGATGAACACCAACGTGCCTTCGAACTGCTTCAAGGCCTCGACGAGCGCGTCGATGCTGCCGATGTCGAGATGCGTCGTCGGCTCGTCCATCAGCAGGAGGTTCGGCGGATCGAGCAGCAGCTTGACCAGCGCCAGGCGGCTCTTCTCGCCGCCGCTGAGCACTTCGATGCGTTTGTCGACCGAGTTGCCGGTGTACAGGAACGAGCCGAGCACGCTGCGCACCGACAGTTCGGGGATCCGGGGATCGGTCGCGCAGGCTTCTTCGAGCACCGTGCGTTTGGGCTGCAGCTGGTCGACGCGGTACTGCGAGAAGTAGCCCGACTTGGCGTTGTGGCCGAGGATCACCTTGCCCTGCTGCGGCTCGAGGCGGCCGGCGAGCAGCTTCAGCAGCGTCGACTTGCCGGCCCCGTTGGGACCGACCAGCACGATGCGTTCGCCGCGCTCGACCTCGAGGTCGATGCCCTGGTAGACCTTGGTCTCACCGTAGGCGAAGTGCACGCCTTCCATCGTCAGCACGCGCTGCCCGGAGCGCGGCGGCTGTGGGAAGCGGAACCCGACCCGCTTGCCGTCGGCGACCGGCGCTTCGATCTTCTCCATGCGCTCGATCGCCTTGAGCTTGCTCTGCGCCTGGGTCGCCTTGCTGGCCTTGGCCTTGAAGCGGTCGGCGAACGCCTGCAGGTGCGCGATCTCCTTCTGCTGCGTCTTGTAGGCGGCCAGCAGCTGCGCGTCGTTGGCTTCGCGTTGGGCGACGTACTTGTTGTAGTTGCCCGAATAGCGGACCAGCTTCTGCTGGCGGATCTCGACGATGCCGGTGACCAGGTGGTTCAAGAACTCGCGGTCGTGGCTGATCACCAGGATCGCCCCGGGGTAGCCGCGCAGGTAGTCCTGGAACCACAGCAGCGACTGCAGGTCGAGGTGGTTGGTCGGCTCGTCGAGCATCAAGAGGTCGGGTTCCTGCGTCAGCAGCCGCGCCAGGTGCGCGCGCATCACCCACCCACCGGACAGTTCGCGCGCCGGCCGGTCCATGTCGCGGTCGCGGAAGCCGAGCCCACCGAGCATCGAACGCGCCTTGGCCTCGACCTGGTAGCCGTTGAGTTCGCGGAACCGCTCGTGCGCGTCGTCGTGCAGGTCGTCGCGGTGCGCGGCTTCGTCGGGGTGGGCGTGGTCCCAGGCCAAGACCTGCTGGCGGACCTTCAGGAAGTCCGGGGTGATCGCCACGGCGATCTCGAACGCCGACTCGTCGCCGAGCGGCTGGCTCTCCTGCGGCAGGTAGCCGATCGACGAACCCTTCTCCTGGTGGATCTGGCCGTCGTCCGGCGGCTCCTCGCCGAGGATCAACCCGAACAGGGTGGACTTGCCCGCGCCGTTGGGGCCGACCAACCCGATGCGGTCGCCGCGGTTGACCTGCAGCGCTGCGTCGGCGAACAGGGTGCGGTCGCCGTAGGACTTCGAGACGCCAGTCAGGGTCAACATCGGGGCAAGCAGTATGGCCTCCAGGCTTGCGCAGCGCCACCCGGACGGCGAACGTAGCCGCCCCGCATGCCGCCCCACGACCTCGTCGCCCAGTTGAGTTCGCCGGCCGCGACGACGGTGTTCGTGGTGGTCGGCGCGCTGCTGGTCGGCACCTTGCTGCGCGAACTGCCGCGCATCCCCGGTCGGCTCCTGGTGCTGATGCTGTGCGCGTTCCTCGACATGGTCGGGCTGTTGATGATCGTGCCGCTGCTGCCCTACTACGTGCAGCGCCTCGGCGATGGCGGCGTTGCCGTGGCCGGCCTGGTGACCGCGGCGTTCACGCTGGCCCAGCTGGTCAGCGCACCGTTCTGGGGGCGTTTCTCCGACCGCCGCGGCCGCAAGCCGGCGTTGCTGGCGGCGCTGGCGGCGTCGGCGGTCGCGTACCTGGTGTTCGGCTTCGCCGAGGCGCTGCCGCTGTTGATCCTGTCGCGGCTGGTGCAGGGCATGGGCGGCGGCACCGTCGGCGTGATCCAGGCCTATGTCGCCGACACCACCGAACCGGCCCAGCGCGCGCGGGCGCTCGGCTGGCTGTCGGCGGCGACCAACCTCGGCGTCGCGCTCGGGCCGGTGCTCGGTTCGCAGGCGATCCGCGGCGGGCGCGCGATCGACGCGGCCCTCGGCGACCGCACCGTCTAGACCTACGCGGCCCCTGGCGTCGCGGCGGCGGCGATGTGCCTGCTGACGATGCTGGTGACCTGGCGGTTCCTCGCCGAACCGAACGAACTGCGCGGCAGCGACGGCAAGCCGAGGGTGCCGCTCGGCACCGCGTTCGGCTCGGTGGTGCTGCGGCCGTCGCTGGTCAGTTCGCGGCTGATCCTGACCTACGCGATCGCGATCGGCTCGTTCCACGGCGTGACGACGGTGCTGGCCCTGTTCCTCGAGACGCGCTTTGGCGTCGACGAGACCAGCATCGGCTACGTGTTCTTGTACATCGGGGCGATCGCGGTGTTCACCCGCACGCTGGCGCTTGGCCCGTTGGTCGACCGCCTCGGCGAAGCGCGGCTGTCGCGGATCGGGATCGGGCTGTTGGCGGCCGGCATCGCGCTGCTGCCGTTCGCGAACGGGCTCGCCGCGCTGGCGCTGGCGGTCGGACTGCTGCCGCTGGGTACGGCGTTCACGTTCCCGGCGGTCACCGCACTGTTGTCGCGCGTCGTGCCGGCCGGCGACCGCGGCCTGTACATGGGCATGCAGCAGACGTTCGGCGGCATGGCCCGGATCGCCGCGCCCCTGCTGTTCGGGCGCGCGTTCGATGTCTACGGCGTGGCGGTGCCGTTCTACCTGGCGGCGGCGTGCGTGCTGGCGACCCTGCCGCTGGGCTTCGGCCTGCACCGCGCGGCGCGGTCGACCGGCGGCTGAACCGGGCGTGCCGAGCTGCCGGCGGCGACGTTTGCCAGCTTGGTACAACCCGGTTTGGCCGGTTTGCCTTGCCCGGCCAGCACTCCCGGCCGAAATCTGGCGTTGCGATGCGATCTCACTTCCTCTCCGTCCTGCTGGTCGCCGTGGGCTCGGCCAGCGCCCAGGATCCCGCCCCCAAACCACCCTCCGGCGAGCCGCCGAAGGTCGAACAACCCAAACCCGCTGCGCCCAAGGTGCTGGCCGTCGGCGAGAAGCTGCCGGCAGGCCTGTCGCTGCGTGGCATCGACGGCAAGGTGTACGCACTCGACAGTTTGCGTCACCGCGACGGCAAGGGCGGCAAGGTGCTGGTGCTGCACTTCTGGTCGACGACGTGCCCGTACGAAGTCGCCGCGGAACCCAAGGTGAACGCGCTGACCGACGAGTTCCGCGACCAGGGCGTCGTGGTGTTCGGGGTTGCGGCGAACGCTGGCGAGATCGGCGAGAAGCCGGCCGATGACGCGTTCGAGACCAAGGACGAAGCCAAGCTGCCGTACGCCTCGCTGCGCAAGAAGGCCCAGGAGAGCAAGATCAACCGCACGATCCTGGTCGACCACGGCGGCGACACGCTCGGCAAGCTGCTCGACGCGAAGACCACGCCGCACTGCTACGTGATCGACGCCGAGGGTGTGTTGCGCTACAGCGGCGCGCTCGACGACGACCCGCAAGGCAAGAAGGAAGCGCCGCTCCGCTACGTCGCGGCGGCCGTGCAGGCCCTGCTGGCCGGCGAAGAACCGGCCGTGAAGACCACCAAACCCTACGGTTGAAGCACCAAGTTCGCGCCCCGTGCGGGCCGCCGACGTTGAGATGCCTCGCCGCTTGCGGTAGCTAGGCGGCATGCCGGCTACCGCAGAATTGTTGGACTTCGCGCGCGCGCTCGCCGACGACGCGCGCCACCTCCGCCAGCTGCGACAGATCGACGCCAAACACGACCGCACGCCGGTCACCGCCGCCGACCGCAGCATCGAACGCGCGTGGCGCGCGCGCATCGCGGCGACGTTCCCCGGGCACGGCGTGCTCGGCGAAGAGGAAGGCGCCGACCGCCCCGATGCCGAGTTCGTCTGGGTGCTCGACCCCATCGACGGCACCAAGGCGTTCGCGACCGGCAATCCGCTGTTCGGTTCGCTGATCGGTTTGTGCCACCGCGGCCGGCCGCTGCTCGGCGTGATGGACGCGCCGGCCCTGCGCGAGCGCTGGTGGGCCGCCGCCGGGCTCGGTGGCTGGCACGACCAGGGGCCGCTGCAGGTGCGCCGCGAACGTCCGCTCGCCGACGCGGTCCTGTACTGCACGACGCCCGATGCGTTGCTGCTGCATCCCGGCCACCGCCGGCTGCGCCAGGCGGTGCAGTGGACCAGCTACGGTGCGGACTGCCTGGCCTACGGCTTCTTGGCGATGGGCAACGCCGACCTGGTCGTCGACTGCAACCTGAAGCCGCACGACTGGTGTGCACTGGTGCCGATCGTCGCAGCCGCCGGCGGCGTGATCACCGACTGGCAGGGGGCGCCGTTGCGGCTCGACAGCCCAGGCGACGTGTTGGTCGCCAGCGGCCCGAACCTGGCGGCGGCCGCGCGCGCGGCCCTGGGCGACGCTGCCGAACTGGGAAGCGACCCGGCTGGCGCGTAGCGTTCGAGCCGCATGGGACCCCGCCACCTCGTCATAGTCGCCGTCTACGCCGTGATGATGCTCGGCCGCGTGCCGGGCCTCGGCCTCGACCGCACCGGCGCCGCACTGCTCGGCGCGATCGCGTTGGTGTTGTGCGGGCGGCTCGACAGCCAGGCAGCGTGGCGCGCGATCGACGTCGGCACGATCGGCCTGCTGTTCGGCTTGATGATCGTCTCGGCGCAACTGCGGCTGGGCGGGTTCTACACGTGGCTGACCCGTCGCATCGCCGAGCGCGACCAGAGCCCACAGCGACTGCTCGCCGAACTGGTGTTCGCGACCGGAGCCTTGGCCGCGCTGCTGACCAACGACGTCGTCTGCCTGGCGATCGCCCCGGTGCTGGTCGACGTCTGCCGGCGCAAACAGCTCGATCCGGTGCCGTTCTTGCTGGGCCTGGCGGCGGCGACCAACGTCGGCTCGGCAGCGACCCTGATCGGCAACCCGCAGAACCTGCTGATCGGCCAGGCGCTCGACCTGCCGTTCGCGCCGTACCTGCTCGACGGCGTCCCGCCGGCGGCCGCCGGCCTGCTGGCGACCTGGTGGATCCTGGCCAGGGCCTACCGCGGCCGGTTCGCGCGCGAACTGCCACCGCAGACCTTCGTCGAGCAGCGGTTCGACCGCTGGCAGACCGGCAAGGGGCTGGTCGTCCTGGTGGCGTTGACCGTCGCCCTGTGCGTCGCCCCGGTGCCGCACGAAGTGCTGGCGCTGACCGCCGCCGGCCTCTTGCTGCTGTCGCGGCGGCTGACCACGCGCCACATGATGGGCTTCGTCGACTGGCACCTGCTGGTGCTGTTCGCCGGGCTGTTCGTCGTCAACGACGCGTTCCGGGCCGCCGGCCACGCGGCGGCGGCCTTCGACGGACTGCGGCAGGCGGGCCTCGACTGCGCCGATCCGGTCACGTTGTTCGCGGTGTCGGTGGCTGGCTCGAACCTGATCTCGAACGTGCCGCTGACGATGCTGTTGTTGCCCGAAGCGAGCGACCCGCAGGCCGCTGCGATCCTGGCCCTGGCGACGACGCTGGCGGGCAACCTGCTGCTGGTCGGCTCGATCGCCAACCTGATCGTCGTCGAACAGGCGCAAGCACTCGGCGTGGCGCCCAAGCAGCGCAGTTGGGCCGCCGAGCACCTGCGCACC
The DNA here is from genome assembly GCA_036724695.1 of Planctomycetota bacterium. GTDB lineage: Bacteria > Planctomycetota > UBA1135 > UBA1135 > UBA2386 > JACKIC01. Next base: position 14,008 of record DAIMFJ010000065.1, read on the forward strand.
GGCGTGCCGATCGCGCTGGTCACGCTGGCGATCGCCGCGCTGTGGCTGTGGCTGCGCCGTTGACCTGCGCCGCGCGGCACGTCGTGCGGTAGAGTGGGGCGATGCGTGGAACAGCCGCGATCCTCGGTTCGGCACTGTTGGCCCTGCTGCTGTGGTGGCTGTTGCTCAGTGAGAGGGAGGTGGTACCGGCGCCGCAGGACCTCGAGCCGACCCCCACCGCGGCAGCGGCGCCGCTGCCCGCCGACGGCAGCGTCGATCGGCGCGACTCGGCGGCCGAACCAGCGCCGCCGGCAGCGGTGCCGACGCCTGAGGCCAGACCACCCGCTGCTGCCGCGAACGCCGGATCCGGCGAATCGATGCGAATCGTGGTTCGCGCGCTCGACGAAGTGTCGCAGCAGCCGCTGGCGAAGTTCTCGCTGGTGCTGAGTGGTCCTACCGGCCGTCAGGTGCTCAGTGCAACCGACGGCACGATCGAGTTCACGACGCAGCACAACCAATTGATCGAGATGCTGGTCGAGGCCGATGGCTACGAACCGCACCAGGCATCGTTCGCGCAGGCGGCGACCACGATCGAATCGCTGCCGTTGACGGTGAACCTGCGGCGCGCCGCGGGGCCGGCAGCCGGCATCACCTTGCACGTGCGGGACACCACCCAGGAAGTGGTCGGCAATGTCGTCGTGCAGGTGTTCCGCCAGCCCGCCGAGGCCGGCGACGGCAGCTGGCGACTCGGCCCCCCCATGTGGTCCCGCCACGCCCGGCGAGCCGACGGGATCTACACGCTGCCTTCCCTCGGAGCCGGTTCGTTCCTGGTCCGCGTGCTCGCGGCCGATGCGCTCGGCACCGTGCAGCCGACCTTGCCGTACGAAGGCACGTTCGAACTGACCGGCAGCAACGGCTTCGTCGAGCACGTGACCCTGGAGGCCGGCTGCGTCCCCGAACTCGAGTGCGTCGATCGTTACGGGCAGCCGCTGCCGGCCCCCGAGCCGGCGACCCGGGTGATCCTGCGCAGCCCCGGTGGTCCCGATGTCGCGCGCGGCTGGCTGGCCCGCAGCGACGATCGCCTGGTGCGTGCCATCGACCAGCTGCCGGCAACCGGAATCGTGTGGCCCGAAGTGCCGGTGGCAGCTGGCACCTGGGAGGTGCTGTTGACGCGCGACGACCGCGCTCCGCACCGCGAGCTGGTCACCCTGCCGGCTGGCGAACGCCCGCGTCTGCGCATCGCAACGCCGTGGTGACCGATCAGTCGACGAAGCCGCCGCTGCTGCGCATCTCGCCCGAGAAGCCGACCAACGCGGCGATCGCCACGACCAGGATCGAGTCGAACACCAAGGACGGCGACACGCCGCCGTTCACGATCGCACCAATCGCGTGCACGACGTAGAAGCAGGTCGCGGCGGTGACCGGGTCACCGAACCGCCCGGGCCGCGTGTAGCGCCACCAGATCGCCGTCAGTCCACCGGCACACATCGCCAGGAACGCCGACGCACCCCCCAGCACCGCGACCACCGCGAACGTCAGCAGCGCACTGACCGAGCGGCGATGGCGTTCGCGCACGTGGTGCGGCTGGTCGAGCAACTGCCGCTCGTGCTGGTGGCGCCAGGCCTTGCGCAGGCGCTCCTGCTCAGCACTCGGCAGCGACAGGAACCACGGCTCGGACAGGCGCGGATCGCGTTCGGGCGGCGTCTCGCCAGCAGCCGAAGCGTTGCGAACGAGTGCGTCGGCCGTTGGCGCCGCAGCCAGCGGCTCCAGCAGCATGCCAGCGGCTCCGCCGCCCGCCTCGCGCAGCTTCCGGGCTCGCGCCTGTCTGTGCTGTTGGCGATGTTCCCGCTGCAGCACCTGGCCGACCAACGAGGCCGGCTGGCGCTGCTGGGCGACCTTCGCCGCCAGTTCGGCCAAGGCCCGCTCCTGCTCGGGAGTCGGCGCTGGCGGCGGGACCGGCGCAGCTGCTGCCGGCGAGGCCGCTTCGGCAGGTACCGCAGCTGGCGGGGCCTCGACCTTGCCCCGCGGTGCCGCCGCTTCGCCGGGATGCAACGACAGCTCCCCGGTCGGCAGCGGCGCCCATGGGTCTTCGGCAGGCGAGTCGACCATCCACGAGACCATCGTCACGCCCAGGCGAGGCACTGGAGGCCTCGGTTGCAGCGGCGGCGCGCCGCGGCGATCCTGTTTCCCATGCCAACCCCCACCACGATCCTGCGTTCCCTGCTCGTCACCGCCGCTGCCAGCCTTGCCACCGGCTGTTCGCTGCATTCGACCGCCACCGACTGGAACGGCGTCGTCGGCATGAACGGCCAGCCGATCCACGTGCGCACCACCACCAACATCGGGCTGAACCTGGGCATCGTGTTGCCGGTGCTCGGCAACACCTCGATCGGCGAGATGATCGACGAATCGACCGCCGAGATCGCCCGCACCGGCAGCAACAAGGTGCGCGTCTACCAGACCACCGCCGAGAACTACTGGTACGGCTTCCCGCCGCTGACGTGGATCTTCACGCCGGTGATCACCACGGTCAGCGTCGACTACGAACCGTCGGCCCAGGAGCTCGAGGAGATCGCCAAGGAGCGCGCCGCGTTCCGCGCCAGCCAGGACGAGCGCAGCCGCGGCGACAACCGGCACGTGATCCCGGATCGCAGGCCGGAGGAGGGTCGCTGACACCTCTCCATACGCAGAAGCGCATTTCTGGACGCAATTGTCCTGTTGTTGCCCCAGTTCCGGCTTCTGGCGACGTTTCGGCGCCTTGCCCGCGTCATGACCCCTTCCATCCTTCGCACGGCAGCAGCCTTGGCTTCGCTGACCGCTTTCGCTGGCGCGCAAACCTGGCTCCAGCTCAATCCCAACCCGTTCCCGAACGTCACGCAGCAGCGTCGCACCGGGGGCTTCGCATACCACCCGGTCGCCGGCGGCCTGGTTCTGTACGGCGGCCTGCAGTCGTCGCCCACCGCGACGCTCGCCGAAACCTGGCTGTACGACGGCACGACGTTCACCCAGCTCACGCCGACCACGGCCCCGCCGCCGCGCTGGGGCCACCGCATGGTCTACGACAGCCGCCGCGCCAGGATCGTCGCGTTCGGCGGTCGTTCGCCGACCACCACCGCCAACGCCAACGACACCTGGGAGTTCGACGGCGTCGACTGGCAGCAGGTCGTCACCGCGGCCTCGCCGACCGCGCGCGCGTTCTACGGCATGGCCTACGACAGCCGCCGCGGCCGCACCGTGATGTACGGCGCGCAGAGCGGCTTCCCGAACGGCAACCAGACCTGGGAATACGACGGCACGACCTGGGTGCAGGTGACCACGCCCACCACGCCGCCAGGCCTCGAATCGCCGGCCCTCGCGTTCGACAAGGCGCGCGGCGTCACGGTGATGTTCGGCGGCTACAACGCGGTGTCGCCGGGCACCATGTACGACAGCACGTGGGAGTACGACGGCGTCGATTGGACGCAGCGGCAGATCGCCAACCCGCCGATCGCCCGCTACCGGGCCGGCATCGACTACGACGAGGTTCGCGGTCGCGTCGTGCTGTACGGCGGTTTCGGCAACGCAACCGCGCTGCAGGACACCTGGGAGTACGACGGCAACACGTGGACGCAGGTCGCGACCGGTGGGCCGACGCGTTCGACCGAAGCCTTCTTCGCCTACGCCCCGAACCTGGGTTCGTTCGTGCACTTCGGTGGCAGCGGCCCCGGCGGCACGCCGAACGAGACGTGGTTGTACGTCGGTGCGGGCACCGCGATCGCAGCACCGTTCGGCAGTGGTTGCGCGACCAGCGTTGGGACACCGACCCTCGCCGCCACCGCGGCGCCGACGCTCGGCAGCAGCTACCAGCTGAACCTCGCCGGCGCGCCGGGCAGCTCGTTCGGCGTGTTCGTGACCGGTTTCTCGAGCGAGACCTGGCCGGTCGGCGACCTGCCGGCCGACCTGACGCCGTTCGGCTACGGCGGCTGCGACCTGCTGGTCAGCCCGGATGCGTCGACGTTCGCGGTGTTCGCCAACGGCACCGGCACGCAGACGATCGCGGTGCCGACCAGCGCGGCGTTCGTGAACATCCCGCTGTTCACGCAGGTGTTCGTGCTCGACGCCAGCGCGCCGAACGGCGTCGGCGGGGCCAGCAACGCGGTGCACGGCCGTCTGGGGACCTGAGACCCCACGGCCGGGCCGGCTGCTACAGCTCGTCGGGACCGCCGACGTAGCCGAGGAACGCGCTGGCGACGACCACGTACGGACTGGCCAGGTAGACCTGCCCCGGGCCCGAGCGCCCGGGGAAGTTGCGGTTGATCGCCGACACGGTGACTTCGTCGGCCTGGAACGACACGCCCGGGCCCGCCTTGATGCAGGCCCCGCAGCTCGGGTCGATCAGTTCGACGCCGGCACCTTCGAACAGCTGGATGTAGCCCATCTGTTCGGCGTAGTCGCGGATCCGCTGGCTGCCGAACTGGATGTAGGTCTTGGCCTGCAGCGAACGGCCGCGCTCGAGGGCCTTGCGCACCACGCCAGCGTACATGTCCATGTCGGCCTTCTTGCCGCCGGTGCACGAGCCGCCGTAGGCGATGTGCACGGCGACCTTGCCCTGCTGCTGCCGCAGCTGCTGCAGCGCGATGCCGTTGCGAGGGTCGCCCGGCGTGGCAACGGTCGGCTGCACCGTGGCGAGGTCGATGTCGAAGGTCTTGCCGTAGGTCGCCCCGGCATCGGCGACGACGATCTGCTGGCGCAAGCGCTGCCGGTCGGTGCCACGCTGGTTGGCGATGTACTCGACCACCAGTTCGTCGGCTTCGATGATGCCGGTGAAGCCGCCGGCCTCGACCGCCATGTTGGTCAGCGTCGCGCGCTCGTCGAGCGACATCGCCATCGTGCCCGGCCCGCCGAACTCGAGCACCTTGCCGATGCCAGCACCGGTCTTGAAGAACTCGTCGCTGAGCAGGTGCAGCATCACGTCCTTGGCGCAGACGCCCGCCGGCAGTTCGCCGCGCAGGTTGACCCGCACCGATTCCGGCACCTTGACGCGCACGTCCTTGGTGTACCAGCTGTTCGCCATGTCGGTCGAACCGAC
>DAIMFJ010000066.1:0-1018 GCA_036724695.1 Planctomycetota bacterium
ACCGCCCACCGAGACTCTCGCCCCGACCGGCTGGCCGCCTGGGCTGACCCTGCGCATACCACACCCGGTCCCGTAAGCGCACCGATCGACACAAATCGCCTGAAATGACATTCTTACGGCGTCGAACTTTGCATCTCCAAGCGTCAGCCACGGGCTCGGCGATGGCACTGGCCAGCCGTACGGCGATACTGCCCGCGTGTTCCTGCACTACCTCGGCAGCGATCCGCACCACTACGTGTACGTCGTCGTGACGATGGTGTTCAGCATCGTCCTGCACGAACTCGCCCACGGCTGGGTGGCGTCGTGGTGCGGCGATACGACGCCGCACGACGCGGGCCACCAGACGATCGATCCCCGCGTGCACATGGGTTGGGGAACCTTGGCCATGGTACTGACCCTGGGCCTGGGCTTCGGTTCGATGCCGGTCGATCCCACCCGGATGCGCGGCCGCTGGGCGATGGCAGCCGTCGCGCTGGCTGGGCCGCTGATGAACGCACTGCTCGCCGGCCTGGCGCTCACCACCGCAGCCTTGTGGATGGTCGCAGCCCACGCCGACGCGCCACCCAGCGAAGTGCACGGCATCAACCTCCGCCAGTTCTTGTACGTGTTCGGCTACAGCAACATCGTCTTGGCGATCTTCAACCTGCTGCCGCTGCCGCCGCTCGACGGTTCGACCGCACTCGCCGAGACCAACCGCAGCTACCGCGCCCTGATCCTCCGCATCCGCAACCCCGTCGTCCTGCTCTTCGTCTTCATGACGGTGTGGACGATCCTGGGCACCGAACGCTTCTCGCTGTGGCACCTCGCCATCGATCTCGCCGATCGCCACCTGAGCCTCGTCTATCGGCTCTGCGGCCGCGAGTAGGTGGCCCCGGCTGCCGAATCACGTCCCAGTCGCAATTCCACGACCTCCAGCCAAGGCAGCGTGCCCGACCCCGGCCCGCCCGCTACCCCAAACCCGGGGGCGCGGGGGGGGGGCCCCCCCCCCCCCCCCCCCCCCCCCGCGACACAAACCACC
>DAIMFJ010000066.1:1028-6995 GCA_036724695.1 Planctomycetota bacterium
CCCCACCCGACCCGACGATCGACGAACTGCTCGCCCAGCATCTCGGCAGCCTGCGCGCGTTCGTGCGCTTGCGCGCCGGGGCCGGCCTGCGGGCCCGGCTCGGCCACAGCGACCTCGTGCAGTCGGTCTGCCGCGAAGTGCTGCAGGCCCGCGAACGCATCGCCTACCAGGGCGACGCCGCGTTCCGCAACTGGCTCTACACGGCGGCCCTGCGCAAGCTCGTCGAGCACGACCGCCGCCTGCACGCGCAGAAGCGCGACATCGCGCGCGAAGTCGTCGTCGACCCGCAGGACGGCGTCGACCAGGACCTCGTCGCCGGCTACGCGACGATGACCACGCCGAGCCTCGTCGCGATGGGCAAGGAAGGTGCGGCCAACCTCGAAGCCGCGTTCGACGAGCTCAGCGAAGAACACCGCGAGATCGTCACCCTGGCCCGGATCGTCGGCCTGTCGCACCAGGAGATCGCCGCGCAGCTCGGCAAGAGCGAAGAGAGCTGCCGCCAGCTGCTGCGGCGTGCCCTGGTCAAACTGTCGATGGCGCTCGAGAAGCGCGGCATCGCGCTGTGAACGACGCCGCCCAACCGCCGGCCGACGACGCGTTCCTCGAAGAACTCGTCTGCGACTGCCTCGAGGACCCCGACCCGCGCGCCGCCCTGCGCCACCGTCTCGCCGACCGCCCCCAACTGCTGCCGCGCGCGTTGCGCCTGCTCGAAGCCCTGGACGCCACCCAGCTGGTCGCCGACGACGAACCCCAGCCGGACCAGCCCGGCAGCTGGCCGACGATCCCCGGCGTCGAACTGCAGGCCCTGGTCGGCCGCGGCGGCCAGGGTTTCGTGTTCCGCGGCCGCCAGACCTACCTCGACCGCGTCTGCGCCGTCAAGGTGCTCGCTCCGTCGCTGCAGCACAGCAGCTTCGTGCCGCGCTTCCGCCGCGAAGCCCGCCTGCTCGCCGGCCTGCAGCACCCGCACATCGTCGCCTGCCACGCCGCCGGCGTCACCGACCGCCAGCAGTGCTACCTGGTCATGGAGTGGATCGACGGCCCGAACCTGCGGCAGTGGCTCGACCAGCACGGCAAACTGCCGTGGCCGCGCGCCGTCGAACTCGCCCAACAGATCGCGCAGGCGCTGGCCCACGCGCACGCGCGCGGACTGATCCACCGCGACGTCAAACCCGAGAACGTACTGCTGCAGCCGGACGGCAGCGGCGGACCGTTCGCGCGCGTCGCCAAGCTCGCCGACCTCGGCCTCGCCCGCAGCCAGCAGCGGCCCGCCTCGGCCGGCGCCGACTCGCTGCGCACCGCGACCGGCGCGTGGCTCGGCACGCCGGCGACGATGGCGCCCGAACAGTACGACCACCCCGAGCAGGTCGACCATCGCGCCGACATCTACGGCTTGGGTTGCATCCTGCACCACGCGCTGTGCGGCGCGCCAGCGTTCGTCGGCAACAGCCACACCGACCTGATCGTGCAGAAGGCGGCGCTGCGCGGCCCCGGGTCGCGGCCGCCGCTGCCAGGGGTCCCACCGGAGGTGTCCCACCTGGTGTGGCGCATGCTCGCCAGCGACGCCGCGGACCGGCCGCAGTCCTACGCCGAACTGCTCGCGTTGCTGGCCGCGGCGCGCCAGTCGCTCGACCGCGCGCCGCGCCGCGCCCGCGCCCGCCCGGCCATCGTGCTGGCGACCGCACTGGTCGGCCTGCTCGGCGCGGGCTGGGTGTATTCGCAGTGGTTCGCGGCGCCGGTTCCACCACCAGCCCTGGTGGTCGCCGCGCCGAACGAACTCGTCGAAGGCGAACTCGGCACCCTGGCGTGGTCGGGGCTCTCCCGCACGCCCCCCCAGGAAGTGACCGTCCGGCAGACCGCCGGTCCGCGGGCGCGCATCGCGCAGACCGACGCCGAGGCGCTGCGCGTGGTTGCCCCCCTCGGGGCCGCCGGCCGCACGCTGCAGTTCACCTTCACGGCCCAAGGCCTGCCCGCCGTCGTCCGCGAACTCGCCGTCCTGCCGTCGCCGCTGCGCCAACCGGCCGCCGACCCCGCCGAGGACCTGTTCCCCGGCGGCACGCTCGGCCGCTGGCGCACCGCCGAGCCCCAGCGCTGGCTCGCCGAGGACACCGGCCGCGGGGCCGTGCTCAACAACCCGCGCGGCAAGACCACCGCCGATTCTCTGGCGCCGCTCGGCCCGTTCACGCTGCGCGGCGCGATCGAGCCCCGCTTCCGCTACGTGTCGCCGAGCGAGCCGCGCGCGCCGGTCGCCGAGGTGGCGCTGCGCATCGAGCTGGGCGAATTCGCCGCGCTGGTGCTGCAGGTGGTCCCCGACGGCGCGACGACGTTCGTGGCGCGTTGGCTGGTGCAGGTGCGCGACGGCGAGACCTGGCGGGAGAGCCGCGAACTGCAGCGCGCGCGCGGGCCGTTCGTGGCGAGCGCGCCGCTGCGATACCGATGCATCTGGCGGGACGACGTGCTGTCGGTGTCGCTCGGCACCGTCGATGCCCCGGCGGCCGAAACCACCGCCGAACTGCCGCTCGCGGCCCTGCCCGACGCCGCCGCGCCAGGGCGCCTGGAACTGTCCGTCGACCGCGGCGTCGCGGTGTTCACCGACTGGCGACTCGGGCGGAACTGAGCCCCGCGCGGCCCGTCAGAACGCCCAGCCGATGCTGGCCGTCACCCACAGCACGTCGGCGTCGATGCGCGGCTGGAACCAATCGCGGTAGTCGTCGGCGACGATCGTGCTGCCGTGCAGCGACACCCGCGCGGTCGTCAGTTCGTCGAGATGCCGCACCAGCGACAGCGAGGCGCCGAGGTCGGCGAAGCCGGCCTCGTGGGTGCGGTACAGCCATTCGCCGTGGTTCGGACTCGACCAGCCGAGCCAGGCCGCGGCCGCGAGACTCCATCGATCGTTCAGGCGCACGCTGTGGTCGTGGCGCAGTCGCGCGTACAGCGACCGGGCTTCGTCGACGTCCTGGTGCAGCTCGAGCCCGGTCTGGCCACCGAACAGCGGCACCCCGGCCTGCGCGTAGATTTCGGTCGTCGACGGGAACGGCGCGAACCGGAACGTGTCGCCGAACGCCCACTGGTAGTGCCGCACGCCGGCGGCGAACTCGACGGTACCGAACGTGCGCGCATAGCCGCCGACGAAGTCGACCTGCGTGAAGTCGCGCGCGTGGCCTTCGGAAGCCCACGCGGTGCCGATGTCGTCGCGCAGGTCGAGGTTGCCGAACACCCCGAACTGGGCCCGGCCGCCGTCGTCGGTCGGCAGTTGCACGAGGCCGTCGAGCTGCAGCACCGGTTTCTCGGTGAAGGTCTGGCCGCGGAACACGTACGAACTGGCGGCTGCGAACTGGACGTCGACCAGCGGCCGGCGTTCACTGTCGAACACGCAGGCACCGGCGATGCACGGCAACAACCAGAGCGACAAGGTGGCGAAGCGTGGCATGGGCGTGGCGGCGATCGTACTCGCCGGCCTCGGCGGCTTGCCAACCGCGTGTGCCACCGGCGACGGACTCGGCGAACACCGGCACGCCAACGGCAAGCTGGCCCAGCAGGGCCCGCTGCGCGACGGCCAGCAGACCGGACTGTGGACGTTCTGGTACCCCGACGGCACCGTCGAGGCGCGCGGCGAGTACGCCGCCGACGAACGCACCGGCGCCTGGACCCACTACCACCCCGACGGCAGCCTGCGCATGCAGGGGCGCTACACCGCGCGCCGCCAGCACGGCCTGTGGACGTATGGCTTCCCGGGCGGCGCGCCGCAGTGCCGCGGCCACTTCGCCGCCGGCCGCGAACACGGCGAGTGGCGGTTCTGGCACCCGCCGGGCCCCGGCGCGACGGACCCGCTCGTGCCGGGACCCGCCGCGCAACGCGGCTGCTTCGCCGACGGCCACCGCGAAGGGACCTGGAGCGAATGGTCGGCCAGCGGCGAACTGCTGGCGCGCGGCGCCTACCGGGATGACATACCGGTCGGTATCTGGCAACGCCGGGACGCCTCTGGCGCTCTGGTGCGTTTCGCCTACCCGAGCCCGGCGGGGCTCGAGTTCGTGCAGGAGAACGCCCCGGACGGCACGGTCCGGCGCGAAGGCTGGCGACTGCAGGGCCGACCGGACGGTGTCTGGGCGACGCGGCACGCCAGCGGCGAGCTGCGCGCGTTGGCCCGGTTCGCCGACGGCCACCTGGTCGGCGACGTCTGGCTGTTCGACGGGGCCGGCGACGCGCTCGCATACGGGCCGGTCGCCGGCGCGCCGCCGGCGCCGACGGGGGTCTGGCAAGTGCGCGACGGTGCGGCGTGGCAGGGTGTCGCCGCCCCGCCCCAGCCGCGCACGCCGTGGGATCGGCAGTGGAGCGACGCCGACCTGCCGAGCCGCGCGTCGATCTGGCACGTCGCCGAACGTTGGCTCGGCGAGCTGCTGGCACCCGGCGAACCGATCGCCGTGACGGTGCACGAGCCGACCGCCGAGCCGGCCGCGGCGAAAGGCCCAGACCACACGCCGCCGACCGTTCCCACCCTGCCGCCGGCCGGGCGCCCCGAGGCGCCGACCGACCCCGGTCGGTGGACGGTGCGCGAACTGGCCGAACTGCCGATCTTCCGGCGCTACGCGAAGGACGGTTGGTTGCCGCGCAACAGCGCCCCTGGCTTGCGCTACGGCGGCGGCAGCGACCGCGGCCGCCTCGGCCGGGGCGACGCCGCGCTGGCGGCCGCAGCCATCGGCAAGCCGCTGCCGCTGCGCCGCTTCGCGACCGGCGACGGCCGCGAGTTCGACCTCGACGCCTTGCGCGGCAAGCGGGTCGTGTTCGTCGTGCTGCGCGGCTTTGCGACGCAGGTGTGCGTGTACTGCTTCACGCAGACCACCGAGCTGGCGGCCGCCGCCGCCGCGTTCGCAGCCCTCGACACCGAGATCGTCGTGATGTTCCCCGGCAGCAAGGGGCAGTTGGCGGCGTTCCAGTCGGCCTGCAAGGAAGAACTCGGCGAGCAGCCGCCGCCGTTCCCGATGTTGTTCGACGCCGACTTGACGCTCGCCAGGGCGCTCGGGCTGCAAGGCGACCTGGCGCGCCCGGCGGCGTTCGTGCTCGATCGCGACGGCGTCGTGCGATTCGCCTACGTCGCCGAGAGTTCGACCAACATCGCCGACCGGCCGAGTGCCGAGGAACTGCTGCGCGCGGTCGACAAGCTGTGACGCACCGGCCGCGCGGCGCGGCGGTCAGTCCTCGGGCGGGGGCGGCACGTCCTCGACCGGCGCGTCGTCGACGTTGGCGTCGGCGGGCGGCGCCGGTGGCAGCCGATCCTCGGGATTGACCTGCACGATCCGGCCGCGGAACTTGTCGAGCACCCGCTTGGCGGCTGGGCCCGGCTGGGCGTCCTTGGCGAGGATGCGCGGCGCGGCGGCCGCTCCGGCGGCGGCGGCGCCGGCCGCATCGACCTGGAAGTCGACCCGCGCGTCCGCGCCGTGCAGTTCGCGCAGCACCTTGGCGATCTCCTGCTGGATCGGCGGCGCGGCGAGCCGGTCGCGGTACATGCGCTTGTCGGTGACGACGCGAGCGACGATCCTGGCCCCGCCGTCGACGACCTCGAGCTGCAGGCAGGCGACCGCGGCGTGCATCATCGGGTTGGCCTGGTAGTGGTGCAGCAGGCGGCCGCGCAGGTCCCCAGCGGCGGGCGGGGCGGGCGGCGGCGGGGCGTTGGTGGCCTGGGCCGCCGGCGCACCGGCCAGGCCTTTGCCGAACTGCGGGCGCGCTGCGGCGGGAGCTCCGGCGGGGCGCGCTGCGGCCGGCGACGGGCCGCCGGCCGGCATCGCACGGGCTTCCGCGACGAGGTTGGCGAGGCTCGGCAGCGAACCCGCCTGGGCCATGCGGACCAGCGCGATCTCGAACACCACGCCGCGGTCCTCGAGGCGGCGCAGGCGGTCGCGGCCGAGGATGCCGGCGGCGATCATCGCGTCGAGCTGGTGCAGTTCGGCGCCGGTGGCCAGTTCGGCGAGGCGG
>DAIMFJ010000066.1:7005-18984 GCA_036724695.1 Planctomycetota bacterium
CGCGCAGGGCCCCGGTGGTGGTCACCAGGGTGGTGTCGGGACCGTCGATCTTCAGCAGCAGGATCGAGCGCAGCGTCTCGACCAGTTCGCCTAGCGTTTCGCGTTCGTCGATGCCCTGCTGCTGCAGCGAACGGCCGAAACGCAGCGCGGCGCCGAGGTCGCCGGCGAGCAAGGCGGCGGCGAGGTCGGCGGCGGCGTCGACGCCGACGCGGGCGACGATCGAGCGGTAGGCGGCGAGGTCGAAGCCGGCCCCGAGTTCGCGGGCCAGCGGCAGGATGCGTTCGAGGGCGGTCTCGGCGTCACGCACGCCGCCGCGCACCGAATTGGCGATCTCGGCGAGCACGTCGTCGGGGATCGGCACGCCTTCCCGTTCGGCGATGCTGCGCAGGCGGCGCTGCAGGTCGGACTCGCCGACGCGCCGGAACAGCAGCACCTGGCAGCGCGACCGGATCGTGGCGGGGACCTTGTGCAGTTCGGTGGTCGCCAGCACGAACACCACGCCTGGCGGCGGCTCCTCGAGGGTCTTCAAGAGCGCGTTGAAGGCGCCCTTCGACAGCATGTGCACCTCGTCGAGGATGAACACCTTGTAGCGCGAGCGCATCGACGCGAAGGCGGTGTGTTCGCGCAGGGCGCGCACGTCGTCGACGCCGTTGTGGGAAGCGGCGTCGACCTCGACGATGTCCGGGTTGCTGCCGTCGAGGATCGAGCGGCAGAGGTCGCATTCGCCGCACGGGTCGGGGGTCGGGCCGTGTTCGCAGTTCAGGCACCGGGCCAGGATGCGGGCCGAGGTGGTCTTGCCGACCCCGCGGCTGCCCGAGAACAAGAACGCGTGCGGGATGCGCTGCTGGGCCAGCGCCATGCGCAACGACTGCAGGACCTCGTCCTGCCCGACCATCTCCTGGAACGACTGCGGCCGGAACCGCCGTGCCACGACGAGGTAAGGCGCGTCCGTTCCGTCCTTGCCTGGGCCAGCTGCCATGCCGCCAGCATGCTCGATCGGGAGGTTCTGCGGAAGAGGGCGTTGCGCGTCCCGGGCGACTCGGCTACAAGGTTCGTCCCCAATCGCCGTCCAGGCGCGACCGGCCCCCACCGGCAGCGAGCAAACGGAGTGCGGAGAGGTGACCGAGCGGCTTAAGGAGCTCGCTTGGAAAGCGAGTGCAGCCCAAAAGGTTGCCGGGGGTTCGAATCCCCCCCTCTCCGCCATTTCAGCGAACGGTTCTGCTGGAACGGCTCGCGAAGGTGGGGTCCGCCGGGTCCCGGACAAGGGGACGGCGTGAACCTGGTCAGGTCCGGAAGGAAGCAGCCATAAGCGTGCGGTTTCCTGTGTCCGGGGTGCCTGGTGGGTTCCACCTTCGCGGGCCGTTGCGGCTTTCTTGCCGGGCGGCGGGTTGGCTGGGGCAGCGCCGACTGGGGCAGCGCCGACTGGGGCAGCGCCGACTGGGGCAGCGCCGACTGGGTCAATCCCCCAGCGGCAGCAGCTCGACCTTGCGGAACTCGCAGCGCGCGCCTTCGGCCTGGATCGCGATCTGGCCCCGGTCGGCCGTGCAGTCCGTGCCGTGGTTGACCAGGTCGCCGTTGACCCAGACCTGGATCGACCGGCCGCGGCATTCGATGACCATCGTGTTCCACTCGCCGAGCGGCTTCTCGCTGCCGTCGGTCAGGTTGACGATGCGACGGCGCTTGCCTTCGTCGACGCCCCATTCGGCCTGCGGGCCGCGGCGCTTTTCCATGTCCGGCACCGTCACGTCCTCGCCGATGCACCAGAAGTCGCCGGCGTTGCCGACGTGCAACTGGCATTCGATCGACTGCGGGAACATCCCGTACAGCCGCCGCTTGGTGCTGCTGTGCACCAGGATCCCGCAGTTGCCCGGCTCGCCCGGCCAGCGCCATTCGACGGTCAACCGGTAGTCCTGGTGGATCGCGTCGGTGATCAGGTGCCCCTCGGGCTTGCCGTTCGACACCAGGATCCCGTCGGCCGCGAAGAACGACGGTTCGACCGCCTGGCCGCCGTCGGCTGCCGGCACGTCGACGTGCCAGCCGGCGAGGTCCTTGCCGTTCCACAACGGAATCGGCTGCGGCACCCTCGGCGCCCCGGCACACGCAGCGACGAACCCACAAAGCAGGGAAGAACCGAGTACACGATGCACCATGCCCCAGAAGCTACGCCACCGCCCCCGTCGCTGGCAGCACCATCCGGCTGCAAGTCCCCACCAACCCCCTTCCCCCAACCCCTTTCTCCCCAGCCCCTTGCACTCCCCCCTGCGCATACCTCACCCGGTCCCGAATGCGCACGGCGCCCGCGAAGGTTGCGATCAGCCGCCCCAAAACCTTGCGAATAGCCGACACCAAAGGTTTCAACTGGCCGATACCAAGCCAACCCGCGCGGTTGGCAGCCACGCTGCCAGACTCCCCAGGGCGGACGCCGATGGCGAACGGGACCGCCATGCAGTTGGTCGGCGGATCGACATCCGCATCACCTTCCCTTCCAAGCGCTTACGGCCGGCGGCGCGCATTCGGGACCGGGTGAGGTATGCGCAGGGTGAGGTATGCGCAGAGGGACGCGGTGCAGGTCAGGGGCGCCAGAGCGCAGCCGCGAACGCTGCGGCCTTGGTGCTGCGGAAGATCGTCTGGTGGGTCAGGTCCTTGCGTGGCGCGTAGGTCCAGGTCAGCGTCGCCGGCGCAGCCGCCGCAAGGATCTCGGCGAGCGCATCGCAATGCGGCGCGATGTCGGTCTCGTTCGCAGTGGTGAACCAGAACGTGCGCGGCGTGGCCGGCAGCGCCGCGAGCCGTTCCTTCGCGATGCGCACCAGGTGGCGGTCGTTCCACCACAGGCTCGGACTCATCGCGAGGTAGCGGTCGAACAGATCGGGCATCAGCAGCAAGGTCTCGACGACGAACAAACCGGCCAGCGACTCGCCGACGATGGCTCGTTCGGCGGTGCACCGGTACCGGGCTTCGACAGCCGGCACCAGCTCGTCGGCGACGAACGCCCGGAACTTCGCGGAGCCCCCGACCACCGGGGCAACGCGGCGGTCTTCGGCCACCTCGGTCGGCCCGCTGAGATCCCGACGCCGCTGCGTGTTCTCGATGCCGACCACCAGACACGGCGCGATCACGCGACTCCGGATCAGTTCGTCGATGGTGTTGGCCAGGTGCGGGAAGTCCTCGGCGAGCCCACCGTCGGGCATGTAGAGCACCGGCAGGCGCGTGGTCGACGTCGCGTAGTCGGGCGGCAGGTAGACGTTGATGCGGCGGGTCTCGCCGAGCGCTGCCGACACCAGTTCGAAGGTCTCGTGCGGCGGGATCGGATCGGCGGGCTGCGACGTGCAGCCGGACAGGCACAGGACGAACAACCCGACCAGGGCTTGGAACGCGCGCATCGCGGCAGTGATACCTGTTCTGGGGCCGGTCCGCGACCGCCGAGCCGCTGCAAGTGGTCGGCGAAGGCCGTTCCGCAACTTCCACAACCGCAGGGCGTTGTGCAGCAGCGTGCGCATTCGGGACCGGGTGAGGTATGCGCAGGACGCGGGGTTGGGCAGGTGCGGCTTGCGTGTGCCCCCCAGCGCGCTACTACGGGGTCCGATGCAACTTCGCCCCTACCAGAGCGCGGCGCTCGAGGCCGTGCGCGAGGCCTACCGGCAGAAGCACCGCGCCGCGCTGGTGGTGATGCCGACGGGGACCGGCAAGACGGTGCTGTTCGCCGAGATCTCGCGGCTCGCGAAGGGGCCGGTGCTGGTGCTCGCCCACCGGCAGGAACTCGTCGAACAGGCCCGCGAGAAGATCGCGCAGTGGTGCAACGACGTGGTCGCGGTCGAGATGGCCGAACGGCGCGAGTTCACGCGGCCGGACGGCAGCCGGCCGAAGATCGCGGTGGCGAGCATCCAGACGCTGAGCAAACGGCTGCGCTCGGTGCCCAGGGACGCGTTCCGGATCGTCGTCGTCGACGAGGCGCACCACGCCACCGCCGACTCGTACCGCGCGGTGCTCGACCACTTCACCGCCTACCTGCTCGGGGTCACGGCGACGCCCGACCGCAGCGACCGGGTGCCGCTCGGCGAGATCTTCTCGACGGTGGCGTTCGAGTACGACATGCGGCGCGCGATCGCCGACGGCTGGCTGTGCCCGATCCGTTCGTTCGTCGTGCACACGCAGGCCGACTTCTCGCAGGTCCGCAAGGTCGCCGGCGAACTGTCGACGCGCGACGTCGAGGACGTGCTGACCAAGGACCTGCATCTGGCGGAGATCGCCGCCCCGATCCTGCGCGAGCGCGGCGACCGGCCGACGATCGTGTTCGCCGCGTCGGTCGCGCACGCCTACGCGCTGACGCGGGTGCTGAACGAACTCAGCGGCGATCCGCAGTGCGCCGCCGCGCTGGACGGCACGACGTCGTACACCGACCGCGCGCCGACGCTCGAACGCTTCCGCCAAGGGCGGATCCGCATCCTGGTCAACTGCTCGCTGTTCACGGAAGGCTTCGACGTGCCGCAGATCGCGCTGGTGGCGATCGCGCGGCCAGTGCTGTCGCGCTCGTTCTACGCACAGATGGTCGGCCGCGGCACGCGCATCGCGCCGGGCAAACAGGACCTGCTGGTCCTGGACTTCGTGCCGAGCAACTGCCGGCATTCGCTGGCGCAGGCGGTCGACATCTTCGCCGCCGCCGATCCCGAGGTCCGAGAACGCGCCCGGCGCATCGCCAGCGAGGTCAGCGCCGAAGGCCAGGCGATCGCGCTCGAACAGGCCCTCGAACTGGCCCAACAGGAACAAGAGGCCGCCCAGGCGACGGTGGCCTACCAGCTCAAGCAGCGCGACCCGTTCGGCGCGGTCGGCATCGACCTGGCAGCCCACCTGCGTCGCTCAGGCGGCGGCGCGCGCGCGACGTCGGAACAACTCGCCTACTTCAAGAAGGCCGGGCTGCCGACCGACGACCTCGCCCGGCTCTCCGAACGGCAGGCCGAGCACTTGCGCGAACTGTTGCTCGAACGCAAGGCGGTCGGTCTCTGCACGCCCAAACAGGCGCGGCAACTGCTGGAGCTCGGCATCGACGCCCGGGACATGTTCTACGACGAGGCCAAGGAACGGCTCGGTGCCGTGCGCAAGCAGCGGCGCGGTGTGGCCGACACCGGCGCCTGACCCCACCCCCCGACACTGGCGCCACCGCGCCCTCCACCCCTACGATCCGCGCCATGGACCTCCGTGCGTTCGCCGCCGCGTGCGCGGCACTGCTGCCGTTCCTCCCCGCCCAGAACCCCGCCGCTCCTGCCCCGACCATGCCAGTGCCTGCCGAGAACCGCCCTGACGCCGCCGATCCGTACCTGTGGCTCGAGGACGTCGGTGGCGAGCGGGCCCTCGACTGGGTCCGCGCGCGCAACCAGGACAGCCAGGAAGTGCTGGCGGCGACGCCGCTGTTCGCCGAACTGCAGCAGCAGATCCTCGGCATCCTCGATTCGACGGCGCGCATCCCGTACGTGACCAAGCGCGGCGAGCACCTGTACAACTTCTGGCAGGACCAGCAGAACCCGCGCGGTTTGTGGCGGCGCACGACGTTGGCCGAATACGCCAAGGACACGCCGCAGTGGGACGTCGTGCTCGACCTCGACGCGCTCGGCAAACAGGAGGGCGAGAACTGGGTCTGGAAGGGGGCGGCGTTCCTGCTGCCCGAACGCACGCGCTGCCTGTTGTCGCTGTCGCGCGGTGGCGCCGACGCGGTGGTGGTGCGCGAGTTCGACGTGGCGACGCGGCAGTTCGTCGCCGACGGCTTCGTGCTGCCCGAGGCGAAGTCGACGATCTCGTGGCGCGACCGCGATGCGATCTACGTCGCGACCGATTTCGGCCCTGGCACGCTGACCGATTCGGGCTACCCGCGCACCGCCCGGCTGTGGCGCCGCGGCACGCCGCTGAGCGCTGCCGAGCCGATCGCCGAGGGGCAGACCGGCGACGTCTACCTGGTGGCCTCGCGCGACCAGACCAAGGGCTTCGAACGCGACTACGTCTACCGCGCGCCGACGTTCTTCACCAACGAGCTGTTCTTGCTGCGTGGCGGCAAGCAGGTGCGCATCGACAAGCCGGACAGCGCCAAGGCGAGCCTGCATCGCGAGTGGCTGTTCCTCGAATTGCGCGAGGATTGGCAGGTCGGCGAGGCCACGCACACCGCGGGCTCGTTGCTGGCCTGCAAGCTCGAGGCCTTCCTGGCCGGCGAACGCCGCTTCGACACCTTGTTCGCGCCGGGCGAACGGACCTCGCTGGATGGGTTCTCGCCGACCCGGGACCACGTGTTGCTCAACGTGCTCGACAACGTGCGCAACCGCATCTACGTGCTGACGCACGGCCAAGGCGGCTGGCAGCGGCAGGCGCTGCCGGGCCTGCCCGAGTTCGGCACGATCTCGGCCAACGCCGTCGACGCCGACGAGGGCAACGACTACTGGCTCTCGATCACCGACTACCTGACGCCGACCAGCCTGTGGATCGGCACGATCGGCAAGGGCGCAGCCAGGCAGTTGAAGAGTCTGCCGGCGTTCTTCGACGCCAAAGGGCTGGTCGTCGAACAACGGCAGGCGAAGTCGGCGGACGGCACGTCGATCCCTTACTTCCTGGTGCACAGGAAGGATCTGGTCAAGGACGGCACCAACCCGACGCTGCTGTACGGCTACGGCGGCTTCGAGGTGTCGATGACGCCCGGCTACAGCGCCACGGTCGGCGCCTGTTGGCTGGCGCGGGGTGGCGTCTACGCGGTCGCCAACATCCGCGGTGGCGGCGAATTCGGGCCTAAATGGCACCAAGCGGCACTCAAACAGAATCGCCACAAGGCCTACGAGGACTTCGCCGCGGTGGCGATGGACCTGATCGCGCAAAGGTTCACCAGCAAGGACCACCTGGCGTGCCAGGGCGGCAGCAACGGCGGGTTGTTGACCGGCAACATGCTGACCACCTACCCGCACCTGTTCGGCGCGATCGTCATCCAGGTGCCGCTGCTCGACATGCTGCGCTACCACAAGCTGCTGGCCGGGGCCTCGTGGATGGGCGAATACGGCAATCCCGACGATCCCAAGGAAGCCGAGTGGCTGCGCCGCTACTCCGCGTACCACAACGTCGTCGCGAACGGCGAGTACCCCAAGGTGCTGCTGACGACGTCGACGCGCGACGACCGCGTGCACCCTGGCCATGCCCGCAAGCTGATGGCGAAGTTGCTCGAGCACGGCCATCCGGCGCTGTACTACGAGAACATCGAAGGCGGCC
The DNA here is from genome assembly GCA_036724695.1 of Planctomycetota bacterium. Classification (GTDB taxonomy): domain Bacteria; phylum Planctomycetota; class UBA1135; order UBA1135; family UBA2386; genus JACKIC01. The sequence continues at coordinate 14,239 of DAIMFJ010000066.1, forward strand.
ACGGCGGCGCGGCCGACAACAAGCAGGCGGCCTACCTGTCGGCGCTGGCGTTCACGTTCTTGTGGCAGCAGCTGCGCTGAGGATTCAGCGCGTTGGCAGCTGCCAGCGCACCGGCTGCACCTGGTCCGGTCCGACCACGAACGCAAACTCGTCGCGACGGCCGTCGCTGCCATGGAGGATCGCCACGGCCGGGCCTGGCGGCAGGTGCACGAGGAACGAGCCGCTCGGCACCAGCGGCAGCCGCAGCTCGGTGCCGGCTTCGTGGGCGATGCCGAGTTCGCCGGCGGCTGGCAGCGGCCCGTCGAGTTGCAGTTCGACCTGACGCAGGGCGGTCAGAACGGCGCGCGACTTGGACCCTGGCAGCTGCGGAAGAGCCAGGCTGGGCGTCGGCGCGCACGCGGCGGCCAGCCCGACCAGCGAGCCGACCAGCAACCCGATCTCCAACCACCCGCGGGGCAGCCAGACTGGCATCCAGGAACCGGGCAAGGGCACGCGGCAGGGAAAAAATGGCGGAGAGGCAGGGATTCGAACCCTGGTGCGACTTGCGCCGCAACTGGTTTTCGAAACCAGCCCATTCAGCCGCTCTGGCACCTCTCCGCGAGGTTTCGGGCCGCTCCCAGGGGGAAGCAGCCGGCGAATGAGGCCGACCATCGTGCCGAACCGGCGGGCGGTTTGCAACGGTCAACCTGCCGCAGTTGCGCAGGTTGGGCCGGTCAGGCCGGTGGCAACGGAGCTGGCGGCTCGGGTTCGCCGCTCGCCGGCGCGCCGCCAGCCGGCCCGCCGGCCCGGCCCGGCCGCCGGGCCCGGAAGAACGCCCGCAGCGCTGCGGCGCTGGCGTCGGCGAACAGCCCCTCGTGGACCTCGCAGCGGTGGTTCAGCCGCCGGTCCTCGAGCACGGTCGCCAGCGAACGCACCGCGCCGAACTTCGGGTCGCGGGCCGCGAACACGACCCGCCGCACGCGGGTGTGCAGGATGGCACCCGCGCACAGGAAGCACGGTTCGAGCGAGCAGTACAACACCGCCTCGGGCAGGCGCTTCTCGCCGACCGTCGCCAGGGCCTGTTCGAGGGCTTCGAGCTCGGCGTGGGCCAGCGGCGAACGCCGGGCCTCGACGCGGTTGCGGCCTTCGCCGATCGCCCGGCCACCGAGCACGACGACGGCCCCGACCGGCACCTCGTCGGCGGCGGCGGCTTCGCCGGCCAGGTCGAGGCAACGTTGCATCCAGTGCGCGTCTTCTTCGCTTGTCGGGAGCGGGTGGCTCATCTATGGTCGCCCACTCCACCGATACCGGGACCTGTGAGCAAGCGCGACTTCCTTTCGACCGCCGATCTGACCCGCCGCGAACTCGACGACCTGCTCGAGCTCGCCGCCCGCATCAAGGGCAAGCGACCTGGCCAGGTCCTGAGCGGCAAGTCCTTGGGGCTGCTGTTCTTCCAACCGAGCCTGCGGACCCGCGTGTCGTTCGAGACGGCGATGGTGCAGCTCGGCGGGCACTGCATCAACCTGTCCAGCAACGACCTCTACGAGCTCGAACCGCAGGAGCAGGCGGTGATGGACGGCGCCGCCGAGGAGCACGTCAAGGACGCCGCGCGCACGCTGTCGCGCTACGTCGACGCGCTCGGCGTGCGTTCGACCGCGCGGGTCGACACCTGGCAGTTCGAGCGGCAGGAACTGCTGCTGCGCAGCTACGCCAAGTACGCGTCGGTGCCGGTGATCAACCTCGAGACCAACATGGCGCATCCGTGCCAGGCGCTCGCCGACGCGATGACGATGCGCGAGAACCTGCTGTCGCTGAAGGGCCGCAAGCTGACCTTGTTGTGGTGCAACCACCCCGAGCCGAAGTCGCTCGGCCCGACCCATTCGATGCTCGAGGTCGCCGCCCTGATGGGCATGGAGGTCACCCTCGCCCACCCGCTCGGCTTCGAGGTCGACGGCGAAGTGCTCGAGCGCAGCAAGTCGCTGGCGCGCGACAATGGCGGTTCGCTGCAGGTCGTCAACGACAAGGACAGCGCCGCCAAGGGTGCCGAAGTGCTCTACGCGCGCTCGTGGGGCTGCATCAAGCACTGGGACGACGCCGAGCGCGAGGCGATGGTCAAACGTTCGCTGCAGGACTGGAAGGTCGACGAGCAGCTGATGGCGAAGACCAACAACGCGCTGCTGATGCACCCGCTGCCGGTGCGGCGCAACGTCGCTGCGACCGACAGTGTGCTCGACGGGCCGCGTTCGGTGATCTACGACCAGGCGGCCAACCGCACGCACGTGCAGAAAGCGCTGCTGATGCAGTTGCTGAAGTAGGCGCTGCAGCAGCTGGTTGAGTGGGCGGCGCGGCGGTCCCAGAGTCCGCTCCGCGCTCAGGCCCCCGCCGCCGCGCGACCGCCCACGTTCGGCCGGGTGGGCAACGCCAGCGTCGCCAGCCAGCAGACAAGCAGCAGCACCGCCGAACCCACCAGCGCGTACGAAAGGCCGCCCCACTGGTACAAGAGCCCCGACAGCAAGGTGCCGACGAAGCGGCCCAGTGCGTTGGCGGCATAGTAGAACCCGACGTCCTCGGCGGCCTTCTCGCTGCCGGCATAGGCCAGCACCAGGTAGGAGTGCACCGAGGAGTTGACGGCGAACGCGACGCCGAACAGCCCGAGTCCGCCGACCACCCACCCCTGCAGGTTCGGCACCGGCGTGGCCACGGCGACCGCGATCCCGACCGGGATCAGGGTCAGCCCGAACGACCACCAGCGCGCGGCCGGGACCTCGCTGGCCAGCCCATCGGCGCTGCGTTTGACGAGGTGTGGAGCCAGCGCCTGCACCAGCCCATAGCCGATCGTCCAGGCCGCCAGGAACCCACCCACCATCGCGAACGTCCAGCCTTCGGCATACAGGTACACCGGCACACCGACCACGAACCACACGTCGCGCGCGCCGAACAGGGCCACGCGCGCCATCGCGAGGCGGTTGATGGCCGAGCTCTTGGCGAACAGCTCGCGCGCCGAGCGCGACGCCTTGGCCTTGCCCAGCCGCGGCGGCACCGCCAGCAGCACCCCCACCAGCACCACCAGGAGCAGCCCGGCCATCGCCCACAGCGACTGCTGGAAGCCCAGCGCCTGCAGCAGCACGCCGCCGAGCAAGAAGCCGAACCCCTTCATCGCGTTCTTGCTGCCGGTGAACCACGCCACCCAATGGAACAGCTGCCGGTGGCCGCCACCGGCGGCCTCGACCTGTGCCTGGGTCAGCTTGATCGCCGACTTGCTGGCGGTCTTGGTCAGGTCCTTGGCGACCCCACAGAGGCCTTGCGACGCCACCACCCAAGCGACCGACAGGCTCGCCGTCCAACCCGGATCGAGCAGCGACAGCGCCAAGAAGCCGACGATCTGCAGCAACAGCCCGACGACCAACATGCGCTGGATGCCGAATCGGGTCGCCAGCCAGCCGCCGACCAGGTTCGCCAGCACGCCGGCCGCTTCGTACAGCAAGAACAGGAACGCCAGTTCGAACGGCGTGTAACCGAGCCGGTGGAAGTGCAGCAGCACCAACATGCGCAGAGCGCCGTCGGTGAGCGTGAAGCCCCAGTACGCGGCGGTGACGATCGCGTAGTTGCGGACCGCGCGGCCGGCGTCGTTCGCAGGAGGTTGGGGCATGGTTCGCTTGGCCCGGGTTGTACCCGGCCGGCAGTGCGGGTCGACCGGTCAGATGCCCTGGGCGGCGAGATGGCAGGCCAGATCGACCATCCGGGTCGCGTAGCCGATCTCGTTGTCGTACCAGGCGTACACCTTGAGCAGGGTGCCGTCGGTGACCATCGTCGACAGGCCGTCGACGATGCTGCTGCGGGTGTCGCGGGCGTAGTCGGCGCTGACCAGCGGGCGCGGCTCGAAACCGAGGATGCCGGCCAACGGGCCGTTGGCAGCCGCCGCGAACAAGTCGTTGACCTCGGTTTCGGCGGTCGGCCGGGCGAGTTCGAACACGCAGTCGGTCAGCGACGCGTTGAGGGCCGGCACGCGCACGGCGTGGCCGTTGAGCTTGCCCTTCAATTCGGGGTAGATCAGCGCAATCGCGGTGGCACTGCCGGTGGTCGTCGGCGCCAGGTTCAGCAGCGCACTGCGCGCGCGCCGCAGGTCCTTGTGCGGCGCATCGACCACGAGGTTGGTGTTGGTCGGATTGTGCAGCGTGGTGATCTGGCCGTGCACGATGCCGAGTGCTTCGTGGACGACCTTGACGACCGGCGCCAGGCAGTTGGTCGTGCAGCTGGCGGCGGTGACGATGCGATCGCGCGCCGGGTCGTAGCGATGCTCGTTGACGCCCATCACGACGTTGAGCACCCCGCCCACCTTCACCGGGGCGGCGACGATCACGCGCTTCGCCCCGCGGTCGAAGTGGCCCTGCAGCGTGTCCGGCGTCAAGAACTTGCCCGTGCACTCGAGTACGACGTCGACGCCGAGTTCGCGCCACGGGATCTCGGCGGGACTGCCGTATGCGCTGAACGACAGCCGCCGCCCGGCGATGCGCAGGCCATCCTGCCCCTCGGCGGTGATCTCGGCGGTGATCTCGGCGCGCCAGCGCCCCTGCACGGAGTCGAACTCCAGCAGGTGGGCGGTCGCGGCGATCCCACCTTTGATCTCGTTGAGGTGCACGACGTCGAGGCGGTTGCCGCGCCGCGGGTCCTTGGCGTCGCGTTCCACCGCGCCGAATGCAGCGCGCAAGGCCAGGCGGCCCATGCGCCCCATACCGTTGATGCCGACGTTCATGGTGTTCGCCAGTG
>DAIMFJ010000067.1:0-5669 GCA_036724695.1 Planctomycetota bacterium
ATCAAGCCGGAGTGGATGGTGCTCGAAGTGCTGCCGGTGCTGCCGCCCGACCTGCATGCCGCGGCACCGCTGGTGCGCGACCACGGCAAACGCAACCCGGCTGCCCATGACAGCGAACGCATCGCGGTCGTGCGCCTCGACGCCGCAGGCACCAATCCGCGCTTCGCGGAGCCGACCTTCACGGCCAACCTGGCCGCCTTTCCGGAAGTGGTGTTCGACGGCGACGACACCCTGGCTGCCTCGGTCCTGGCTGCCTGTGTCGCCGCCTGGCGACAGCTCGCCGAGCCACCCCGCGTCACGCTTCGCATGCGCCGGTTGGCCGAGCTCGACCGCGCCGTGGCGACTCTCGACGGATCGAGGGTCGGCAGGCTCGAACTGGTGCTGACCCGCGCCGACGAACCGGCGATCGCCATGCTGGCGGCCCTGGCAGATCGCCTGGGCGCTCCCGCGAGCGTCGGCTTCACGCTCACCCCGGACGGGTGGTTCGACTTCGAACAGACGATCGACGTCGCCGCGCGCCACGGCGCGACGGTGCAGTTGCGCATCCTGGATCGCAACGGCGTGGTGCCGCTCGAAGGCCTCTCCGTCGAACAAGCGTCCCTGGTTCGCGACGCCATCCTCGAACGATGGAACCGCCTGCATGGCGCGGAGCGACCGGCCAGCCTGGCCGACGGCGACTTCGATCGGCTCTGCCAGGAGCTGCGTGCCCTGGTCGGCCGCGCCGTCGAGGCCGCGCACCACCAGGCCGAGCCGATCGCGCCGCTGGCCTTGCCACCGCTCGATCACCCCTGGCATGACGGCCAGGCCGCCGAGACGTGGCACCGCCGGCTGTTCTGGCGCGCCCACACCCCACTGGTACAGGAATGGCTGCTCACCGTCGCCACGCCCCGGCAACTGGCGCAACGGCCATGGCTGCGGGCGCTGGCGCACCGCATCGCCTGCCAGACCCAAACCGGCGACCTGCTGCACGCGTTGCGCGACACCTACGCGACCCGACAGCTGCAGACCGCACTCGACGCCGAGGATCGTCGCTTCGCCGCGGCATTCGACCTGCGGCGCTTCGGCGGCCCATGGGCCGATCGCATCGGCCTGGGGCCGCCGCGGCAACGCCGCAAGCCCTTCGCCATCGGGGCCGCGAGCCCGGTCGCGACCGACGCCGTCCCCGAGGTCACCGTCCTGATCCCGTCGTACCGGCACGCGCAGTTCGTCAAACAGACGATCCAGAGCGTGCTGGCGCAACGCGACGTGCCCTTCCAGGTCCTGGTCGCGGACGATCGTTCGCCGGATCGCACCGTCGCCATCGCCCGCGCGATCGGCGATCCCCGCGTCACGGTCCAGGTCAACGACACCAACCTCGGACTCGGCAACTCGGTGCTCGCCGCGCTGGCCCACGTGGACACGGAGTTCGTGGCCCTGCTCAACAGCGACGACCTGCTGCATCCAGAGCACCTGGCGGTCTGTCGCGACGTCCTGCGCAACGATCCGCAAGCGATGCTGGTCTGCACGGACATCCAACCCGTCGATGCCCGGGGTGGTCGCCTCGACGTCGACAACGTCAGCCTGGTCCACGACGGCAAACAAGTCTTCGAGTGGATTCGCTGGTTCGCGCGCACGAGCCCGGCGACCGACGTCCCCGCCGAGCAGTCGTTCGGCGAACTGCTCGAACGCAACTACCTGATCACCAGCAGCAACCTGTTCGTGCGCACCGAGTGGCTGCGCCGCCAGGCCGGCTCCCTGCGCAGCCTGAAGTACTGCCTCGACTGGCGGCTCTTCCTCCAGGCAGCTGCGGAAGGGGCCCTGCGGCACGTTCGCCGGCCGTTGATCGCCTACCGGCTGCACGGCAGCAACACCGTCTGGTTCGACGCCGAGCGCCGCTACACGTACTATCTGGAGGTCAACCGGGTCGTCGCCGAGGCGCTGCACCATTTCGCGGAATGCCACCCGGATCCGGATGCGGCGATCGAGCAAGTGCTGGATGCCGTCGCGCACCATGTCAGCCGGAACGGTGAGGTCGATGGCTATGCCTTGTTCCTCAACGCCGCCGTGGATGCGTTGCAACTCGAGCACCTGGCCGTGGCTTCGCCACGGGCGCGCACGCTGCTGCTCGAGCTCAGCACCGCCGCCGATCGCCGCCGCACCGGCGCCCAGCCGCCGAACGACCACGAGGCGCAGATGCTGGCGCTCGAACTCGAGCACCTGCGCGGTCTGCTGAGCGCCGAACGCGGGCAACGGCGCTGGCTGCAGGTGGCGAGCGATCGCCAGGCGGAGAACCTCGCCTAGACCGAGGCGACCAGTCGCCGCATCTGGGCCGAGAAGGAGCAGCTCCGGTATCTCACCGAAGAACGGGCACGACTACTGCGGGCCCTGCAGGAGCAATTCGCGGTCCAGGAGCAGTCGTGTCGGGAGCACCTGCAGCAACTCCAGGTGGAAGCCACACGCACCCGTGAGCTGGCCGAGCAGCGCGACCGACTGCGCACCGAACTCGCCGCCGAGCAGCAGCTGCACGCGGCGAGCGACGCACGCTCCCGCACCTTGACCGAGCAGGTGGCAGCACTCGCTGCGCAGCTCGCCCAGGCGGCACGCGAGCGAGCCACCCTCGACGCCCGCCTGGCGACCGCCAGCGCCGACCTGACGATGCTCGAGGGCCAGCTGGCCACCGCCAAGACCGCGCTGCAGACGACCCGCGAACTGGCAACCGCTGCCAGCGCCGCCTTGGCCCGAGAACGCCAACAGCGCGCCATCCTGGAGGCCGAGTTGGCGGACACGGCGACGGAGCTCGCCGCCCGCGCGAGCGAGCTTGCGGCGACGGCGGCGGAACTGGCGACCACGGCTGCGGAGAAGTTGGCCACCGCGGCGCAGCTGTCGGACACCCGGGCCGAACTCGCGACGACCACCGACACCCTCCGCCGCGCCGAACACCGGATCGTCGTTCTCGACGGCGCGACTGCCGAGCTCGGCACCCGGCTGCAGCGCACACGCGATCAGCTGCTGAAGGTCCGCGACACGCAACGGCAGACCCGCGCCGAACTCGACCGCACCCATGCCAGCCGCGAGTATCGGCTCGGCGACTTCCTCTGGAATCGGCTGCCTCTGGCGAGCACCTCGCGTCGGTTGAAGAAGTGGTATCGCAAGCTCCTCGATGCGCAAACACGTTGGCGCCTGGGACGCAAGCCCGGCCGAGGCGCTCAGACCCGCATCGTCGCGACCTCGACAAGCGCGTGGCCGGTCAATTCCCACACGTTCGTGCACCAGGAGCAGCTGGGTCTGGTCGAGGCAGGCTTCGACGTGCGCATCTTCCATTGGGATCGCGAACCCGGGCAACTGCACGCGGCGTTCGCCTCGCTGTTGCCACGCCGGGTGCAACTGCAATCGGTCTGGAGCAACCACGAACGCGACCGCGCCTGGTTCGAACGCACGCGCCCCGAGCGCTTCGCGAGTTTCCTGGCCAAGGTCGCCGCACACACCGGCAAGTCCGTCGCCGCGATCCGCGACGACGGCATCGTGCAACGTGCCTGCACGTTCGCCCGGCTGGTCGAGCTGAGCCGCGCCCGCTACCTGCACAGCTACTTCTTCTACGACATGTCTTTCATGGCGATGCTGGCGGCTTGGCTGCTCGAGCTGCCGCGCGGGATCACCTGCTATGCCGACCACATGCTGGACGACCACCCGTGGAAGCTCGTGCCGTTGCACCTCGAGCTCTGCGACCTCGTGGTCGCGACCAGCGAGCGGATCGCGCGCGAGCTGTCGACACTCGGGCGCGGTCGCATCGACGACAAGATCGTCGTCAAACCCAACGGGGTCGACGGCCGCCGCTTCCCGGCCCTGGAGCACCGCGAAAGGCCGCCGAACGGCAAGTTCGAGGTGTTGTCGCTATGCCGCATCGAACCCAAGAAGGGCCTCCTCCACCTGGTCGACGCGGTCGCCACACTGGTCGGCGACGGCGTGCCGATCGCAGTGCACGTGGTCGGCGGTGAGGATCCACACAGCCCTGGCAGCGTCGAGTACGCCGCCGAGTTCCGGCAGCGAATCGCACAACGCGGACTGGGTGACCAGTTCGTGCTGCACGGCCCGCTGCGGCAAGAACAGCTGCCGCCGCTGCTGCAACGTTGCCATGCCTTCGTCGCCCCGTACGTCGAAACCGAGAACGGCGACAAGGACGGCATCCCGACTGCAGTCCTCGAGGCGATGGCCTCGGCGCTGCCGATCGTCGCCACCACCAGCGGGTCGATTCCCGAGGCGGTCACCCCTGCGGAAGGTCTCCTGGTCGCCCCGGGCGATGCCCAGGCCTTGGCCGCTGCCCTGCGCGAACTCCACGACTCGGCGCAGCTGGCGGACCGGCTCGGTCGCGCCGCGCGCCAACGCTTCACGACGCACTTCGACACGGCCGTGACCGAACGGCGCCTCCACGAACGCATCCAGCAGCTCCTGGCCGCACGAGGCTGACCCACGAATCGACGATGCGGCTCCTCTACGTCATCCACCAGTTCTTCCCCGACTGCCATTCGGGAACCGAACAGCATTGCCTGGCGGCCGCGCGCGAGGCGCAGCGTCGCGGTCACGAGGTCGTGGTGCTGTCGTTGCATTGGGACCACGAACGGCAGTGGGCGCCGATCGACCTGTTCGAACAGCCGATCGAGGGGCTGCGCGTGCTGCGCCTGAACCACTGGCGCGGCGTCAACCCCAACGACGTGTTGCGCGACTACGAGAACCTGCATCTCGAAGGTTGGTTCCAGCGGGTCCTCGACGAAGTACGACCGGACCTCGTGCATGCATTCCACCTGCGGCAACTCGGCTCGAACCTGCTCCGGGTCGCCAAGCGCGCCGCGCTGCGTGTCGCCGTGACGCTGACCGACTTCTGGTTCCTGTGCCCGCGCTTCACACTGCTGCGGCCGGACGGGCAACTGTGCTCCGGACCGCCCGACGGGGGCCGCGGCTGCGTCTCCTGCAACCACGCGGAGCTGGTCGGGGTCGCCCTGGATCCTGCTGCAAAGGCGACCACGGATGCGCCACCGGCCCGGCTGCAGGCGTTGTTGTCGAGGAAGGCGACCCAACTCGGGAATCTCGCGGTAGCCGACCACGTCTTCGCACCGTCACGATTCCTGGCCGACTTGTTCGTGGCCAATGGCCTGGATCACCCAGGCTTCGCGGTGGTGCCGTACGGACTGGCCGAGGATCGTTCGCCGGCGACCCCTGTCCAGCGGCCGCGTCGTCCCCTACGGCTCGGCTTCTGCGGCGTGCTGTCGCCGTGGAAGGGCGCCCACCTGCTGGTCGACGCAGTGCGTAGCTCGACCGCGGCCGTGCAGCTGACCGTACACGGCCGCCTCGTCGAGCCGATGTTCCAGGCCTACATCGACGGTGTCGTTGCAGCCGCGGCCGACGATCCGCGAATCCGGTTCGCCGGTGCCTACGGGGAAGCCGACACCGCCAGGGTGTTCGCCGAGATGGACGCACTGGTCGTGCCCAGCACGTGGTACGAGAACACGCCATTCGTGGTGCTGGAGGCCTTCGCAGCCGGCGTCCCGGTGCTGGCAGCCGACCTCGGCGGACTCAGCGAAATCGTGATCCCGGATCGCAACGGCGCGCTGTTCGCGGCCGGCGATCGCGACGCACTGCGGCGCGTCATCGAGCGCATCGCCGGCGATCCAAGCTGGTTTGCACACCTCGACGTG
>DAIMFJ010000067.1:5679-15059 GCA_036724695.1 Planctomycetota bacterium
CATCGGCGAGTGCTTCGACCGCTACGAGCTCGCATACCGGAGCTGACGGTCGACGCCGACCGCCGACGACCACCCCACCTACCCACCGCGTGGACCTGCCCCGCCCAGCCCGAGCACCTGCTTGAGTGCCTGGCCCCAGGTGGGCCGCCACGCCGCGAGTTGGCGTTCGCGCTGCCGCGCCGCCTCCAGCTCGGCGTTCGCCTTGGCGAGCCGTTGCCGCAGCTCGGCAGCTTCCTGTCCACCAGCTTCGAGGTTGGTGCGAGAAACTCGCACCGGTGCCACCGGCCGACCGTCGAGATGCGCCTGGTAGACGTCGATCGCGCGCTGCGCGATCTTGGTGTCGGTGAGGCGCTTCTCGACCTCGGCTCGCGCGTTGCGGCCGCAGCGTTCGCGCAGCTCGTCGTCCTCGATCATGCGCTGCAGCGCGGCGACGAACGACTCCGGATCGCCGTTCCTGGCCAGGACGCCGGTGCGACCGTCCTCGATCAGCTCCGGCATGCCGCCGCAGTCGGACGACACGATACCGCGCCCGGCGGTCATCGCCTCGAGGCAGCTGTACGGGCAGTTCTCCCACAAACTCGGGATCAGGAAGATGTGGCTCTTCTTGAGGCACGCCCGCACCTCGGGCAGCGCCAGCTGGCCGAGGTAGAACACCTGCGACTGCAGGCCGTTGTCCTTCACCCACGGCAGGATGCGCTTCTCCATGTAGCCGAACAGGTCGCGTCCGGCGAACACGAACGCGATGTCCGAGTACTTCGCCAGGGTGCCCTCCACCATCTTCTGCACGATGTGGATGCCCTTGCGCTCCTCCATGCGGTTGGCGAAGAAGATCAGCTTCTTGTCCTTCGGCAGACCGAAGCGTTCGTGCACGTCGATGCCCTCGTCGCGATCGAACAGCGGCACGTCGATGCCGTTGGGGATCACGTGGATCGGGTCGCGCTCGCCCATCTTGTCGACGACCTCGTCGGCCAGGAACTGGCTGCACGAGGTCAGCACCGCCGCCTGGTTGATGCCGAGCTGTTCGGCGAACGCCGTCAACACGCGGTCGGTCTTCGGCGTGTCGTAGATGTTCATGATCAAGCGCGCCGGCGAGTGGAACTTGATCGCGGTGGGGACCGCGAGCATCGTCGTCACCACCATCGCGTCGGCCCCGCATTCGGGCGCTTCGACGAAGTCGAACGGCTTGCGCCGGTGTTCCTTCGCGAACGCCTCGTGGGCGTCGACCGCCGTGGTCACGCGGTTCTGGAACCACCAGGCGCGCTTCTTGCGGGCACTGTCGAGCATGCCGCTGAGACAGCCTTCGCGCTTGATGCGGGTCACCTTGACGCCTTCGTGCTCGCCGTGGAACACGCCGGCCTTGGTCGAACCGGCGAACACGTGCACGTCGTGGCCGAGCTTGGCGAGCGCCCGCGCCTGGTAGTAGGCGTAGGTGCCGATGCCGCCGAAGCCCGTCTCGGGCGGGTACTCGTAGGACAGGATCGCGATGCGCATGGTCGTTCGCCCGCTCAGGTGCGGGGCAGCGTCAGTTGCCAACGCCAGGCGTCGGCCATCGATTGGTCGAGCGAGCGTTCGGCGCGCCAGCCGAGGTCGCGCGCGGCCTTGCCGGTGTCGGCGAAGGCGGCGACGACGTCGCCGGGGCGGCGCGGCGCGAAGTCCCAGGCCAGCTTCTTGCCGGTGGCGCGCTCGAAGGCGGCGATCACCTCGAGCACGGTCGAACCGGTGCCGGTGCCGAGGTTGAACACCTCGACCGGTTCGCCGGTGGCGCCGTCGAGCAATCGCTCCAGCGCGAAGATGTGCGCCAGGGCGACGTCGACGACGTGGATGTAGTCGCGGATGCAGGTCCCGTCGCGCGTCGGGTAGTCGTTGCCGAACACCTTCAGCGGCCCGCGCAGGCCCACTGCGCTCTGGGTGATGAACGGCACCAGGTTCTGCGGCACGCCGAGCGGCAATTCGCCGATCTGCGCGGTCGGGTGGGCCCCGATCGGGTTGAAGTAGCGCAGCGCGATGGCCCGGAAGCCGTGCGCGCGGGCCCCGTCGCGCAGCACTTCCTCGCCCACCTGCTTGGTGTTGCCGTACGGCGACTCGGCCGGCTTGACCGGCGCGTCCTCGCGGATCGGCAACGTGGCGGCCTGGCCGTAGACGGTGCACGACGAGCTGAAGATGAACCCGCACTGCGGATGCGCGGCGACGTGCTCGAGCAGCAGCGCCAACGAGCCGAGGTTGTTCAGGTAGTACTGCAACGGCTTCTGCACCGACTCGCCGACCGCCTTGTGGGCGGCGAAGTGGATGATGCCGGCGAGGTCGTGGTGGCCGGCGAGGAACGCCCGGCACGTGGCCGGATCGGCGAGGTCCACGTCGACCCAGACCGGCCGGCGACCGGCGATCGAAGCGATGCGATCGAGCACCTCGGCGCGCGTGTTGCTGAGGTCGTCGGCGATCACGACCTCGTAGCCGCGGCCGAGCAGTTCGTCGGCGGTGTGCGAGCCGATGAAGCCGAGCCCACCGGTGACGAGGACCTTCTTCATCGCTGCCTCACTTGCGGATGTAGCCTTCGAAATCGCGGTGCTCCTGTTTGTAGAGCACTTCGCGCGGCAGCTTCCGGAACGCCTCGTAGGTGATCTTCAGCCCCTCGGCGCGGCCGACCTTGGGTTCCCAGCCGAGGATCTGCCGGGCCTTGGTGATGTCGGGGCGGCGCTGCGTCGGATCGTCCTTCGGCAGCGGCTTGTAGACGACCTTCTGCTTCGTCCCGGTGAGCTTGATGATCTCCTCGGCGAATTGCGCGATCGTGATCTCGTCGGGGTTGCCGATGTTGACCGGATACGGGTAGTCGCTGTGCAGCAGGCGGTAGATGCCCTCGACGAGGTCGTCGACGTAGCAGAAGGCGCGGGTCTGGCTGCCGTCGCCGAACACCGTCAGGTCCTCGCCGCGCAAGGCCTGGCCGATGAACGCCGGCAGCACGCGGCCGTCGTTCAGCCGCATGCGCGGGCCGTAGGTGTTGAAGATGCGGATGATGCGCGTCTCCAACCCGTGGTAGGTGTGGTAGGCCATCGTCATGGCCTCCTGGAAACGCTTGGCCTCGTCGTACACGCCGCGCGGCCCGACCGGATTGACGTTGCCCCAGTACTCTTCGGTCTGCGGGTGCACGTGCGGGTCGCCGTACACCTCGGAGGTCGACGCGACCAGGATGCGCGCCTTCTTGGCCTTGGCTAGCCCCAGGCAGTTGTGCGTGCCGAGCGAACCGACCTTCAGCGTCTGGATCGGGATCTTCAGGTAGTCGATCGGACTGGCCGGCGACGCGAAGTGCAGGATGTAGTCGAGCGGCCCCGGCACGTGGATGAAGTTGCTGACGTCCTTGTGGTAGAACGTGAACTCCTTCTTCGGGAACAGGTGCTCGAGGTTGCGCAGGTCGCCGGTGATCAGGTTGTCCATCCCGATCACCTCGAACCCCTCGCGGATGAAGCGATCGCACAGGTGCGAACCGAGGAAGCCGGCGGCGCCGGTGATGAGGATGCGTGGCATTGCGGAGTCCGGTTTGGCTGGGTGGCGAGCGGTGGCGCGGGACGGTGCTACTTGACGCCGATGCCGTGGTACACGAACCCGTGCTTGCGCAGTTCGGCACCGCTGTAGATGTTGCGACCGTCGAACACGACGTGGCCGCGCAGCGCCGCCTTGACCTTCTGCCAGTCGGGCACGCGGAACTCGCGCCACTCGGTGACCAGCAACAAGGCGTCGGCACCGGGCAACGCGGCGTAGGCGTCCTTCGCGTAGGCGATCTTGTCGCCGATCATGTGCTTGGCCTCGTCGACCGCGACCGGGTCGTAGGCCACCACCGAGGCACCCCGCGCCAGCAGTTCCTCGCAGATCACCAGCGACGGTGCCTCGCGCATGTCGTTGGTCTCCGGCTTGAAGCTGAGCCCCCACATCGCGAAGCGTTTGCCCTGCAGGTTGCCGCCGAAGTGCTTGTCGATCTTCGCGACCAGCACGTGCTTCTGGTCCTCGTTGACGTCCTCGACGGACTGCAGGATGCGCAGCTTGTAGCCGTTCTCCTCGCCGGTCCGCACCAGTGCCTTGACGTCCTTCGGGAAGCAGCTGCCGCCGTACCCGATGCCCGGGTAGATGAAGCGGTTGCCGATGCGCGGATCGCTGCCGATGCCCTGCCGTACGCTGTTGACGTCGGCGCCGAGCAGCTCGCACAGGTTGGCGATGTCGTTCATGAAGCTGATCTTCGTGGCGAGCATCGCGTTGGCTGCGTACTTGGTCATCTCCGCGGACGGCACGTCCATGAAGTAGACCGGATGGCCGTTGAGCGTGAACGGCTTGTAGAGGCGGGCCAGGGTCTCCTTGGCGCGCTCGGACTCGACGCCCACCACGATGCGGTCGGGCTTCATGAAGTCCTCGATCGCAGCGCCTTCCTTCAGGAACTCCGGATTGCTGGCGACGTCGAACGGCAGCTTGCTGCCGCGCGCCGCGAGGGCCGCGTCCAGCTCCTTCTTGACCTTCTCGGCGGTGCCCACCGGCACCGTGCTCTTGGTGATCACGACCAGGTAGTCGTTCATCTTCTCGCCGATCTCCCTGGCGACCGCCAACACGTAGCGCAGGTCGGCGCTGCCGTCCTCGCCGGGTGGCGTGCCGACGGCGATGAACGCAGCTTCGGCACCCTGCACCGCCTCGGCAAGGGTGGTCGTGAAGTGCAGTCGGCCGGCGGCGACGTTGCGTTCGACGATGTCCTCGAGACCGGGCTCGTAGATCGGCAGGATGCCGCGCTTGAGGTTCTCGATCTTCTGGACGTTGACGTCCACGCAGGTCACGTCCATACCGACGTCGGCGAGGCACGAGCCAGTGACGAGTCCGACGTATCCGGTACCGACGACGGCGATCTTCATGATCGGTTGTTGTGTGGCGAGTTGGCGTGGAGTAGGCGAGGCGCCCGTTCGGCGCACGGTCCAACATCGGCAACCGCACGCCTTTGGGGAAAGCCCGAACTGGCCGATTCGAGCACGCTCCCCGTCGCCGTGGCAAGCCAAGATTCTCCGCTCGGGGATCCGGCCAAACCGGATCGGGCGGTGCCCGGAACGTCGTTGCGTCGCTGCGGAAGCGGTTGAGTCGGAGATCGCAAAAACTCGATGATCCCCGTGCTGCCGGCGGCGCTGGCCGCCACGATCCACGCGTCGATGGTCGATCACCCCCGCAACATCCTCCGCCACGTCGGTGCGGTCGCCCGCACCGACCGTGAGCGACTGCTCCGTCAGCGCGGCGCGGTCGTCTGGTTCACCGGCCTGTCGGGTTCCGGCAAGTCGACGGTCGCCCATGCCTTGCAGGAGCGCCTGCACGACGCCGGGCGGCTGGTCTACGTGCTGGACGGCGACAACGTGCGCCACGGCCTGTGCGCCGACCTCGGCTTCTCGGCCGCCGACCGCACCGAGAACATCCGCCGGATCGGGCACGTCGCGGCGCTGTTCGCCGATGCCGGCGTGCTCGTGCTGACGTCGTTCATCTCGCCCTATCGGGCCGACCGCCAGCAGGTTCGCGACATCGTCGGCACCGACTTCGTCGAGGTGTTCGTCGACGCCCCGCTCGCGGTCTGCGAGCAACGCGACCCCAAAGGCCTGTACAAGAAGGCACGGGCCGGCCAGATCCCCGAGTTCACCGGCATCAGCGCGCCCTACGAGGCCCCGCTGGCCGCCGAGATCCATCTGCGCACCGCCGACCTGACGCTTGCTCGATGCGTCGCCACGGTGCACGACCAGCTCGCCGCGCGCGGGCTGCTGCAAGCTCCCGCATCCGCAGGCTCATGAACAAATACGCCCTAAGCCACCTGCAGCAACTCGAGCAGGAGAGCATCCACATCATGCGCGAGGTCGCCGCCGAGTTCGCGCGACCGGTCATGCTCTATTCGATCGGCAAGGACTCCGGGGTGATGCTGCGCCTGGCCCAGAAGGCCTTCGCGCCGGCGCGCATCCCGTTCAAGGTGCTCCACGTCAACACGCTGTGGAAGTTCCGCGAGATGATCGCGTTCCGCGACCGCATGGTGAAGGACCTCGACCTCGACTTCGAGGAATGGGTCAACCCCGAGGGCCGGGCCTTGAACATCGGTCCGTTCACCCACGGCACGCAGCGTCACACCCACGTGATGAAGACCGAGGCGCTCAAGCAGGCCTTGAACGCCGGCCAGTACGACGCCGCGTTCGGCGGGGCCCGGCGCGACGAGGAGAAGAGCCGCGCCAAGGAACGCATCTTCAGCTTCCGCGATCGCTTCCACGCCTGGGACCCCAAGAACCAGCGCCCGGAGCTGTGGAACCTGTTCAACTGCCGCGTCGCCAAGGGCGAGTCGATCCGGGTCTTCCCGCTCAGCAACTGGACCGAGCTCGACGTGTGGCTGTACATCCATCGCGAGAACCTGCCGATGGTGCCGCTCTATTTCGCGAAGGAGCGCCCCGTCGTCAAGCGCAACGGCACCTGGATCATGGTCGACGACGAGCGCATGCCGCTCGAACCGGGTGAGGTGCCCGAGCTGCGCAAGGTCCGCTTCCGTACGCTCGGCTGCTACCCGCTGACCGGCGCGATCGAGTCGGACGCCGACACGGTGCCCAAGATCATCGAGGAGATGCTGCGCAGCCGCGACAGCGAGCGCCAAGGCCGGGTGATCGACTACGACGAGGGTGGCTCGATGGAAGACAAGAAGCGGGAGGGCTACTTCTGATGTCCTACAACAAGGAACTCGACGCCCACGGCATCGACACCTACCTGAAGCGCTACGGCAACCGCGAGATGCTGCGGCTGCTGACCTGTGGCAGCGTCGACGACGGCAAGTCGACGCTGATCGGCCGCCTGCTGTACGACAGCAAGATGGTGTTCGACGACGTGCTGAGCGCCACCAAGAAGGCCTCCGACCGCTTCGGCACCACCGGCGACGACCTCGACCTGGCGCTGCTGGTCGACGGCTTGCAGGCCGAACGCGAACAGGGCATCACGATCGACGTCGCCTACCGCTACTTCGCGACCGAGCGCCGCAAGTTCGTGATCGCCGACACGCCTGGGCACGTGCAGTACACGCGCAACATGGCCACCGGCGCGTCGAACTGCGACCTCGCGGTGATCCTGATCGACGCCCGCTACGGCGTGCTCGAACAGACCTGCCGCCATTCGTTCATCTGCTCGCTGCTCGGCATCCAGCACTTCGTGATCGCCGTCAACAAGATGGACCTGGTCGGCTGGAGCGAGCAACGCTTCGACGAGATCCGGGCCGCGTACGGCGAATTCGCCGCCCGCCTGTCCGTCAAGGACATCCACTTCATCCCGATGTCGGCGCTCAAGGGCGACAACGTCGTGCGGCGCAGCGACGAGATGCCGTGGTACCAGGGTTCGCCGCTGCTCGACCACCTCGAGAACGTGCACGTCGCGAGCGACCGCAACCTCGTCGACCTGCGTTTCCCCGTGCAACTGGTGGTGCGCCCGAACCTCGACTTCCGCGGTTACGCCGGCACGATCGCCTCGGGTGTCGTGCGGGTCGGCGACCGCGTCGCCGTGCTGCCGTCGGGCAAGCAGAGCACCGTGAAGTCGATCGTGACCCTGGACGGCGACCTGCAGGAGGCGTTCGCACCGCTCGCGGTCACGCTGACGCTGCAGGACGAGATCGACATCAGTCGCGGCGACGTGCTGGTCGCGCCGAACAACGCCCCCGAGCTGCAGAACACGGTCGAGGCGATGGTGGTCTGGTTCGACGGAGCACCGTGCAAACCCGGCGCCCGCTACCTGCTCAAGCACGCCAACACGCAGACCGCAGCGTCCGTCGAGCAGATCCGCTACCGGATCAACGTCGGCACGCTGCACCGCGAGGACGCCAGCCAGCTGCAGATGAACGAGGTCGGCCGACTGCGCATCGAATGCGCCCGGCCGTTGGCCGCCGATGCGTACGCCAAGAACCGCACGATGGGCTCGTTCATCCTGATCGACCGGCTGAGCAACGCGACGGTCGGTGCTGGCATGATCGTCGAGCGCAAGACCGCCAAGGGCACCACCACCCGCCGTAGCTCGAGCGCCGACGCCGGTACCAACCTGCGTCTCGCCGAGAAGCGCCAGGTCGGCCCGGACGAACGTCGCGCCCGCCTCGGCCAGCAGCCGTTCGTGCTGTGGATCACCGGCCTGCCGCGCTCGGGCAAGTCGTCGCTCGCCTATGCGATCGAGAAGCGGCTCTTCGACCTCGGCCACCACCTGCAGGTGCTCGACGGCGAAGTCCTGCGGCAGGGGCTCTGCCGCGACCTCGGCTTCAGCGGCGCCGACCGCTGGGAGAACCAGCGCCGCGCCGCCGAGATCGCGCGCTTGAACCTGCAGCAGGGCATCAGCACCGTCGTCGCCCTGGTCTCGCCGATGGCCTTCGAACGCGACGACGCCAGGAAGCTGGTCGGCGGCGAGCACTTCTTCGAGGTGTTCTGCGACGCCCCGCTGGCCGCCTGCGAGGCGCGCGACCAGCACGGCCTCTACGCCAGGGCCCGCGCCGGCGAGATCGCCAACGTCACCGGCGTCGACGCGCCGTACGAAGCGCCGGTGCAGCCGGACGTTCGCCTCGACACCGTCGGACGGACCCACGAACAGAACGTCGCCGACTTGATCGCCTTCCTGCGCGAGCGCAAGCTGCTGCGCACCCCATGACGAGCACGGCGGTCATCGAAGCCCGGAACCTCGGCAAGACCTACCGGTTGTACGGCAACCCGTACAACCGGCTGCTCGAGCGTCTGCCGTGGAACAAGGGCAAGAAGCTGCACACCGAGGTCAACGCGCTGGCCGACGTCAGCTTCGACGTCGAACGCGGCGAATGCCTCGGCCTGCTCGGCACAAATGGGGCCGGCAAGTCGCCGCTGCTGAAGCTCCTCAGCGGCACCACCTCCCCGACCACCGGCAGCTACACGGTGCACGGCCGCATCACCAGCCTGCTCGAACTCGGCGCCGGCTTCCACCAGGGCTTCTCGGGCCGCGAGAACATCTTCATGAACGCGGCGATGATGGGTTTCTCGCGCCAGGAGGCCCAGCGCAAGTACCACGAGATCGTCGAGTTCAGCGAGCTCGGCGACTTCATCCACGCGCCGCTGCGCACCTACTCGTCGGGCATGCAGGCGCGCCTGGGCTTCAGCGTCGCGGTCGCCACCGAACCCGACTTGTTGATCATCGACGAGATCCTCGCCGTCGGCGACATGAACTTCCGCCGCAAGTGCGTCGACCGGATCTGGGCGTACAAGAAGCAGGGCAAGTCGATCTTCTTCTGCTCGCACTCGCTGTACGACGTGCGGCAGATCTGCGAGCGCACGATCTGGATGCGCAAGGGCCGCATGCAGATGATCGGCGACTCGGTGCTGGTGACCAACGAGTACGCGACGTTCGAGAAC
>DAIMFJ010000067.1:15069-18807 GCA_036724695.1 Planctomycetota bacterium
CAAGGTCGCCGGCGGCGGCGACAAGGTCGAATACGACGACACCCCCGCGGCCCCGCAGGATCCCGACAACCCGCGCATCCTCGACGCGGTGTTGATCGACCCGGCCACGGGGCAACGGCGCAACACGTACGCACCCGGCGAGAACGTCGCGGTGCGGGTACACGTGAAGAACAGCGCCCGCAAGGAACGGCTGACGCTCGCCGTCGGCGCGATGCGCAAGGACGGCACGCTGTGCTTCGCGCACACGACGCAGTTCGCGAACCTGACCTTCGACTTCGCCGAAGGCCACGTCACGCTGCTGCTCGACGAACTGCGCCTGCTGTCCGGCGAGTTCACGATCCCGGTCTGGTTGTTCGACGAGAACGGCGTGCACCGCTTCCACGAGCGGCCGGCGACCGACAACCTGATCGTGCAGAACCGCACCAAGGACCTGGGGCTGTTCCTGCAGGCCCACCGCTGGCACGTCGAGCCCAAGCGGCCGTAGCGCCCGCTCGGCATGCCCCCCGGCGACCCGACTGCCCAGGCGACGCTGCAGCGGGCTGGATGGCAATCTCGCCGGTGGACGTTGCCCGCGTTGCAGCGGATCCCGTGGGATCCCGAGGTGTGCCGCCCGCAACCGCGGGCGGAACAGCTCAGATCAGGTCGGCGAACTTGTGCTTACGGCTCATGAACGACGTGTAGCCGATCACGAACAACAGCCCCGCCCACAGAGCCGCCCAGCCGACGTGACTCCAGAAGTCGCCGAGGTTCGGCCCGTGCATGCCGAGCGCCAACCGGTGCGCCATCAGCAGCGGATACGCCGGGTTGACGTGGAACACCACGTCGGCGAGATGCGCCGACTCGGCCGGGAACATGCCGAGCAGCTTGTCGGGCGTCCAGAACACCGGCGTCAGGAACATCCACGCCATCGTCACGATGCGCCACAGTTGCGACGTGTCGCGCACGAACACGTCGAGGTTGGCGAGCAGGAGGCCGAGCCCGAGCGTGAACGTCAACTGCAGCAGCAGCACCAGCGGCACGGCCAGCAGCAGCCAACCCGGCGACAGCACGCCGGTCGCCCACCCGGCGACGAAACAGACCAGCGCCCCGACCATGTAGATCACCAGCGCCGAGACGACGACCGGCACGACCAGCGTCTCCGACGGGAACGCGACCTTCTTGACCAGGTTGCCGTTGCTGACCACCACCGTGCACGACTGGCTGGTCGCCTCGACCAGCGAGGGGAACAGGATCACGCCGCTGAACAGGTAGATCGCGAAGTCGACCTTCGGCGGGTCGGCGAACTTCCAGTCGCCGAAGATCATCCCGAACACGACGAAGTACACCGCGAACAGGAACAGCGGCTGGACCAGGATCCACCAGACCCCCAGGAACGAGCCGTGGAACCGCCCCATCAACTCCCGGCGCAGGAAGTTCTGGATCATGTAGCGGTTGCGCCAGAGCAACCCCGGATAGCCGAACATCGGCCCGAGGAAACTGGCCATGCTGCGCTCGGCGGTGGCGGCGTCGAAGTGGCGGACGAGGGTCATCGGGGTGCTCGGTTGGCGGGGTCGAAGCCCGGCCGGTCCGTATCCTTACATCGAACGAAGCCGGTTGGCGACTGTTGCGGTTGTGCGGACCGCGAACCGCCGCTGGCACGGCCGATCCAGCCTCAGCGCGGCGCGCATTCGGCCAACGCCGCGAGCACCTGCGCCAGCTGGGCCGGCCGGCAGACGACGATCTCGTCGTTGCGCGGATCCGGCAGGTTGTAGCGCTGCTCGCTGCCGTCGATCCGGCAGACCGACCAGCCGGCGGCCGCGGCGATCGCGGCGGGCGCGCAGGTGTCCCATTCCTTGAGGCCGGGCTTGTGCACGTAGGCATCGGCCTTGCCGAGCAACAGCAGCGCCACCTTGACGCCGACGCTGCCCGACGGCACCAGTTCGGCGCCGCCCATGCGTTCGGCGAAACGCTGCACCCAGTCGGGCGTGTGGCTGCGGCTCACCGCCAGCCGCAGGCGCCCACCGGCCGCGGTGTCGCCGCGGACGATCGTGTTCGGCCAGGCGTCGGGCGTCGCCGCGGCAGCAGCCCCCGGCGGCGAACCTGCCAGGTCCAGCAGTTCGAGGCACTCCGCGCCCGGCGCCGTGCAGGCGACCAACACCCGATCGATCGCCGGCATCGCGACCGCGCCGAGCACCGCGCGCCCGTCGACCGCCATGCCGACGTGCACCGCCCAGTCGTGACGACCGCTCCGGTACTCCTTGGTGCCGTCGAGGGGATCGACGATCCAGCAGACCCGCTTCGTCAGCCGCGCCGCGGCGTCCTTGGTCTCCTCGGACAACAACCCATCGGCGGGATGCCGCCCGAACAGCGCGCCTTGCAGGAAACCGTCGGCCGCCTGGTCACCGACATCGCCCAGCGTGGCGTCCGCCCATGTTCCGGTGTTGCGCAAACCGAGCAGCCGCTGCCCCGTTCGGGCAGCAATCGCTGCAGCAAAGGCCCGGCGCGAGCTGAGATCGGCGACATCCAGTGGGAACGTCATGCAGCGTCTGGATGCTATCCCACGGCGTCGCGCCGGGAGTTGCATCTCTGCGACGAATCCGATCTCGGGAAAGCCCCCACCTCGAGGCGGCAAGAGCTACGCTTTCCCGTCCCCCAGGCTGCCTGCCCGACAACCCACCACCATGCAACGACACCTGACCACGGCCTCCCTCCTTGCCCTGGCCATCGCTGCGGCCCTGCCGGCCCAGAGCCTGAACCGGACCACTTCCCAGCTGCCGGCGGCCCACGACCAGGCCACCGCCGACGCGCTGCTGCGGCTGCGGCTCGCGACGTTCGATCCGCAGCGCGGCGAACCGGCCCTGCCGGAATCGCTCCGCAGCGGCCCGACCGAACGCCTGTGGATCGTGCAGTTCGACGGTGTGCCGACCGCGGCCGGCCGCGGCGCGATCGCCGAGACCGGCGCCCAGCTGCACGGTTACCTGCCCGACAACGCGTTCGTCGTCCGCATGGACGCCAACTTGCGCGACGCCGTCGCCGCCGTCGCCGGCGTGCGCTGGGTCGGCGCCTACCACCCCGCCTACCGCATCGATCCGGCCCTGCAAGCGGCCCTCGCCACCGGCACCGCGCCAGCCGTCGCCGACTACCACCTGGTCGTCGTCGACAAGCGTCGCGACAAACCCAGCCTCGGTCGCAAGGTGCAGGCCCTCGGCGGCCGCATCGCCCACGAACAGCCAGGCAGCCTGCTGTTCACGGTGACCCTGACCCCCGCGCAGGTGGCCCAGGTCGCCGCTCTCGAGGAAGTGCTCTGGCTCGACGCGGTGACCGAGACCGGCACCGACATGGACAACGCCCGCATCCAGGGCGGCGGCAACTACGTCGAACAGCAGGGTGGCTACACCGGTACCGGCGTCAACGCCCACATCTACGAAGGCATCGAAGCCACCCACCCGGACTTCACCGGCGGTGCGGTCAACGTGCGCAGCGGTGGCGGCGCCGACACCCACGGCCACGCCACCGCCGGCATCGTGTTCGGCAACGGCAACAGCAACCCCGCCGTGCGCGGCATGGCCCCCGACGCCGGCAAGTTCTACACGCAGTACAGCAGCGTGTCGGCGGGCTTCTCGCGCTGGCAGGTCGTGCAGGAACTGGTCAACGTGCACAACGTCAGCCACACGACCGCGTCGTGGGGCGATGCGACGACCACGGCCTACACGTCGGTGTCGGCCGACGCCGACGACATCGTCTTCGACCACGACATCA
>DAIMFJ010000068.1:0-14624 GCA_036724695.1 Planctomycetota bacterium
CCGACCTCGTCGGCACGTCCGATCAGATCCTTGGCCTCGCTGTCCATGACGAAGTCCTTGCGCATGCCGCGATCGATGCGCTTCAGGTCGGCGCGGTGGCCGCGTTCGGAATGGTGGCCAACCAGGATCGGCTGGCCGAGCGGGATCGACTTCGCGATCCGGTCGGTGGCCTCGTAGGCCTGCTCGGACGCCTGCTGCGCCTTCTTGGCGCGCTTCTGCAAGCGCTCCTTCTTGCGTTCTTGTCGTTCAGAAAAGTCGCTTCGGGACATGGCAGCCTCCTTTGCTGCAAACGGGGTCCGCTCGCGCCCAGAAGCTGGGAGCGAACGGACCCCGCCGCGGTGGCTGCGGGTCGTCGAAGGCGGACTGCGAGAGTCCGTCAAAACCTGTTGGTCACGGACTACCCATGTCGATGGCGGTGCCAGGCGGCGCCGCGTCTGGAAGAGAACAGGTCGTAGACCGCGAGGGTGGCACGGTTCGCGCGGCTACTCAACTGCAGGGCAGGGAAGGTGGAGCCCTTCGTGGAACGCGGTCAAACGCTCAGAAGAAGGGGTAAGAACCTAGCTCTCGCGACGCTGCTCCTTGCGCTGCTCGTTGCAGATCCAGGTGTGCGCCACGTCGAGCGCCTTCGACGCGGTCAACAGGTCGTCCCTGCCGAACGAGTCGCTGTCCCGCCACTCACCGTCGTTGGTCTTGTAGGACCGCGACAGGGTGACGTTGTACATGACGCCGTGCTCGGTCTGGTTGGCCCAGACAGCGGCACGGATCGTCCCGAAACGGACCTCGTACACCGGCCGATTGCTCGGCTGGGCACGCTCACTCGCTTGCGGTTTCGTCTTCATGGGGGTGCTCCTTGTTGGAAGGCATCCCACGTCAGGCTCCATGAACGTTATGAGTCCGGAGCGAGCCCATGTGCTGGGCGGCTTCGCGAGCCTCCGGTCGGCGCTCGGAATGCGCCCAGCAAGGCGCGGGATGCGGATCTACCAGGGGCATGGATCCGAAACCCACCGACAACCTCCGCAGCGCCGAGGCCATGCTGGAGTCGGAGGAGCAGCGCCTCACGACGGAAGTGACCGGCCTGCGAGACCAGCTCGCCGCACTCGCGCAACAGCTTCGAAGCGTGCGCAACAGCCTGGCCGCCTTGCGCCGCAGTTCGACGGCGAAGGCCGACCCCAAGACGAGGCTCTCCCGAGACCTCGTGTTCGCCGCCGTCCAGCGCGCTCTCGAGTCCGGACCGAAGAGCTACGAGCAGCTGAAGACTGCTGTCCTGAACGCCGCGCGTGAAGTCGGTGTGCTCGGCACCGGCGTCCATCTGATCCTGCAGCAGGTCGTCAACGATCCGCTGCTCGAGCATGTCGACGGCAGCTACCGCAAGAAGCGCTCGGCGCCCACCGCCTCCTGAAGCGCCCCGGCCGCCATGGCTGCAAGAACAGAACAACCCCGTTCGGTGACCTCCCCAAGCAGGCTGCGTGCGATCTGCACCTCGATTCGCGAGGGGCAGTTTGGACGCAACCAAGAAGGAGGAACGATGCAACTACTGACCAAGGAGATCCGCGAGCGACTGCCGAGCCTCGGTGCGACAGAGCACACGAAGGACCCGGTGGCACAGGTGAAGTTCTTCACGCCATGGTCCAACTGGACCTGGTACGGCGTGGAGTTCGACGGCGAGGACACCTTCTTCGGGCTCGTACAGGGCTTCGAAGAGGAACTCGGCTACTTCAGCTTGAGCGAGATCGAATCGGCGCGTGGACCGTACGGCCTGCGCATCGAACGCGATCTTGGCTTCAAGCCGACGCACCTGAGCCAGGTCCGCCTGCAACAGCGGCGGCCCGCTTGAGGAGTTCGTTGGCGATGTCATCGCACAACCGAACCGAGGGGCACGATTCTGCAAGGGATCGTGCCCCTCATTTTCCTGCGGTCGGCGGCATCGCCGCAGCCGCACCGCCGCGATGCCGCAGCAGGTGCGGCGCGATGGCGGAGAGCCGCCCGCAGAAGGCACTTCCGTGCCAAACCAGGGGATGTTGTCTGACGAAACATCCCCTGGTTTGGGGGGTGCATCGCTGCGCGCGAACGATCGTCCACCCGAAGCCCCTGGATGTGGCCCCACCAGCGATGCCCAGTCTCGACGACCACGACATCGAACGTCTACGAAGCCTCGTCGGGCTTCGCCTCGTCTCGGTCGACCAGCTCGACGCCCTTGCCAGACAGAGTGAGGACGGCCACGAGGCGGCCGGTCGCTGGTGTCGCCGCATGGAGGCACTCGGACTGCTGACGGTGTCGACCGTGATCGCGGCAGCATCGTCGTCTACAGAGCCGGTGCTCCGCTACGCACCTGGCGAGTCGACCCCCGACTTCTGCGTCATCGCCCGTGCTCTTCGAAGCCGGGCCGAGAGCGCCCCCCAAGAACGGGTCGAAGTGGTCCGGCTGAGCACGCACGGTGCCGCGCTGCTCGGCGAGGCGCTCCCCCGTGCGTCGCGGCGCTGCGAGCTGTCGCACGACCTCCGCCTCGCGCGCTACGTGCTCGAGCTGCAGGCGACGGGCGCCGTGGCAAGTTGGATCCCGGAAGACGTCCTCGCGAAGCGCCGCGTCTACGACCAAGTCGTCCCTGACGGAGAACTCGTCCTGCACACCGGCGAGCGGATCGTCGTCGAGTGCGGCGGCATCTACTCCAGGGCCAAGCTCGCGAGCTTCCATGCTCGGCTTGTCCCGCAACTCGAACGGCGAGGAGCAAGTGGCTACGTCCTCGTCTGAAGCTCGGGACGAAGCCGTGCTCGACTCGATCCGTCGGGTCGGGTTCACGATGCGCCCGATGCTGGAGCGGGCGCTCGGCGTCGACCCCAACAACGTGATCCAGCGGCTGCTGGCCCGAAAGCGGATCGTCTCGGTCGCAGGGCTGGCGGACAACCGCTCCTACTACCTCGACGCGAGCGAGCGGGCGCTGGGCTCCAAGGCGTTGCAACAGCGGCTTGCCCTGGCGTGGTTCTTCTACATGGACGCGTCCGTGCCGCGGGTCGTCCTGAAGCCGACCGAGTTGCGGCTCCTGCTCGGCGAGAAGGCGCCGCAGGGACCCCACGTCCTGGAAGGCGGTGCGAAGGCCCGCGTGTGCAGCGTCTACGCGCCCGACACCAACGACGTCACCAATACCCTCTGCAAGCAGGTCGCGAGGATCCAGCGCGTGCCCCACCTCGCGGCAAGCATGGCTGCTGGGACCTACGCCTGGGCGGTGCTGTTGCCGTGGTCGTCAGCACTGCTGAAGCCGATCGCAGGGGCCGTCTCCCAGAACGGCGAGCCGCAGCGCGGGATCGACCGCTTGCTGGCGGCCGATCGCCGCCTGCAAGGCGTGACCATCACGGCCCACCGGGTGGCGAGCCCGGAGACGCTGAGCCTGGCCCTGAAGGCGGTGGAGGGACGAACACCATGATGATCCCGAGTGTGGTGTTCCAGAACCCACACCAAGCGTGGCAGTGCGCCCAGCGCCAAGGCGCAGGGCTGAGCGGCGGCAGGTACTTGCTGCTCGGCTTCGATCCTGCACCGGTCTACATCACGACCGACCAGCTGAAGGACCTCGTCTACGTGCGCGGCGCCAGCGGCGCGGGCAAGACGACGCGGTGCATGTGCATGCTCATCGAGCAGCTGCTGTGGATCGACAAGCAGGTCATCTGCATCGACTGCAAGGGCGACATGATGCTCTACGCCCACATGCACCGGGGGGCCCGAAGCCGCGGCAGACGGATGCGCTTCTTCAGCCTGATGCCGACGCTGCCGACCGACTACGTGCTCGACGTCTTCCCGGCCCTGCTCAAGAACCGGACTCCGCACCAGGTCGCGGAACTGCTCGCCGGTTCGCTCAACCTGCAGAGCACGGAGGCGTTCTTCACGGAACAGAACGTCATCGCCCTCGAGCAGGCGCTGACCAGGGCACAGGCGTCCGGCGCCGTGACCTGGGCGAGCCTGGCGCGGGAGCTGCGGGAGCTGGTCGGAACGCGCAACCTCGAACACGCCCAGCACGCGCTGAACGTGGTCGAGCGCCTCTCCAAGTGCGCCGAGATCAACCCGGGTGCGGCGACCACGTCCCACCTGCCCGCGTTGGACATCGAAGAGGCGCTTCGGGAGGGCCACCCGCTCTACCTGTGCCTGCCGGGCAGCACCGAGAGCAGCATGACTTCGTGCACGGTGGCGGCGCTGTTGCTGAAGCTGATCATCTCCGTGGCTCGTGACCTCGTCGCCCAGGGCAAGGTCGTCCGGCAGCTGTTCGTGGCGATCGACGAGTTCCAGGACCTCGCTTCGGGCAGCGACATCCAGCGCCTGGTCGGGCAGGTGCGCGGCGTCGGCGGCGGCATCTCCCTGATCCTGAGCCACCAGGTCGAGCAGCAGATCGCCGATGAGGGCCTGCGTGCGCTCCTCCTGAGCTTTGGGCTCGTGATCTTCTTCACGCCGCGCCACAGCGCCAAGACGATCATCGAGTGGAGCGGCGAGCACGTGGTCTACCTCGAGGGCCGCTCGGAGTCGGAGGGCTACTCGTCGGGTCCGAACGGCGGCACGTCTTCGACCAGTCGAAGCCGCAGTTGGACGCCGATCCTCCGTCCGCGGATCGACAACGAGTATGTGCAGTCGTTGAACGCCATCCCGGGCGCGGCCTTCGTCGTCATCGGCGGCGGCATGCCGGTGGCGATGTACTTTCCACACCACGTGAGCCGGGAAGAGGCGCAGGACCGTGTCCGGGAAGTCGAACGCGAGCGGAATGCCGCACGACAGTTGGCCCAGCAGCAGCGGCGCCTGCAAGCCCAACAGGTGCATGCGCTGGCGCTGCCGTCGACGACGAGGGTAGGGGCCCCATCGAAACCGAGCCGCGGGTTGTCGCACCAAGGGCTGCAGCGGCTGTTCGAGCAGTTGAGCAAGGGCACCTTGCTGCCCGGGAAGGCGTCGCGATGAAGTCCCGGTCCGCAGCGCAGCTCGAAGCCGAGCGGCAGGCTGTGCGGGCACGGGCAGCCAAGGGCTGCTACTTCGAGCGGCTGGGCGTTCGTCTCATCGAGACGAGAGCGGACATCGACGCGGCCCTCGAGCGGGCCCTCGCACTGAACGTCGACGCGACGACCGAGCGACTGTTGCGCGAGGCGCATGCGACCCTCGTCGATCCGGTCGCCCGCGGCATCTACCTGATCGTCCGCCACCGTCTCGCGGCCTACGGGATGCTCCCGCCCCTGCGCGTCCCGCGTCAGATGGAACTGCTGCGCTACGGCTTCTCGTGCGCGTGGCGGCGACTCCGCAAGCGGCTCCTCGAAAAGCGGCCCAGCAAGCCGGTCGGCTCCGGTCTACCAAGTGGGCCGACCAACCTAACGAGGAACCCATGGGAGAACCCAAGACCAAGACCGTAGCGTTCATCCTGACCAACCAGACCGACGACCCGCGGATCCTGACCCTGACGCCTGGCATGACCGTCGCGCAGGCGATGGCGGAAGCAGGGATCAAATCGGACTACGCAGTCCAACACCCGGACACCAACCGCAACCTCGAGGGCAGCGAGGACCTGTTCGCGATCTGCGACGACGGGGAGAAGCTGCGGGTGATACCCACCTTCACCGCAGGCGCTTGGTGGAACCCGCTCTCGTGGCGACGTCCGGCGAAGCAGAGCGAGCCGGTGCCGCTGCCCCCCGTGGTCGCGACGTCGCCCACCGACGAGCGGTGGTTGCGAAGGAACGGCTGGCGACGCGAAGGCAACGCCTGGTGCGGCGTCTTCCGCGTCGCCGGTCACCCACCAATGCGCGCGAGGATCGACCTCCGCGGGGCGGTGCCGCGGGCCTGCTTCGAAAAGCCGCCCGCAGCGATCGAGCGGCACGGGTGCGTGCATCGGCTCCATGCTGCGCCGGACTGGTTCACCGTGCACGAGCATGGGGCGCTGCCGGGTCGGACGCTCCGCGGGTTCGTGACCTCCGTCGAGACCTGGATGCAGAAGGTGCTCCACCCGGCGCCTCGACCCGCGGTCGCAAGTGCGTCCAGGGCATCGCCGCAAGTGATGCCGATCGTACGAGGTCCCCGCCAGCCCACGCACAACGGAGGAGACTGGTGAACTTCCGCCGCCTACTGACGCTCGACCCTCGGCTTCGTCCCGCTCCGAAGCCCCCGATCGAGCGCCTCGCGAAGCAGAAGAACACCTTCTACTTCGATTCGCTGTTCCTGCAGAGGCTGCAGCGCGACCTGACGCCCTTCGACGACGAGGAAGCGGTGCTGATAACCGGCGTCCGCATCTCGACCGAGAAAGGCTTGTGCTCGTCCGTTGCAACATCCGCCTACATGCCGGAGTACGAGCATCAGTCGCGAACGCGCGTGACCGCGAAGCCGGAGAGCGTGCGGAAGATCCTGGACACCTTCGAGGAGGCCGGGCAGACGGTGATCGCCAGGATGCACAGCCATCCCGGATCCGGACGCGGCATGGTCATCCCGAGTTCCATTGACAAGGAGGATCAACGCAACTGGGAGGCAGCCGGGTACGCGACGGTATCCGGGATCGTGTCCCGGGCTGCAGGTGGCACCTTCTTCGTGCACTTTTTCACCAAGGTGATGCACGCGCAGGTCATCATCGTCGGCCGCGCATGGAATAGGGGGCGAAATGTCTGGGAACTCCCGCAGGACTCCAGTTTCTAGAACGGCTCACCGGCTCCGTATCCCGCAGGGCGAACGCCCGGTGGCGCACTGCCAGAGCATGCTGCCCGGGTGGGACCAGAAGCGGATCGAGGCGGCTCGCGTCTGCGTGGTCGGCGCGGGCGGCCTTGGATCCGAGGTCGCCCTCAACCTGGTGCAGTGCGGCATCGGGACGATCGACCTCATCGACCCCGACATGGTCGAGCCGAGCAACCTGAACCGGCAGTTCTTCAAGCCGAAGCAGGTCGGCAAGAACAAGGCGCTCGCCCTCGCCGAGAACGTCGTCGAGTACGGAGCGCTCGGAACGGCCGTGCACGCCTACCCGGTCTATGTGCAGGAGTTCCTCGAGCAGGCGGCGGCCGTCGACTTCGACCTGTTCGTGGTCGGCGTCGACAACGACCACGCGCGGCTGGCCGCGTCGGACTTCTGCATCGAGCGATCCGTTCCGCTGGTCAACATCGGGCTGGCGAACGACGGCTCCGGGTTCGAGATCCTGGTGCAGGAACGAAGGGGGCCGTGCTTGCGGTGCTGGTGGGGCAAGCGCGAGCCGAAGGCGACGCCGTGCGGAGGGGTTCCGGTGGACCGGACGCTTGCGGCGATGGCAGCGGCGATGGGGTGTCACGCGGGCGTCGAGCAGATCCGGCAAGAGCGGCCGCCCCGTTGGACACGCTGCATCATCTTCCCCAACTCCGCTGCATGTGAGGCCAGCCGCATTACTACAAGGTGCACTCGATGCTCCTTGCAGGCCACCTCGAGGATTGGTGATGTCATGCGCTAGGGCGCCTTGGATTGCGGGGGCAGCTGGAGCAGATAGGGCTCGGCGTCTGCGTCATCGTGTTGCCGTCGACTCGTATAGAGCACTCGCACGGAATCCGATGCGACCTTCGAAAGCACCCAGTAGTTCACGAAGTACAGGCCCATCATCCTCGTCGCGTCGCGATAGGCAACCTCGTAATCGCGATCTCTCTCCGATGGCGCAGAAGCACCCGGTCCATCCGTCCGCCCGAAGGCGAGAGCCTCAGCTCCGTGGCCCCAGGCCTCTTGGGCCAACGACCTCCAAAGCGGATGTCGCATTCCTTCCATTCGCAAGAGCTGCGGCAGACCCGACCCAACAGCATTCGGAATCCGCGCGATGGCCGTGCAGCGATGGCTAGAAACAAATGCTACCCACATATCGCTAGGCGCATTTGCAATCACATGCGGCAGCAGCGCCGGAAGCAAGTCGGTAGACTGACTCAAAGCAGGCATCCGGACCTTCCTTAGATCGACATGCGTATCAGATGCCTGCTGCGGTCGCATGCATTCAATATCCCATATAACGGCGCGCTACACAACGCGAAAGCCAGGCCGCAAGAGACCGCACCCGTTCGGCTCATCGCAGCGCAGAACTCCATCAACACCAGCTACCCGCTTCGCCACCAAGTAGTCAAGAACATTGACGCGACCATCTTCGGGATTCCGCAGATTATTGCGCAGCGCTGCATCATCACGCAGCACCGGCATCCAGAAGAAGAGGCGATCATTATTCATGTCGCTGAATGCATTGGCCTCGATCGGATCCGCGCACGTAACATGCAAGTGGTATACGAAGCTTGTATAGACCGTTCGAAGCGGCTTGCCGTCGTGCCTCACCTTGCCCACTTGGTTATTCGTCACAACACACAGAGGAACGATCGAAGCAATCGAGCAATCCCGTGGCACACAGACCCTGCCTGCAAGAAGCTCGATTGCGATCGGGTGTGGAAGCTCCTCGACCATGTCACCGCGCAGCATGACACGCTCGGCCTGCGCCGGATTGCGATCAGCAAGAAGCATCCATCGATCCAACGGCGTTGGGATGTTCTTGTGCCGCCACACGATGGGCTTCGAGTATAGGACACTGCCGCCGATTGTTCGATCGTGCCGATCGTCCTTGCGGCGATAAAAGAGAAGTTGGCTCTGGAATCGATCCTTGCA
Source organism: Planctomycetota bacterium (assembly GCA_036724695.1). Taxonomy (GTDB): domain Bacteria; phylum Planctomycetota; class UBA1135; order UBA1135; family UBA2386; genus JACKIC01. The sequence continues at coordinate 8,593 of DAIMFJ010000068.1, forward strand.
TGTAATGACGAGGGACACTTGGACGAAGTGGTTGTAGGCCGGATCACCAAGCACACCCATGTCCTTCTGCGCATCCGTTAGTGACGTGGACTCGACGCCCCGCACGGCGTCGGCGAACGTCGGCAGCGGCAGAGCCGCGTCCAACAGGGACTGGCTCAACTCGATTGCACTGGCTGGCACCCAAGTCTTCACTTCTGATTTGAACTTGACGGGCCCTGCCTTGATGGAATTATCCACAGGCGCCGCCATGGAGACAATCTTGGCATGGAGGGCGGCAGCGGTCGTGCCGAGCGCTTCGGCAACCAACTTGAGAGTTTGCTCCGTGACGCCATGCGAAGAACCAATGCTCAGGCGCGACCATGTCCTGGGAGAGATCCCCATCGCCTCGATGAACAATGCTAAAGTCATGGACTGCGACTTACGGCGAGCCTCGACAATGCTCCGCAAGGCGCGCTTCATCTCTGGCGTGAACTGGAACTCGGCCATGCTCGTTCGGTGGAAGGGGGTGCGGTACGCCATGATGCCACCGAGAAGCGGCATCGCCCAGGGGTTTGCGGTCTTGTCAAGTGCCAAGCCCTGCCACGAGACGGCCGCAGGCGACGCCTGCGGTAGGCGCTTCGGTGACCGAGCGTGGGGACATGGTTTCGGACACCGATGTTCTTCGCGCCGCCGCCCGCGACCCGGCCGCGCTGCAGACTCTCCTGGTCGCTGACCTACCCTACATGCGGAAAGCAGCGCGGCGATTCGCCGCGTGGTGCCACGATGACGTCGTACAGGACGCTAGCCAGCGAGTCCTGACCGGCTTCCGGTCCTTTAAGCTGCCTGCTGCAGCGTCGCCTTCGAGAGCATGGCGACGATGGCTCAGGGCCGTGACTCGCAACGCCGCGATCCGCCTGAGCAAAAAGCTCGCGCGAGGTTCCTCGCAGTCGATCGCCGAAGCTGAAGCCATCATGGAGAGCCGAGAAGGCGCTGCAACCGGCGACCTCGAAAGCGCTTACGACGCAGTCCGGGCCAAGTCGTTTGAATGCATGCCGCTGGGAGCCCGCTTCGCATGGATGGCGCAAGAGCAGCGAATCTCGGCGAACCAGCTTGGCCGCAAGCTTGCTCTGCGGGGCGATCGCGGCGCCCACTACCACACCAATCTGGCCCGGAAGCTCGTTCGCGAGATAGCTGCCAGGGAGGAGGGCGCATGAACCCCGAAGCGTTCGAGCTGCTCATGTACCTCGCCGACCTGCCGGGCGGTTGGGCCGTCGCGAATCAGTACGACCTCACCGAACGGCACCGCGAGGCGCTGGCGGCAGCGCAGATGCAGCCGCTGCGCAGACGCTGCGAGATCGTCGGTGGATTCGAGGACTGGCGCCTGCATGCCGACTTCGTTGTCGCCGTGGGATCGGACGAGTGGATCCTTCGCGGGGGCTACCTCGCCCGACGCCCTCCGGAACTTTGTCGAAGGGACTTCCGCAACTGGCTGAACAGCAAGCCGCTGCCGGACGCAGTCTTGCTTCGAGCCGAGGAATGCAGACGTCTACTCAGCAGGCCAGCTGCTGCATGGGGCAGCGCGTGGGAGGATCTGCGTCGAGGAGGCACCGAGGGGTGATGCCCCTCGGCAATTCCAGCGAAGAGCGACCCGCAGAATCTCGCGACCAGGTCTACACCCACCAGACAACCAGCTTCTGTTCTCCACGCCACCCAGGCTGAAAACGTGTCGTCGTTCGACGAGACTTATTTTGCCTAACCATGGAGGGCGTATGCGAAGAGAAGGTGGAGACGTTGTGGAGCGGTTCAGCGACGAACTCGCGAGACAAGCATTGAGCGAGCTTCTGCAGATTCAGTGCGAGTCCGCGAGGATGCGTCTGAATCGAGAGCGCAAGGATGCGAGCCGGACGGTGAGACTGGTCATGACCAGCTTCGCCTCCGGTATCGTGATCGCCTTGTGGATCTCGGTGCTGCTCTAAGGACGCGCAGGCTTCGACGACCATTCGGTCTTCGAAGCCTCTTTTCTTTGGGGGTTGTACCCGGTGCATAATGTCCTTTATGCTGCGGGTATAGGGAAGGTTGAAGCGGCGCTCCATGCCGCAAGGAGCCGACCCTTGGAGAGTCATGTCGGAGATCGCCTTCAAACCACCCGCCGTCCTCGAGCCCGCCGCGCTCGGACTCGGGCGGCTGCCGCCGATCGTCCAGTCGACCGGCGAGCGAGGCATCCGACGGTTCCTCGAGTTCTTCATCGCCCACGTCCGGAACCCCAACACCCGCCAGTCCTACGGCAGGGCCTGCAGCCGCTTCTTTCAGTGGGCGGACCAGAAGGGCATCCGCCACCTCGGCGCCGTCGAGCCCGCGATCGTCGCCGCCTACGTTGAGGAGCTGCAGGACGCGCTTGCTCCGCCGAGCGTCAAGCAGCACCTCGCCGCGCTCCGGATGCTGTTCGACTGGCTCGTCGTCGGACAGGTGATGTCGCACAACGTGGCCGCGTCCGTCCGGGGGCCGAAGTACGTCGTCCGTCAGGGCAAGACCCCGATCCTCAGCACCGAGCAGACGCGGATGCTGCTCGAGTCGCTGCCGCTGCAGAAGAAGGATGGATCCCCGGACCTGGCTGGGCTGCGCGACCGCGCGCTCCTCGGCGTCATGGTCTACGCGTTCGCGCGGGTCGGGGCCGCCATTCGGATGCGGGTCAGCGACTACTACCCGAACGGCAAGCGCTTCTGGCTGCGACTCCACGAGAAGGGCGGCAAGCTCCACCAGCTGCCCGTGCACCACAAGCTCGAGGTGTTCCTCGACGAGTACATCGCGGCGACCGGGATCGGCGGCGAACGCGACTCTCCACTGTTTCGGAAGTTGCTTCCGGACAAGATGTTGAGCGGTTCTGCCATGCACCGGAACGACGTGCTCCGCATGGTGAAACGCCGCGTGCTCGCGGCAGGCCTACCATCGCAGACGTGCTGCCACTCGTTTCGGGCGACCGGAATCACGAGCTACTTGGAGAACGGCGGCACCCTCGAGCACGCGCAGTCGATTGCTAACCACGAATCTCCGAGGACAACCAAACTATACGACCGCACCGGAGATTCCATCACCCTAGAGGAGGTGGAGAGGATTCGCATCTGATGGCCGAAGGTAGGAAGAACGCACAGAACCCTGGAATCCGCAGCCGCTTCCGGCTGCAATCTACGAATTGTCCGCTCGCTGGACGCGGGGTGCCCCCGCGCTCGCGGCGGAGCTGCGCCGATCGGGAGAAAGCCACCAGATGACCCGTCTCGAGGACCTCAAGCCGAACGCCACGATCCGCGGCCTGCTTCCGGACGGGAACGCCACGGTCGTCACGGCCAAGTGGTTCGGCTCGGAGGCTCTCGAACTCACCTACAAGGACCACGCCGGGCGGGTCGCGAACGTGCTCCTGTACCGGCACGACGAGCCGCGCCTGCAGCTCGTCGAGGAAGGCCGTCCGTGGAGCTTCGACGGCGATGGCGCCGACTTCCGCCTGGTCTCGGAAGCCCACCGCATCCGGCTCGCACACCTGTTCGACCCGGTGCTCGCGGTGCACACGTCGCTCGTCGATCCGCTGCCGCACCAGATCACCGCCGTCTACGAGGCGATGCTGCCTCGCCAACCCCTCCGCTTCCTGCTCGCCGACGATCCGGGTGCTGGCAAGACCATCATGGCGGGGCTCTTCATCAAGGAGCTGATCGCCCGCGGCGACCTGCAGCGCTGCCTCATCGTGTGCCCCGGCAGCCTTGCCGAGCAGTGGCAGGACGAACTGTTCCGGCGCTTCCAACTGCCCTTCGAGATCCTGACCAACGACAAGCTCGAGGCCGCACGCACGGGCAACTGGTTCATGGAGAACAACCTCGTCATCGCGCGACTCGACAAGCTGTCGCGCAACGAGGACGTGCAGCACAAGCTCGAGGCCCCCGACTGTCGCTGGGACCTCGTCGTCTGCGACGAGGCGCACAAGCTCTCGGCGACCTTCTTCGGCGGCGAGGTGAAGTACACGAAGCGCTACAAGCTCGGGCAGCTGCTCGGCTCGCTGACGCGCCACCTGCTGCTGATGACGGCGACGCCGCACAACGGCAAGGACGAAGACTTCCAGCTGTTCATGGCGCTGCTCGACGGCGACCGCTTCGAAGGCAAGTTCCGCGACGGCGTGCACGCGGTCGACGTCTCCGACCTGATGCGGCGCATGGTCAAGGAGAAGCTGCTGAAGTTCGACGGCACGCCGCTCTTCCCCGAACGCATCGCGCACACGGTCCCGTACAAGCTCTCGGACCTCGAAGCGCGCCTCTACAAGGAGGTGACGGCGTACGTGCGTGAGCAGTTCAACCGCGCCGACGCCCTCGAGAACGACAAGCGAGCGGGCACCGTCGGCTTCGCCCTGACGATCCTGCAGCGCCGCCTGGCCTCGTCGCCCGAGGCGATCTACCAGTCGCTGCACCGTCGGCACGAGCGGCTCGAGAAGCGCTTGCGCGAGCTGGAGCTGCTGCAGCGCGGTGCCGCCGTGACGGCGGCGATCGCCGCGGCGTCACCGACTCTCGACGCGGAAGACGTCGAAGACCTCGAAGATGCACCGGAGAACGAAGTCGAAGCCGCCGAAGCCGAGGTCCTGGACCAGGCCACGGCAGCACGCACGATCGAGGAACTGAAGGCCGAACTCGCGGTCCTGGAAGAACTCGAGACCCTCGCCCAGACCGTCCGGCGAAGCGGCGAAGACCGCAAGTGGAAGGAACTGTCCCGGTTGCTGAGCGAGGAAGTGTTCTCGCCCGCCGGGATCGCCGAAGGCGTGAAGGAGGAGCGGCCACCGTACGGCAGCGGTGCGATCCCCAAGCCGGTCCCCTCTCCATCGCAGAAGCTCGTCGTCTTCACCGAGCACCGCGACACGCTGAACTACCTGCTCGCACGCATCACCACGCTGCTCGGTCGCCCCCAGGCGGTCGTCACGATCCACGGCGGCATGGGGCGCGAAGAGCGCAAGAAGGCCGAGGAAGCCTTCAAGCACGACAAGACGGTGCAGGTGCTGATCGCGACCGATGCCGCAGGCGAGGGTATCAACCTGCAGCGTGCGCACCTGATGGTGAACTACGACCTGCCGTGGAACCCGAACCGCCTCGAACAGCGCTTCGGCCGCATCCACCGCATCGGCCAGACCGAGGTGTGCCACCTCTGGAACCTGATCGCCGAAGAAACTCGCGAAGGCGACGTCTACAAGCGGCTGCTGGAGAAGCTCGAGCAGGCCCGCGCCGCCCTTGGCGGCCAGGTGTTCGACGTGCTCGGCAAGCTGCAGTTCGACGGCCGCCCGCTGCGCGAGTTGCTGATCGAAGCGATCCGCTATGGCGACAAGCCGGAAGTGCGCGAGCGGCTGACGCGAGCAGTCGAGCACGGCGTCGACCGCCCGCACCTCGAAGGCCTCATCGAAGACCGGGCACTCGCCAACGACGCGATGGACGCCTCCCGGGTGCAGCGCATCCGCGAGGAGATGGAACGCGCCGAGGCGCGGCGGCTGCAGCCGCACTACATCGAGTCGTTCTTCCTCGCCGCCTTCGAGAAGCTCGGCGGAACCGTGCGCAAGCGCGAACCCCGCCGCTTCGAGGTCACGCACGTACCAGCTCCGGTGCGCAACCGGGATCGACTGATCGGCATCGGCGAGCCGGTGCTGCCGCGCTACGAGCGCGCGGTGTTCGAGAAGTCGCTGATCTCACCACCGGGGCAACCGCTCGCGGCGTTCTTGTGCCCGGGGCATCCGTTGCTCGATGCGACCCTCGACCTCACGCTCGAACGGCATCGCGACCTGTTGCGGCGTGGCACGATCCTCGTCGACGACGCGGACCTGGGCGACTCCCCTCGCCTGCTGCTCTACCTGGAGCACTCGGTGCAGGACGCGAGTCTGACGAGGTCGGGCGACCGGCGGGTCATCTCGCGGCGCATGCTCTACGTCGAATTCGACGCGAGTGGCAACGCCCGGCACCTGCACTACGCGCCGTACCTGGACTACCGGCCGCTGCGGAACGACGAGCCGACGGTGCAGCAGATCCTCGCTCGTGCCG
>DAIMFJ010000068.1:14634-18000 GCA_036724695.1 Planctomycetota bacterium
GATCACACGCGACCTCGAACAGACGGCACAAGGCTACGCGATCGCCCAGGTGGTGCCCGAGCACCTGACCGAGGTGCGTTCGCGGCGCCTGCAGTGGCTCGACAAGGCGAAGGCGGCGGTCAAGGACCGGCTGACCAAGGAGATCGCGTACTGGGATCACCGAGCCGAGGAACTCAAGGCGCAGGAGCAGGCGGGCAAGCCGAACGCACGCGTCAACTCGAAGGAAGCGCGACGGCGCGCAGACGATCTGCAGGCACGGCTGCAGAAGCGCATGGACCAGCTGCAGCTCGAGGGGCAAATCTCGGCGCTGCCCCCCGTCGTGTTGGGCGCCCTGGTCGTGGTGCCCGCCGGACTCCTCGCGAAGGTCGCAGGCAAGGCCCTGCCGGAAGCGGCGGATGCCGTCGACACGCAGGCATCCGCGGCGCGTGCGCGAGCCGCCGTCATGGAGGTCGAGCGCCAGCTCGGCTTCGTGCCGGTGGACCGGGAGACCGAGAAGCTCGGCTACGACATCGAGAGTCGGGACCCGAAGACGGGACGGCTGCGGTTCCTCGAAGTGAAGGGACGGGTCGCCGGAGCCGCGACGGTCACCGTCACCAAGAACGAGATCCTGTATTCACTGAACAAGCCCGAAGACTTCGTGCTCGCGATCGTGGTGTTCCACGACGACCAGAGCCACCGCGTGCACTACGTGCGGCGGCCGTTCCAGAAGGAGCCGGACTTCGGGGCTGCGAGCGTCAACTACGACTTCGCGGACTTGCTCGGTCGTGCGGAGGAGCCGCGATGACGAATGATGGAAACGCACCCACAAGGACGAGCAGTCTCGCCGAGATCCAAGCAGCCGCGCTCGCGCGAGTCGATGCCTGCGAACGCTGGCTGACGACCACCGTCGCCGAAGCAACGCGGCCGGAGTGGCGGCAGCAGCTCGATGCCTGGCTCCAGGAGACGCGGCGCCTGCGCGAAGCGATGTCCGCCCGCGAAGTCGTTCGCGTCGCCATGGTCGGGACCACGGGAGCAGGCAAGTCGTCGTTGCTGAATGCGGTCTTGGGTGCCGAAGTCCTGCCGGTCGGCGTGATGGAACCATGCACTGCGTTCGTTACGCGGGTCCGGCGCAGCGACGACCAGCAGTTCCACACGACGATCTCGTACTCCACAGCCGACGAATGGGAAGCCGAGATCACCCGGCTGCAGTCGGCCTTCGGCTCGGGCGAGCCTGAGAATGGCACCGACTCGCATGACGAGGGCGGGCGCCTCCGCCGAGCCGCCGAGAAGCGCCTGCAGGGTGTCTACGGCAAGTCCATCCCCCTGACGGAGTCGGTCGGCAAGCTGTTCGGCGAGCTACTTCCTGAGGAGGTCGCGCGGGTGCTGGACCTGGACGGGCCCGAACGCAGCAGCTTCGCGACCAACAAGGACATGCTCGCCCACGTCAAGAAGCTGGTGCGCGGCGAGAGTTGCCTCTGGCCACTCGTCAAAGAAGTCGTGATCGAGGGACCCTTCGCCACCCTGCCCGCCTCGCTGGAGATCGTCGACCTGCCAGGCCTGAACGATCCCAACGAGGCGCGCATCGAGGTCACGCGGAGCTACCTGCAGTCCTGCCCCAACGTCTGGGTGGTCTTCCCGATGGTTCGGGGGCTCACGGACGACATCCACCGCATCCTGCGCAACGAGCGCGTGTTTCAGCGCATGGTGCTGAACGGCACCTACCACGGTCTGTGCCTGGTGGGCACCAAGGCCGACGATGTCGATGCCAACGTCGCCGACCAACTGGGTCTGGATGAAGACGTTCCGCACACCGAACTCGTTCGCGAGTACTGCAAACTCACGAAGGAGAAGGCGCGCGAACAGCTCCGCACCCTCGTCCACGAGCTGGACCGACAAGCGCAGGATCAGGGCACCATCCAGCACATGCTGGACGTCGTCGATCGACTGCCCGTGCACACCACGTCATCGGACGAGTTCCGCAGGATGCGCAAGATCGGCCGTACGAACAAAGCGCACCTACTCGAGTCCGAAGAGGACACCGGCATTCCGGGCCTACACCAGCTGCTGGAGCAGATCGCAGCCGGGAGCAACGCGGGCCAACGCGCCCAGAGCACCATCAGCCAGATCGAGCGCCTCGTGGAGGAGGTGCTCCTGTTCTTTCGCGCCCGCACCCGGCCTGCAGGCGCCAACATGGAACGATTCCAGCAACAGGTCGCAGGCAAGCTCGCCAACTTCGCCAACGCCATCGGCACCGAGCGCGACACCGCCTCCCGGCGAGTCGACGACCGCGCGAAGGCTTTCCTGGATCGAGTGGCTGGCCTCCTGGATGCCACGAATCAGTCGGCGCGGAAGGTGACCAGCCTCTGGACCGGCATCCACTGGGCGACGCTGCGGGCCGTTGTGCATCGCGACGGCAACTTCCGCAGCTCGAGCGGACGCAACTACGACCTCAGCGCGGAGGTCGCAGACTGCCTCGTCCAACACCTGCCGGTGGCTTGGGAACGGTTCTTCTCGGAAGACCTGGGCAGGGTCGTCGATGAATACGGCATCCGCATCACGGAACGCGGCGAGTCCTTCTGCGAGCTGGTGGAGCAAGCGCTGGAACTGTGCCTCGGTTCGAAGGCAGGGCTCGAGCAGAGTGTCGGCTGGTTCCGCGAGAAGGTGCGACTGCTCATCGACGACAGCAAGAACCGGGTCGTGATGCAGGCGCGCGAGCGTCGGAGCGAACTCGCCGAAGGCATCTACTCAGTCGCCCACCAGCAGATGCTCGCCACATACAACGAGTGTCGACGGGAACAGGGGCCAGGAATGAAGCAGCGAATCCTGGATCGCCTACTGCCCGCGGCTTTGGCGGCGGTCAAACCCCTCTTCGAGACCATGCGGCACGACCTGGTCACGAGCCTCTCCGGGCTGCAAAGCGCCGTGGTCGGGATCCTGCAGCAGGTCAGCGACGCAGCGACGGAGAAGGGCAAGATGATGGCAGACAACAGCGCGATCGACGCGAAGCAGGCGGTGGACCCCGCGGTTGCTCGTGTACTCGCGTCGCAACCGATGGCATCCTGAGGGCAGCGCATGGTTTACAGAAAGAAGCTCATCGAAGTCGCGCTCCCGTTGGAGGCCATCAACAAGGCCGCGGCGCGGGAGAAGTCGATCCGGCACGGACATCCGTCGACGCTGCACCTGTGGTGGGCGCGGCGGCCGTTGGCGGCGGCACGTGCGGTGATCTTCGCGCAGATGGTCGACGATCCGTCGTCGTTGCCGGACCTGTTCCCCACCGAGAAGAAGCAGGAGAAGGAGCGACAACGGCTGTTCAAGATCATCGAGGACCTCGTGCAGTGCAAGAACACCACCAACGAGCCCGTGCAGGAGAAGACGCTGGCCGAGCTC
>DAIMFJ010000068.1:18010-18548 GCA_036724695.1 Planctomycetota bacterium
GTGGGCACGCCGACCGCTGGCAGCCGCCCGCGCGGTACTGTTCGCGCAGATGGTCAACGACCCGGGCTACCAGCAGGGCGGTGGCTTCCGCTACGGCGTGAACAAGGAGAAGGCCGCGCTGGAGCGCGAGCGCCTGTTCAAGATCATCGAAGACCTCGTGCAGTGGGAGAACACCACCAACGAGCCCGTGCTGGAGAAGGCGCGGGCGGAGATCTGGCAGAGCTGGCGGCGGGCGTGTGCAGACAATGTTGACCATCCTCGGGCGAAGGAGATCTTCGACCGGGATGTGCTGCCGGGGTTCCACGATCCGTTCGCTGGTGGCGGAGCCCTGCCACTGGAGGCACAGAGGCTCGGCCTAGAGAGCTACGCGAGCGATCTCAATCCTGTAGCGGTACTGATCAACAAGGCCATGCTTGAGATCCCGCCTAGGTTCGCTGGCAAGCCGCCAGTGAATCCAGAGGCTCAGAAGTCGCGAGGGGCGCTGTCCCTACCTCAACAGTGGAAAGGGGCGCAGGGGTTAGCCGATGACGTGCGCTAC
>DAIMFJ010000069.1:0-1578 GCA_036724695.1 Planctomycetota bacterium
CAGGCGCCGCCGGCCGGCGCCGCCGCGTACACGGCGTTCGCCCGCACCGCCGCCCTGGCCGCCGCCGGCAGCCTGTGGGAACCCCTCGAAGCGCGCGAAGCGCTCGGCAAGGCGGTGACGCCGATCGAGCAGATCGGCGTGGCGGTGCTCGGCGGCACGTTCGGCAAGGACGACGCGGCCTGGGTCGAGGCCACCGACGCCGGCCTGTGGCTGGCCCGCGACCTGTGCGGCACCGAGCCCGAACGCATGGCGCCGCCGCAGTTCGCCGCCTACGTGCAGAAGGCGTTCCGCAAGCTGCCGGTCAAGGTCACCGTGCAGAAGGACGAGAAGAAGCTGCAGAAGGACTACCCCTTGCTGATGGCGGTGGCGCGGGCCTCGCTGGAAGTCGCCAGGCACCGGCCGAACGTGGTGCGCCTCGAGTACACGCCCAAGGGCAAGGTCGAGCACACGCTGCTGTTCGCCGGCAAGGGCCTGACCTACGACACCGGCGGTGCCGACCTGAAGACCGGCGGCGTGATGGCCGGCATGAGCCGCGACAAGGGCGGCGCGGCGGCGGTGGCCGGGCTGTTCCTGGCGGTCGCGAAGTTGCAGCTGCCGGGCGTGCGGCTGATCGCCGAACTCGGCGTGGTGCGCAACAGCATCGGCAGCGAGGCGTTCGTCAGCGACGAGATCGTCACCAGCCACGCCGGCTGCCGGGTCCGGATCGGCAACACCGACGCCGAGGGGCGGCTGGTCCTCGCCGACCTCCTGTCGCACCTGCGCCTCGACGCCAGCAAGGCGACCTCGCCGCGGCTGTTCTCGGTGGCGACGCTGACCGGTCATGCCGGCCGCGCCGTCGGTCCCTACAACATCGCGCTCGACAACGGCCCGGCCCGCGCGCTCCGCATCGCCGACACGCTGGGTGCGGTCGGCGACCTGTGCGGCGATCCGTTCGAGGTGTCGCGCCTGCGCCGCGAGGACTTCGACTTCGTCGCGCCGCGCAGCAAGGCCGACGACGTGCTGTCGTGCAACAACGCCGCCAGCTCGGCGACCGCGCGCGGCCACCAGTTCCCGATGGCGTTCCTGTGCCTGGCGAGCGGACTCGCCAAACACGGCAACGACAGCGCCGTGCCGCTGCCGTTCACGCACATCGACATCGGCGGCAGCGGCTGCGAAGGTGGCGACTGGCAGCACGGCCGGCCGAGCGGCCGACCGGTGGTGGCGCTGCTGGAAGCGTTCTGCAGCTGAGGCCTGGCGGGCAGCGGGCGCGGCCCGGAGGAGGGTGCAGCAGGCACCCCATGTACCAATCAGCTCACGGGCCTGCCGGCCGCCCAGATCCGGATCCCAAGCCCGAGTGGTATGACTCAGGGGGCAATCGGGCGCCCGGGATGCGAAGCCAGTCCGGCAGCCAGAACGAGTTCGATCCCTGCGAATAGAACCTGCAGACCTTGAGCCATCACCGCACTGGGTGCAGGGAAGACCAACTTCGCGAACGCCGACAAGCCCAACAGAGCGACTACCAACCATCGGATCGACCACATGCCGATCTCCCGGATCAACGAGGAAGCTCGATGGTGACGACCTGCATGGGCGTCGACT
>DAIMFJ010000069.1:1588-6657 GCA_036724695.1 Planctomycetota bacterium
CGATCTCCGCGTTGACTCGCTGCCCGGAGCCCAACGCAACCGCACTCACCGACATTGGTCCGGGAGGAACGTAGAACACGCGCCGGTCTGGAGACCACATGCCCATGCCCTGCCAATGACCTCCATGCCGAGCCTGAAAAGAACCGCCACTTGCTCGCCCCATGCCACGGATGTGCAGATCGAAATCCACCTGCACCAGGCCGGCCGGCTCTCGCACCACTTCGCTCGTGATCTCGCCCTTGCGAACGACAATCTGCTGATCGGCGATCGCATCGCTGAAGTACGGCTGGTTCGGGGTGATCAACCGGTAGGTGCCGATCGGGAGTCTACGCCGCGTCCCAACCTGATGGCTCGTCTGGAAGCTCGGTATCGGCCCTCTCCCGACGGCGAGACTGGAACCGGGGCCGAGGTCCAGCGGTCGACCGTCGCGACCGCAAACGAACACCTCGACTTCTCCCCAATCGACTCGAGGCGGCACCGGCTCGGCCTCCATCAGCCACGGGCCTCCGACCTCCGGGAGCGGACGCCAATCCGCGCGGAATCGATGCCAGCCGGCTTCCGTGAGAATCCTACCTTCGATCGGTTCCGGCGAACCATGTCGCAGGTCCACGGCGGCGACGGCGACGACTGCTGCCGAGAATTTCTCGCGCAGCTCGGCAGCCAGCGGAACGCAGTATTGAGAAGCCAATGAGTTGTCGACCCGCCACCTTCCCTTGGATGGGCGGTATTCGAAGGTCACCTTGGCTCCGAGCGACGGATCTGGATTGGCCATGCACACGTAAAGCTGCGCGAACCGCAGCTCGAAATCCTCGATGGGAATGCGCAACAGACTGAGATCGGGAGCCGCAACCATCACATGGGTCGGGTGCCGGGCACTGATTTGCCAATCACCTTCAGCAAGTGGCGGGAAGGCCACGGCTCCGTCCGCGTCGGACTGTTGCCACACCATCGGCAAATCGCCACCGGGCCCGGGGCGCCGGACGACCGCAAGCTCGTGCCGCCCCAACACGGTCCGCATGATCCCGACCATGACACCGGGCAAGGGCTGCCCATCCAGGGTCAGGCACCTCGCCCTGACCAAGTGCCCCACCCGCAACCGCACCTCCACATCGGCGACCAGACCTGCGAGATCGAGATACGCGGAGGTGTGCTGGTCGCTGTCGACCAGCAGGCCGCCTGTGCCCCCCAACTCGGCAGCCTGCAACGCGAGCACTCCAGCTGCGTCGGCGACGCCGAAGTCGGACCACTCCGAGTCGGCGTAGGAGGATTTGCGTTCCGTCACACGGGCGAAGCGCGCCCGCGGTACCGGGTGGCCGGAGTCGTGGTCGACGACCCGGATGCGCACGGCTCCCGCGACGTCCTCGCGCTGCGCTGGCGGCGACACCGACCCGGCGGCCCCGGACTCCGGGACAGGCACTCCGACCTGTTCTCGCGGCAGTGCCGGATCGGCGGGCCTGGGCTCTCGAGCGCAGTGCCGAACGAGCAGGATCACCAGCACCGCAAGGCCGACCAATGCCAAGCCGACCACGACTCGCTGCCGCCCACGGTCGCTTCGGATCTCCGAGTCACTCATGAGCACTACCTCTTGACGAGTCCCCGGCTTGCGAACCACCAGGGACCTATACACCGAAGCAGATTGCGGAGCGCAACCTCCAACACGCACCCTACCTGACGCAGCGGATCCGTCAAGGGGCGGTGCCACCGGCACTTCCCCCGCGCCGGCGACCCCCTAGCCCGCTCTCGCGGCGGCCGCGCGTCGCGGCCGCCACCCGCCGCTACGCCGAGCCGGCCTCGGCGCGCTGCAGCCACGCCGCGTAGTTGGCGTCGCCGGCGTTGGCCTGCACGATCTCGGCGCGGCGCTGTTGCCAGAAGGCGTCGAGGCCGGCGGCGCGCAGTGGCAGGACGCCGAACCGGGCGAACGCGCTGTTCGGCGGCGATTGGCGGAAGATCTCGGCGACGATGCGCGCGAACTCCTTGGGGATGTCCGAGCCGAGCTGGCGCAGCACGCACAGCGACGAGGCGAACAGCCAGAAACCGGGTTGCCAGCGCGGTTCGACCAGGGCCGTGTTCTGCAGCCATTGCGCGATGTAGCGCTCGCCGTAGAGCCGTTCCTTGGGCATGCCACCGGCTTGCGTCGCCAGCAGGGCGGCCTGCTGGGCCAGGCCGTCGGCATAGGCGGCCCAGAAGGCCTCGTTGCCGGCCGGCGGCTTGTGCCCCGCCGGGCCGCCGAGGGCCGGCCAGAGCTCGGCGATCAACTGCAGCAGCATGCGGCCGATCTCGTTCGGCGCACCTTCGGCGGCGGCGTGGCCGATGCGCTGTTTGGTATGACAATCGTACGCCCACAGGTCGATGCGGTGTTTGTCGCCATCCAGGCGCAACACGCCTGACACCGCGATCGTCTGCTCGCGTTCCTGCGGCGGCAATTGGGCGACCAGTTGCTCCTCGGGCCAGGCTTTGCCCAGCACCACCCAGCCGCCTTGCTCGGCGACCAGCAGACCGGCCGTGCCGCGGTGCGGCGACGCCAGCCAGACGTGCTCGGCGAGCAGCAGCGGCACCGCGCGCGTGATGCGCCCGATCGCGTCCTCCATGCCGGTCGGCACCTGTTGCCCACCTTCGACGGCGAGCGGGAAGCACAGCACCTGCCTGCTGCCGGCCGCCTTGTTGGGCAGCAGCCAGTTCGGGTCGGCGAGACCGGCGCACCACAGCGGCCGATCGAACCGGAACAGGCCCAGCCGCGGCGTGCCGTCGACCGCCGGCGGCGGTGGCAGCGTCGCCAGGCGCTGCCGGTCGAACTCGGCGGTGAACGGGTGCAGCGCCTGGCCCACCATGTGCCCGTAGTGCAGGTACAGCTGGTGCAGCAGCGCATTGCCGTCCTGCCAGCGACCGGTCGCTGCATCGTGATGCAGCAAGGCAAGCCCGATGATCGGGTGGTGCCGGCCCGGCACGAAGCGCGGCCGCACCAACGTCTCGACCAGCTCGTGCTGGCCGGCCTGCACCAGGTCCGCACTCGCCATCACCAACGCGTCGGACTCGACGTCGGGCGCGGTCAGCACCGCCTGGTAGTTCGCCGCGGCGTCGGCCTGGCGGTCGTTCTGCAACTGCCAGCGCGCCAGCCACAAACGCGGCCGCCAGGCGCCGCTCGCAGCGACGGCGGCGAGTTCCGCCCCGTAACCGGCGTCGCCGACCGCGCGATGCCGCAGCGCCAGCAGCGCGTGCACGGCGTCGGCGTGGTTCGGATCGATGCCGAGCGCTTCGCGCAGCAGGCGTTCGGCCGTGGCGGCGTCGCCGCGCTGGTCGGCGAGCAGCGCCTTGCCGACCCGCGCGCTGGCCGACTGCGGCCGCTTCTGCAGCAGCTCGCGCAGCGTCGCCTCGGCACCGTCGAGGTCGCCGGTGTCGCGCTGCACGACCGCCAGCACCGACAGGCATCGTTCGGGCTCCTTGTCGATCACCGTCAGCCGGTTGGCGGCCGCCAGCAGGTCGGCGGCGAACCCGTCGCGCAGCCCTTGCAGGATCACCGCGGCGAGCCGTTCGGGGTCGTTGCCCTGCTGCTTGAGCAGCTCGGGCAGCTGCTTCTGCCGGTACTCCTCGCGCGCGATGCGCAGCCGCCGGCCGAACGCATCCTGCAGTTCGACGAACTCGGGTGGCGTGGCAGCCGTCGTCGTCTGCACCGGCGGAACGGTCGGGGCCGCGGCCGCCGGAGCGGGCGCGTCGCCGGCTTCGCCCGGCTTCTTCTTGAGAAAATCGAACATGCCCATCGTGAGGATCCCTGGGGTTGTGGGGCGAACAGGTTAGCGGCGCGGGGCGGCGGGGGCACGCGAAGTCTACGCCGCGCGCGGCGAACGACGCGGCGACCGCCCCGTTCCGGGCCGCGTGCGCTCGTGCGCAAGCCGGCCCGCGGCTACCTTGGGGGCATGTCCCACCCGCCTCTCGACCTCGCCGCCGTGCGCAGCCGCTTCCCCGGCCTGTCGCGCCGCGGCGGCGACCGCACCGCGGTGTTCTTCGACGGCCCGGCCGGCAGCCAGGTGCCGGCGAGCGTTGCCGCGGCGATCAGCCACTACCTGCTGCACACCAACGCCAACCACGGCGGGGCGTTCGCGCCGTCGGTGGAGACCGACGCGGCGACTGCGGCGGCGCGCCGCGCGGCGGCGGTCTGGTTCGGCGCCGACGACGCCGAGGAGGTCGTGTTCGGGGCGAACATGACGACGTTGACGTTCCACCTGGCGCGCGCGCTGGCCCGCACCTGGCGGCCGGGCGAGGAGGTCGTCGTCACCGACAGCGACCACGACGCCAACGTGATGCCGTGGGTGCTGGCCGCGCGCGACGCCGGCTGCCACGTGCAACGCATCGCAGTCCGGGCCGACACCACGCTCGACCTCGACGATGCGCGCCGCAAGATCGGCCCGAAGACCCGGCTGTGTGCGGTCGGCGCGGCCAGCAACCTGAGCGGCACGATCCACCCGGTCGCCGAGCTCGCCGGGCTGGCGGCGCGGCACGGCGCGCTGACGTTCGTCGACGCGGTGCATTCGGCGCCGCACCTGTGCACCGACGTGCGCGCCTGGGGTGCCGACTTCGTGGCCTGCTCGGCGTACAAGTTCTTCGGACCGCACCTCGGCCTGCTGTGGGGCCGCCGGGCCCTGCTCGAGGAGCTCGAAGCGTACAAGGTGCGACCGGCACCCGCCCACGGCGCCGAGAAGTGGCAGACCGGCACCGCCAACTTCGAGGCGATCGTCGGCACCCACGCGGCGATCGAGTACGTCGCCGAACTCGGCGACCACGGTCGGCCGACGCCGGCCCACGACCGCCGCAGCGCGCTGCGCGCCGCGTTCGGGCGGATCGGCGCCCACGAACAGGCGCTGGCGGCGCGGTTGCTCGACGGGCTGGCTCGGCTGCCCGACGTGCGGGTGGTCGGTCTCGCCGATCCCGCGCAGGTCACCAGACGCTGTGCGACGGTCTCGCTGGTGGCCGGGCGTCGGCGACCAGCCGAACTGGCACAGGCGTTGGCCGAACGGCACGTGCACTGCTGGGCCGGCAACAGCTACGCAGTGGCGTTGAGCCAGGCGCTCGGGCTG
>DAIMFJ010000069.1:6667-10976 GCA_036724695.1 Planctomycetota bacterium
CACGGCCGACGAGGTCGACCACGTGCTGCATTTGCTGGCCGAGCTGCTCGGCTAGCGCGACCCGGTACGGATGGCAGGCGGGCTGCCCACCCGGCAAGTCGGGAGTTTCGCCCGGGTTCGCCCCCTGCCGCGCCAGCGCGGCGTTTTTTTCCGCGCGGTCCGCGGCCTAACTTCGGCACTCGGCCGTACCACACGGCCCATTTTCCACTCAGGAGCCCCACCAACATGCGTTTCCCGTTCCTCGCGGCCGTCGCCGCCACTCTCTGCCTCTCCCTCTCCGCCACCGCCCAGAAGGTCCAGGTCTTCGGCGGCAACGGCGAGCGCGCCACCAGCTCGCAGGTCCTGTTCGGCGAAGGCGTGATGGCCGGCATGGCGATCACCCATGGCCAGCCGCTCTGGCAGGACAGCCACAATGCGATGATGGACAGCCTGAAGGGCAAGCTGCTCCGCCTCGGCAAGGACTGGTGGACGACGTTCAACACCAGCGTCGACGTCGAGATCGGTGGCACCAGGATCCCGGCCGGCGCCTACGTGGTCGGCCTCATGTGCGACAAGGACGGCAACTTCAGCCTGGCGCTGCACGACCAGACCAAGGCGATGAAGGCCGGTGCCACGCCGTGGCCGATCGACGACAAGGGCAACATGAACTGGAAGCCCGAGATCCTGGCGCCGCTGACGCTGCACAAGGACAAGGCCGCGGAGTCGGTCGCCAAGATGACGATGACCCTGAAGGCCAATGCCGAGGACCTCGCCAACGGCTCGTTCTCGATCGCCTGGGGCAAGCACGTGCTCGACGCGAAGCTCGCGGTGCTGGTGCCGGCCATGATGTGAGCTACCTGCCGATGGCGGGCGACCGCTGGGCCGCCTGCCGCCCGCCGCTCACTGGAAGCGGATCGGATCGGTGAACTGCCCGAAGCCGGTCGCCGGCGAGATCGTCAGCGCGGCGGCCCAGAACGGCAGGCCGACCAGCTGGCGGATGTTCGGGATCGCCGGGAAAGCGACCGCACCGTTGCTGCCGACCAGGGCCAGGTTCAGGTTCGGCGCGCCGGGCGGCAGCGCGAACGCCCCGCCGATCGCCGCCTGCGTCCAGAAGTCGAACGCGAGGTTCATCGTGAAGCCGGTCGCGTCCAGCATCGTCATGCCGGTGCCGGTCCCCGAGATCAGCACCAGCGCCAGGTCGCCCGCCGCGACCGGCGAATCGTCCTGGTAGCGCAGCCCCTGGTTCTGGGCGGTGAAGTCGAGCAGCTGCGGGAAGCGCACGCCGGTCGCCCAGACGTGGTTGTTGGCGTTGCCCAGGCCGTTGCCGACCGGGCCGCGGTCGTCGATCCAGACCGCCAGGCAGTCGCCGTTCGCGGTCATCGCGAAGCGCGGGTCGTCGACGTCGGTGGTGTTGGCGTAGGTGCCGCACTGGCCGAGCTGGCTGACGTCGAAGTGCGTGAAGGTGCGGCCGCCGTCGCCGCTGTACGAGATCGCGAAGTCCTCGGCACCGGTGCAGTTGGTCTCGTAGAGCACCGCGACCTTGTCGCCGACCATCACCACGTCGTAGATCGGGTTCGGGTCGCGCGTGCTGAGCGGCACTTCCTGGTGCGTGCCGTTGACGAAGTCGAGGCCGCCGTTGTAGCTGACCGCGCAGATCGCCTGGTTGTTGTCGTTGTTGTTGACGCCGTTCAAGCGGTCGTCGACGTAGGCGACGGCAACCCGGCCGCCGCTGGCGGTGACGAAGAAGTCGTCGATGTCGCCGAGGCTGCCGAGCGTCGCGGTGTTGATCGCGATGCCGGTGTGGGCCCAAGACACGCCGAGGTCGGTGGACCAGTCCATGAACACGTCGTCCTTGCCGGTCAGCGAGTACTCCATGAACGTGTAGACGTTCGGCAGGTCGATCGCACCGTGCGGGCGCCGCGGTGCCGCCCACGAGATCGGGGCGACGTGCTGCGTGTGCCGGTACTCGAGGCTGGTCGCGAAGTCGGCGCCGTTCTGGCGCGAGGTGATCGAGAAGTAGTCGTACTGGCGCGTGCCGCCGAGCGCCCGGTTGTCGGTCCAGCAGACGTGCACGACCGGCCCTTGCGCGACGATGCTGGTGAAGTTCACGTCGTGCGAGGTGGCCGGGACGGCGTGGTTGAGCCGCGTCTCCGGGGCGGTGATCGTCAGCGCCCCGCCGACGATCTGCGCCTGCACGAAGAAGATGTCCTCGACGCCCGACGCGGGCGTCGCGTAGTCCGCCTCGTAGACGACGTTCAGGTTGCCGGGCAGGCCTGGCATCGCCTGCGACACCGCGGCGTTGACCTCGTCGGCGTCGTACAGGTTGGTCAGCATGCCGGTCGACAGCAGGGCCGGCGGCGTCCAGGTCTGGCCCTGGTCGTTCGAGCCGACCGCCCAGACGCTCTGCGCCAGCGTCGACGACAGGTTGTGCAGGTTGCTGGCGAACACCAGATAGACTTCGTGCTCGAACGCGACGAGCCGCGTCTCACCCGAGCTGAGGATCTCGTTGGCGCTCAGTGTGTGCACCGTGACCGGCGCGTCCCACGAGTAGCCGCCGTTGCGGGTCCGGCGCACGCGCAGCGACGTGGTGCCCTGCGCGTCGCGGTCGAGGTACGAGACGTAGGCGACCTGCGCGGTCGGCACGGTGCCGAGCGGGCCGGCGGGCAGGCGGTCCTTCGGAGCCGCCATGCGCCAGCTGCCCCAGCCGTGCAGGTTGACGTCGATGTAGTTGTCGGTCAGGCGGAACTCGCCGCGCGGCAGCGACGAGGACGGCGGCAACGGAGTCTGGGCCAGCGCCGCGGTCGCGACGAACGGCAGGAGGAACAGCGCGAGATGGTTGTGTTTCATGGTTGGCGAGGGTCGATGCTTCGAACGCGCACCACTGTCCGCCGCTGCGAGAACCTGTCGTGAAGGCTGGACGAATGCTCGCTGCGGCGCTGCGATGCCGCGCATGTCGCGACGACTGCTCGAACTGCTGCTGCTGCCGCCGGTGCTCGCGTTCGCGGTGTACGGCGCCGGCGCACTGCTGCGCCGGCGGCGCCCCCGGCTCGGCCGGCTGCTGCGGGTCGGCGCCCTCTTGCTGCTGTGGGGCGCGGCGACGCCGGCGTGCGGCGGCGCCTTGCTCGGCGCGCTGCAGACCCACCCGGCCCTGCCCAGCGACGGGACCCTGCCGGCCGCCGACGCGATCGTCGTGCTCGCCGCCGAAGCCGACCTGGTCGGCGCCGAGTTCGGCCGGCCGGTGGTCGGTGCGCTGACCCTGCAGCGGCTGCGCTACGCGGTGCAGCTGCACCGCCGCACCGGCCTGCCGATCCTGACCTGCGGTGGCGCGCCGGCGGCCGGCCTGCCGCCGCTCGCCGAACTGATGGCGCAAGCTGCCGCCGACGAGTTCGGCGTGCCGGTGCGCTGGCGCGAGACGCGCTCGTTCGACACCTTCGAGAACGCCGCCTTCGGCGCCGAACTGCTGGCCGCCGCCGGCTGCCGCCGCGCGTTCGTCGTCACCCACGCCTGGCACATGCCACGCGCCCTGCAGAGCTTCGCGCGCACCGCGATCGAGCCGATCGCCGCGCCGACCGCGTTCCGCGGCCCGGCGATCGCCGACTGGACCAGCTTCCTGCCGCACTGGACCGGCATGAAGGACACCAGCCTGGCGCTGCACGAGGGGCTCGGCGCGCTGTTCTACCGGCTGCGCTGACCGCGACCGGCGCCGGCGCGGCGCGCACCTGCGGAACTTTTCGCACTCGCTCCTTGCACCGCGCCAGCGAATGCATAAATATGCACGTTCACGCATAAATATGCACACTGGACCCGAACCCCGCGACGCCCGCCGCCGCCGCATCCTGACGCTGCTCGACAAGCAGCGGGTGCGCAGCCAGGCGGAGCTGCAGGAGCTGCTCGCCGCGGCCGGGTTCCCGGTCAACCAGGCGACCTTGTCGCGCGACCTGCGCGATCTCGGCATCGTCAAGAGCAAGGACGGCTACGAACGACCGGAGGCGGCGACGCAAGCGGCGGCCAGCAGCCTGTCCGCGCAGGAGCTCGACGCCGCGGTGCGCACCTGGCTGGTCGCCGCCGAGGCGGCCCAGAACCTCGTGGTGCTGCGCACACCCCCCGGCGGCGCGCAGCCACTCGGCCTGGCCCTCGACCGGGCACCGCTCACCGGCGTGCTCGGCACGATCGCCGGCGACGACACCGTGCTGGTGATCTGCAAGGACAGCACCCGCGCGCGCAGCGTCGTGCGCCGCCTGGACCACCCCCCCCCCCCCCCAAAACCCCACAAAAACAACAACCCAAACAAAAACCCACACCAAAAAAAACACGCCAACAAAACAAAAAA
>DAIMFJ010000069.1:10986-18548 GCA_036724695.1 Planctomycetota bacterium
GGCGCCTCCGGTTACACGGGGCGCGAACTGCTCTCGCTGTGCAGCCGCCACACCGGGCTGCGCGCCAGCGTGCTGATGACCGCCCGGCCGGGCAGCCAGCCCGAGGCGCCGGCGTTCCCCACCGACCCGCAGATCGATCCGCTCGACCTCGACCGGCTCGCCAACGTCGACGGCGTGTTCCTGTGCACGCCCCACGGCGCGGCCAGCGAGATCGCCACCGCCGCCCTGGCGCTGGGCAAGAAGGTCGTCGACCTGTCCGCCGACTTCCGGCTGCGCGACCCGGCCGTCTACGCCGGTGTGTACGGCGCCCCCCACCCGGCCCCCGACCTGCTCGACGAAGCGGTCTACGGCCTGACCGAGCACAACCGCATGGCGGTGCGCAATGCGCGGCTGGTCGCCAACCCGGGCTGCTACCCGACGTCGATCCTGCTGGCGCTGCTGCCGCTGCTGCGCGCCAACCTGCTCGACCGCGGCCACGTCGTCGTCGCCGACAGCAAGAGCGGCACGTCGGGGGCCGGCAAGGCGCCGAGCGAACGCACGCACTTCGGCAACGTGCACGAGAACTTCTGCGCCTACGGGGTCGGCAACCACCGCCACGCGCCGGAGATCCGCCAGGAGTGCGGCCTGCCCGACCTGGTGTTCACGCCGCACCTGCTGCCGACCTTCCGCGGCATCCTGTCGACGATCTACGTGCGCCCCACCGCCGGCCGCCACGCCGACGACCTGCGCGCCTGCCTGCAGGCCGCCTACGAGGCCGAACCGTTCGTGCAGGTCTACGCCAAGGGCCAACCCGAGCTGCGCTGCGTGCAGCACACCAACCAGTGCCACCTCGCGGTCGCGTCGAGCGGTCCGCTGGTGGTGATCACGTCGGCGATCGACAACCTGCAGAAGGGCGCGTCCGGCCAGGCCCTGCAGAACATGAACCTGCTGCTGTCGCTGCCCGAGCAGGAGGGCTTGCGATGAGGCTGCTGGTCAAGATCGGCGGGGCCCAGCTCGAACAGGCCGGCCCGCGCGCGCGGCTGTGCACGGCGATCGCCAACGCGCGCGCCGCCGGCCACGAGATCGTCGTCGTGCACGGCGGTGGCAACCAGATCCGCGACCTCGGCAAGGCGCTCGGCATCGCGGATCGCTACCACGACGGCCTGCGCATCACCGACGCGCGCACCGCCGAGGTCGTGCTGATGGTGCTCGGCGGCCAGGTCAACCGGCGGCTCGTCGCGTCGCTCGGCCGCGCTGGCGTGCGGGCGGCCGGGCTGTGTGGCGCCGACGGCGGCCTGTTCACCGCCGCGCGCCTCGAACGGCCCGGTGTCGACCTCGGCTTCGTCGGCACGATCGACCGCGTCGATCCGGGCCTCGTCGAGGTGCTGCTGGCCAACGGTGTCACGCCGGTGCTCGCCACCGTGGCACCGGCCGCCGCCGCCGCCGATGGCGAGCCGTTCTACAACCTCAACGCCGACCACGCCGCCGGACCGTTGTGCCGGGCGCTGCGCTGCGCGGCGATCCTGTTCCTGACCGACGTGCCGGGCGTGCTCGACGCGGCGCGGCAACGCCTCGCCGAACTCGATCCGCCGGCTTGCGCGCAGCTGGTGCAGGACGGCGTCGCCAAGGGCGGCATGATCCCCAAGCTCGAAGCGGCGCTGTTGGCACTGCGCGACAACCCGCAAGCCCTGGTCAAGATCGCGCCGGCGGACGGCGACGACGCCGTGCTGGCCGCGCTGGCGCCGACGGTCGGCACGCGCTTCCGGACGGTTGGCGGGACGCCACTTGCAGGCAGTGGCGACGGCCACGGAGAACGAAACCATGGATGAAGGTGTGATGAAGACCTACGCCCGCGCCGACGAGGTGTTCGCGACGGGCCACGGCGCGGTGCTGGTCGACCAGCAGGGCCACGAATACCTCGACTTCCTGGCCGGCATCGCGGTCAGCGCGCTCGGCCACGGCCACGAACGGCTGGCCGCCGCGCTGCGCGACCAGGTCGGCAAGGTCGTGCACCTGAGCAACCTGTTCCGCCACCCGTACACCGAGGACGTCGCGACGCGCCTGTGCCGCCACACCGGCATGGCGGCGGCGTTCTTCGCCAATTCCGGCGCCGAGGCGATCGAGTGCGCGCTGAAGCTGGCCCGGAAGGCGATGCACGTGCGCGGCACGCCCGAGCGCACCGGCTTCGTCGCGCTCGAGGCGGGCTTCCACGGCCGCACGCTGGGGGCCCTGTCGCTGACCCACAACGAGAAGTACCGCAAGCCGTTCCTGCCGCTGCAGGACGTCGCCTGGGTCGCCCCCGAGGACACCGCCGCGCTGGCCGAAGCGCTGCGCACCCGCCGACCGGCGGCGCTGGTGCTCGAGCCGATCCAGGGCGAAGGTGGCATCCGCGAGCTGTCGGCCGGGTTCCTGCGCGCCGCGCGCGAACTGTGCGACGCGACCGGCACGATCCTGGTGCACGACGAGATCCAGTGCGGTTGCGGCCGCACCGGCCGTTTCCTGGCCGCTCAGCACGCCGGCGTGACCCCGGACGTGGTCGTGCTCGCCAAGCCGATCGCCGCCGGCCTGCCGATGGGCGTCTGCCTGGCCAACGCGGCCCTCGCCGAGACCTTCGCGAAGGGCGAACACGGCACCACGTTCGGCGGTGGCCCGCTGGTCTGCCGCGCCGCGCAGGTGTTCCTCGACGAGGTCGACGCCGGGCTCTGCGAACTGGTCGCCGCGCGCGGCGAACGGCTGCGCGCCGGCCTGGTCGAGCTCGCCGCCGACCTGCCGATCGTGCGCGAGGTGCGCGGCCGCGGCCTGATGCTCGGCCTGCGTCTGTGGCACTCCGCCGCCGAGGTGCAGAAGGCGCTCTACCAGGCGCGCCTGATCGTCAACTGCACCGCCGGCGACGTGCTGCGCATCGTGCCGCCGTACGTCGTCACCGACGCCGAGATCGACACCGCACTGGCGCGGCTGCGCGCGGTGCTGACCACGTTCCCGCAGACCCAGAAGCTCACCGAGGTGACCGCGTGAAGCCGCTCGACCCCAACGCCCCGCTCGACCTCGCCCGGTTGTCGGTCCAGGACCTGCTGTGCACGTCGCAGCTGACCCAGGAGGACATCCACCGGATCTTCCAGACCGCCTGTTCGCTCAAGCACGGCCGCGAACTGCACACGCAGGTCCTGCGCCACAAGCGGTTGGCGATGATCTTCGAGAAGGATTCGCTGCGCACGCGCTTCACGTTCGACATCGGCATGCAGGACCTCGGCGGCAGCGCGGTGTTCATGGACCACCGCGACGCGCGGCTGGGTTCGCGCGAGTCGGTCAAGGACGTCGCCAAGAACCTCGAACGCTGGGTGCACGGCATCGTCGCGCGCACGTTCAAGCACAAGGCCCTCGAGGAACTCGCCGCCAACGCCGAGATCCCGGTCGTCAACGGCCTGTCCGACTTCGTGCACCCGTGCCAGTCGCTCGCCGACTACTTCACGCTGGTCGAGAAGTGGGGCGACGTGCGCGGCCGCACGCTGACCTACGTCGGGGACGGCAACAACACCTGCCACTCGCTGATCCACACCGCCGCCAAGCTGGGCGTGCACATCCGCGTCTGCTCGCCCGAGGGCTACGAACCGAACTCGCGCGTCGTCAACGAGGCGATGCGGCTCGGCGCGCTGACTGGCGCCGAGGTGACGATCCTCAACGACCCCGAGGCCGCCGCCGACGGTGCCGATGCGATCTACACCGACGTCTGGGCCAGCATGGGCCAGGAGGACGAGATCGAGGAGCGCAACGGCATCTTCGCGGCCTACCAGGTCGACGAGGAGATGATGGCGCGCGCCAAGCCCGACGCGCTGTTCATGCACTGCCTGCCGGCCCACCGCGGCTGGGAGGTCACCCAGGAGGTCATGGACGGCCCGCGGAGCGTCGTCTACGACATCGCCGAGAACCGGCTGCACGTGCAGAAGGCCGTGCTGGCCCTGCTGATGCGCTGAACGCCCCATTCCAGGACTGCAATGAGCAAGAAGAAGAAGATCGTCCTCGCCTACTCGGGCGGCCTCGACACCTCGATCATCGTGCCGTGGCTCAAGGAGAACCACGACTGCGAGGTCTACGCCTACTGCGGCGACATCGGCCAGGGCGACGAGGAACTGCGCGGGCTCGAGGAGAAGGCGCACCGTTCGGGCGCGGTCGCCTGCCGCGTCGACGACCTGCGTCGCGAATGGCTCGAGAACTACGTCTGGCCGTGCGTGCGGGCGATGACCGTCTACGAGGGCCGCTACCTGCTCGGCACCAGCATGGCGCGGCCGATCCTGGCCAAGGGCCAGGTCGACTACGCGATCGAGATCGGTGCCGACGCGGTCGCGCACGGCTGCACCGGCAAAGGCAACGACCAGGTGCGCTTCGAGCTGACCTACTACACGCTGGCCCCGCACCTCGAGATCATCGCGCCGTGGCGGAACTGGGACATCCGCAGCCGCGAGGACGCGCTCGACTACGCCGAACGGCGCGGCGTCGCGGTCACCGCGTCGCGCACCAAGATCTACTCCCGCGACCGCAACCTGTGGCACATCAGCCACGAAGGCGGCGCGCTCGAATCGCCGGCCAACGCGCCGCCCGACGACGTCTGGGTGATGACCGCCGATCCGCGCACGGCGCCCGACCGGGCCGAGGAACTGACTCTCGACTTCGAGGCCGGCGTACCGGTCGGCATCGACGGCGAACGCCTGCCGGCCGAGACGCTGCTGGCGCGGCTGAACACGATCGGCGGCCGGCACGGCGTCGGCCGCGTCGACATCACCGAGAACCGGCTGGTCGGCATGAAGTCACGCGGCGTCTACGAGACGCCCGGCGGCACGATCGTGCTCGAGGCGGCGCGCACGCTGCGCGCGCTGACGATGGAGCGCGACACGCTGCGCCTGTGCGAACGCATGATGCCCGACTACGCCGACCTGGTGTACACCGGCCGTTGGTTCCACCCGGCGCGCCGCGCGATGGACGCACTGTTCGCCGAGGCGACGCGGTTCGTGACCGGCGCGGTGCGGGTGCGCCTGTGGAAGGGCACCGCGACCGCGGTCGCCTCGACCTCGCCGTACAGCCTGTACAGCGAGGATCTGGCGACGTTCGGGCAGAGCGCCTCGTTCGACCACGCCGACAGCTACGGCTTCGTCAAGCTGTACGGCCTGCCCGGCGCGGTCGCCGCCAAGGTGCAGGGCGCCTTCGGAGGCGGCTCGTGAGCCAGCCCGGCCAGATGTGGGGCGGGCGGTTCCAGGGCAGCCTGGATCCGGCCTTCGCCGAGTTCCAGAAGAGCCTGCCGATCGACCACGTGCTGGCGTTCGCCGACCTCGAGACCAACCTGGCGTGGAGCGAAGCGCTGGCGCAGGCCGGCATCTTCACCACCGACGAGATCGCCAAGGTCCAGGCGGCGATCGACCAGCTCGCCGAACACTGGATGGAGCACGGCGTGCCGGCCGACGACGCACACGCCGAGGACGTGCACAGCCTCGTCGAACGCGAACTCGCGGCGCGCTGCGGCGACCTCGCCAAGCGCATCCACACCGGCCGGTCGCGCAACGACCAGGTCGCCACCGACCTGCGGCTATTCCTGCGCGACCGCGTCGCCGGGCTCGTCGAGGGCGTGCACGACGTCTGCGCCGCGCTGGTCCGCAAGGCCCGCCAACACGCCGCCGACCCGATGCCCGGCTACACACACCTGCAGCGCGCCCAGCCGATCACGATCGGCCACCACGCGCTGGCGCACGCCGAAGCGCTCGGCCGCGACCGCGACCGGCTGCTCGCCGCGTTCGATCGCATGGACCAGTGCCCGCTCGGCAGCGGTGCCTTGGCCGGCACGACGGTGCCGGTCGACCGCCAGCAGCTCGCCGACGCCCTCGGCTTCCAGAACGGCCCGACCCGCAACAGCCTCGACGCCACCGCGGCGCGCGACCACCTGTGCGAACTGGCGTTCGTCGCGGCGATGATCACCACCCACCTGTCGCGCCTGGCCGAGGACTACGTGTTCTTCGCCAGCCAGGAGGCCGGGTTCGTGACCTTCGGCGACGCGGTCTCGACCGGCAGCAGCCTGATGCCGCAGAAGCGCAACCCCGACGCGATGGAACTGGTGCGCGGCAAGGCCGGCCGCGTGCAGGGCGCGTTGATGGCGCTGTTGACGACGCTCAAGGGCCTGCCGATGGCCTACAACCGCGATCTGCAGACCGACAAGGAGACGCTGATCCCAGCCCTGCTCGAGACCGAACAGTGCCTGCACGTCGCCGCGCTGGCCGTCACGCACGCCGAGTTCGACGTCGCACGATGCCGCGCCCAGGCCGACCGCGGCTACCTCAACGCGACCGACCTCGCCGACCTGCTGGTCGCCGCCGGCGTGCCGTTCCGCGACGCCCACGGCGTGGTCGGCCGCGCCGTCAACCGCGCGCTCGAGCTCGGGGTCGAACTGCAGGACCTGCCGGCCGCCGAACAACAGGCGCTGCTGCCGCAGCTGACCGGTGATCTGCGCGCCGAACTCGCCGTCGACGCCGTGCTGGCCCGCCGCTCGGCGGTCGGCGGCACCGCCCCGGCGCGCGTCGCCGAACAGGCGCGCGCCTGGGAGGAGCGGCTCGCCGAATGGGCGTCGGGCTTCGACGAGGCCGACGACCCGTTCGACGCGCTGGACGACGACGCCACCGACGACGACGACGAGTTCGAGACCAACGAAGGTCAAGAGACCAGCCCAGGCGGCCCCCGATGAGCAGCATCCTGACCCGCGGCGACGTCGTCGTGCGACCGGCGGTGGTCGCCGACGCCAAGCCGATCATGACCCTGGTCAACGAACTGGCGATGCGGCAGGTGATGCTGCCGCGTTCGCCGGCATCGGTGATCGAGAACATCCGCGACTTCGTGATCGCCGAACAGGACGGGGTGCTGGCCGGCTGCGGCGCGCTGGCGGTCACCTGGACCGACATCGCCGAGATCCGCTCGCTGGCCGTGCACCCCGACCGCCAGAAGGCCGGCATCGGCCGACTGCTGGTCGAAGCCCTGGTGCTCGACGCGCAGCGGCTGGGCATCCCGCGGATGTTCGCGTACACCTACGTGCCCGACTTCTTCAAGAAGGTCGGCTTCACGGTCTGCCAGCACGAGGACCTGCCGCACAAGGTCTTCAACGACTGCATGCACTGTCCTAAGTTCCTGGCCTGCGATGAGATCGCGATGACCAGGGTGCTCGACGCGAAGGCCTCGCCGACCAAGCTTTTCGGTAAGCCGCAACGGGCAATCCCGCTGCCGCAGCGCACGCCGACGTTTGCGGGCCCCTTGCCCGAGAAGCCCGCCGGCCGGGCCCGCAAACCCGCCGCCGAAGCCGGCGGCGAAGCCCCCGCGGCACCCCCACCGGCCCCGCCCACGGCCTGAGCGGCGCCGCGCCGCGAACGCCCGGTGGCGCCGGCGTCCGGCGCCGCGTCGGGATTTGCCACACCGCGCCGCGGACGGCTTGACCCCGGCCGCCCGGCGGCCACAATCCTGGGGTTCCCCTCTCCCGCCAGGCGCGCCGGTCGCGGCCCCCCCCCTAACCACGATAAACCCGCAGGGCGCCCGCGAAAAAAACCAGACCCGCCCAC
>DAIMFJ010000070.1:0-18391 GCA_036724695.1 Planctomycetota bacterium
AAGCTGCTTGCCAGAGCCGAACTGCGAACACAAACTACCGCGCCCTTCCTCCGGACGACCTCCTCCGCGACGCTCCCCAGCATGACCGACTTCAACCGCCACCCGAGCAGCTACCGGCACTGGCAGCTCCAGATCGACGGCGACATCGCGCAGCTGCGCATGAACGTCAATCCCGAGTACCCCTTCAAGGACGGCTACGAGCTCAAGCTCAACAGCTACGACCTCGGTGTCGACATCGAGCTCGCCGACGCGGTGCAGCGGCTGCGCTTCGAGCACCCGCAGGTCAAGGTCGTGGTGGTCGGCAGCGCCCAGGAACGCGCGTTCTGCGCGGGCGCGAACATCCGCATGCTGGCGGCCAGTTCGCACCCCTTCAAGGTGAACTTCTGCAAGTACACCAACGAGACCCGGCTCAGCCTCGAGGACGCCAGCCGCCACAGCGGCGTCAAGTCGATCTGCGCGGTCAACGCCGCGTGCGCCGGCGGCGGCTACGAACTCGCGCTGGCCTGCGACGAGATCCACCTGGTCGACGACAACAACTCCGCGGTGTCGCTGCCCGAGGTGCCGCTGCTCGGCGTGCTGCCGGGCACCGGCGGCCTGACCCGCCTGGTCGACAAGCGCAAGGTGCGCCGCGACCGCGCCGACGTGTTCTGCACGATGGCCGAAGGCGTGCGCGGCAAACGCGCGGTCGCCTGGGGCCTCGTCGACGCGACCTGGAAGAAGTCGCAGTTCGCCGACAAGGTGCTGGCGCGCGCCAAGGAACTGGCGGCCGCGCAGCCGAGCAAGGCCACGCGCGGCATCGAACTCGAACGCATCGAGGCCAAACGCGACGGCAACACCTACCAGTACACGCATTGCCAGGTGGTCGTCGATGCCGACGGCCGCAAGGCGACGCTGACCGTGCACGGCCCGACCGGGCCCCAGCCGAAGGACGGTGCCGGCTACGAGGCCGCCGGCAGCACTTCGTGGGCGCTGCGCTGCTTCCGCGAGATCGACGACGCGTTGCTGCAGCTGCGCTTCGACCACGAGAAGGTCGGGCTGGTCGTGCTGGAGACGCGCGGCGACGCCGCGGCGATCCTGGCCGTCGAGGAGACGCTGGCGGCGAATCGTTCGCACTGGCTGTGCAACGAGATCCTGCTGCAGATGGCGCGCACGCTGCGCCGCTGGGACCTGATGGCGCGATCGATGTACGCGCTGGTCGGCAAGGACAGCTGTGCGGCCGGGGCGTTCTTCGAGATGACGATCGCCTGCGACCGCGTCTACCTGCTCGACGACGAGCACGTCGCGCTGACGATCGGACCGCTCAGTGCCGGCGCGCTGCCGATGAGCCACGGCCACACACGGCTGCAGAACCGTTTCCTCGCCCAGCCCGAGCACGCGCAGCGACTGGCCAGCGAACGCGGCACGTTCGCGTCGGCGGACGCCGACGAGGCCGGGCTGTGCACCTACCTGCTGGACCCGGTCGACTGGGCCGACGACGTGCGCATCGCGCTCGAGGAGCGCGTGTCGCTGTCGCCGGACGCGCTGACCGGCATGGAAGCCTCGCTGCGGTTCGGCGGCGCCGAGAATTGCGACAGCAAGATCTTCGGCCGGCTGAGCGCCTGGCAGAACTGGATCTTCACGCGCCCCAACGCCACCGGCGAAGAGGGCGCCTTGACCCGCTACGGCGCGCCCGAGAGCGCCAAGTTCGACTGGAGAAGGACGTGATCCGATGAGCAGCGTCGACCTCGAAGCCAAGATCCCGAACAACGTTGGGCTCCGCGACAACAAGCGCCTGATGATGGCGCTGGAGAAGTGGCAGCCGAAGTTCCTGGAGTGGTGGGCCAACATGGGCCCCACCGACTTCAACACGGCGGACGTCTACCTGCGCACGGCGATCGGCGTCGGCCAGGGCGGCTGGGCGCACTACGACTACGTCAAGATGCCCGACTACCGCTGGGGCATCTTCCTCGCCGACGCGCCGGCGGATCGCAAGATCCACTTCGGCGACCAGATCGGCGAGAAGGCCTGGCAGGAGGTGCCGGGAGAGTTCCGCAATCGGTTGCGCCGCCTGATCGTCACGCAGGGCGACACCGAGCCCGCATCGGTCGAGCAACAGCGCATGCTGGGCCACTGCTGCCCGTCGCTGTACGACCTGCGCTCGCTGTTCCAGGTCAACGTCGAGGAAGGCCGCCACCTGTGGGCGATGGTCTACCTGCTGCAGACGCACTTCGGCGCCGACGGCCGCGACGAGGCCGAGGCGATGCTCGAGCGCCACAGCGGCGACCAGGACCCGCGCATCCTGCAGGCGTTCAACTACCCGGTGAACAACTGGCTGGACTTCTTCTGCTTCACGGCCTTCATGGACCGCGACGGCAAGTACCAGCTGGCATCGCTCGCCGAGTCGAGCTTCGACCCGCTCGCGCGCACGACGCAGTTCATGCTCGCCGAGGAGGCCTACCACCTGCAGACCGGCGAGAACGGCGTCGGCCGGATCGTCAAGCGCACCGGCGAGATCATGGCCGAGGGCAAGGACCCGCGCACGGTCGGCGCGATCCCGCTGGAGATCGTGCAGCGCTACGTGAACTTCTGGTTCACCGGTTCGATGGACCTGTTCGGCGGCGAGGACAGCACCAACGCCGCCGAGGCGTTCGCGATGGGGCTCAAGGGCCGCTACCGCGAGAGCGACGGCATCTACAAGGACCCCAAGGCGCTGAACGCCAACTACGCGCTCGAGGTGCCGACCGAGGACGGCAAGATCGAGAAGAAGGACATCCCGCTGCGCCGCGCGATGAACGCCGTGCTGCTCGACGCCTACATCGCCGACTGCAAGCGCATCGTCGAACGCTGGAACCGCGACCTCGACAAGCTGGGTGTCAAGACGCACATCCAGCTGCCGGATCGCAAGTTCAACCGCCACCAGGGCATCTACGCCGGTTTCCGGTTCAACCCGCAGGGCGAGATCATCGACGAGGCGACCTGGACCAAGCACCACACCGACTGGCTGCCGACCCAGGCCGACCGCGACTACGTGCAGTCGTGCATGGTGCGCGTCACCGAGCCGGGCAAGTTCGCGAACTACATCGCGCCCCCGCAGCAGGGCCCGAACAACCAGCCGATCGAGTTCGAGTACGTGAAGTTCCACTAGTCGATCCCCCGCGAACCAACCCCCGCGCCCGGCGCCCGCGGCCCGATCGCGGCGCCCGGGCGCGCCCCCGAATAGCCCCTGACCAACCGACTCTGCTACGTCTGCGAAGGCGGCGACTGCACCGAAAAGGGCAGCGGCGACGTCTTCGACCAGCTGCGCGACCTGATCCGCAAGTTCGATCCGGCCGAGGAACGCATCAAGATCCGTCGCTACCCGTGCTTCGGCGCCTGTGACCAGGGCATCAACGTGACCCTGTACCCGGACAAGATCTTCTACAGCAAGGTGACGACCGCGGACCTGGCCGAGATCGCCGCCCACATCGAGGGCAAGGGCGCGCCGGTCGCGCGGCTGACCGGCAAGTGCCAGCCGGACGTCGAGCAGATCATCTGGGACATGCTCGACAGCCCGTACTGAGGCGCACGGGGAGGCCGTGCCGAGGCGACCGAAGGCCCATCTGCCGGACCGATACCGAGCTCAATCCCCGGTTTCGCAGGTCACGGCTCGACGCCTGGGTCGCAACAACCGCGACGGTGCGGCGGTCACAGCCGCCAGGGTCGACGCCGCAGGGAACCGCAAGCCGGCGACCAGCGCACCTGCGGCCAGGATGTTGGTTGGAGCGATCATGGCATTGGGCACCGAGTCGAGCACCTGCATCCCCACGAAGGCGGCCAACAGCAAGTGGTCTCCGAATCGTTCCCCCCAACGCATGGTCGGCAGGTGGCGAAGACACGCTGCACACAGCAGGCCATAGATCGAGAACAGTCCCAGCAAGCCGGACTGGAGGAACGAGAGGATCCAGAGGCTGTCGGTGACCACCACCACGCGACTCTCCTGATCGGCCCACGGATCGAGCTGGATGCCGGCGAGCTCCATCGTCCAACCGAACCATGGCTGCACCCAGGCCTGCCTCATCATCACCTCCTCCATGTCCACGCGGAACATGAACGAAGCCGCACGGTCCGGTGGGACCCAGCGAGCCATCTCGGCGATCGCCCCGTAGATCTCCGGGCCGAGTAACACCCGCGCCTGTATGTAGGTCGACGCAATCGCGAGATACACGGCGATCAGAACCGGCCCCCGCCGAAACCACACGACCGGCACCATCGCCACTGCGATCAGCAGCGAGCCGAGCGACTTGCACAGCAGCAAGGCCGCGGCGAGCGCGCCGAGCAACCAGGGCAGCGGGACGCCGAAGAGCTGGCGTAGACCGCCCCTCTTCCACAGTCCAAGTCCGGCGACGAAACCGGTGGCCAGCCAGAGGGCGACCTCCAACCCGTGTCGCGTGAAGACGATCGGCCGGAAGCCTCCCGACCGCATCATCTGGCCGAAGTCGTGCTGGAACCAGCCGTACAGCTTCAGGTGCAGCTGCGGACTCATCCGCACCTCCCAGAGACACAGCGGCACGTAGATCAAGGCGCCGACGAAGCAGCCGCGCACCATGATCGAGATGCCGCGGGGATCGCTCAGGTAACGGCGACCGACGTAGTACGGCACTCCCCAGACCAGCGCATTGTCGACCACGGCCGACATCGCCGAATAGGGCGGAAAGTCGTTGGCCAGGTAGGCAAGCGGCAGGGCCAGCACGTGCCCGACCATGAACAGGTCGAGCACACTGTGACGCCAAGGTGGCGGCGGCGATCGCGTGAAGAAACTCGTGCCGAGCAACAGCGCCAGACTGATGGCGCTGGTCTTGGTCAGATCGGGCAGGCCGGGCAAGCCGATCTGCATCACCGGCAGGAACAGGAACCCGCCGATGGTCGTCGTGACGATCGCCGTCGCTGCGTCGACTCGCCGGAACAGCAAGCAGCACAGCGGCACGAAGGCAAGCAGCACGAAGTACGCGAACGCGATCACGCCAGCCCCCACCGACCGCATCCCGCCGCCTGCGTTCCACCGGCCCCATCGAGCATCGGCAGACCTATCGGCGGTTCGCGGTGCACCATCGCACCGCGCTCACGAGACCGCCGCAAGCACATGAAAACACATGGCTTGCGGCATCTCGACCTCACTTGCCGAGCAGCTCGTTGGCCAGCTCGACCTCGCCGTAGACCTTGACCATCGCCTCGGTCATGCCGGCCGTGTGCACGCCAACGCAACGGTTGACGCGCTCGTCGAACCAGTAGTTGCCGGGCAACGACTCGATGTTGCCGTCGAACACGAGACCGACCACTTCGCCAGCGCGGTTGAGGATCGGGCTGCCCGAGTTGCCGCCGATGATGTCGGCGGTGCAGACGAAGTTGTAGGCCGTGTTCAGGTTCAACTCGCCCTTCTTGTCGAGCCAGCGCTGCGGCAGGTCGAACGGGTGCGCGTTGTCGAACGCGGCGTTGCGTTCGTACAGGCCGTGCAGCGTGGTCTTCGGCGCCACCGCGGTGGTGCCGGCCTCGTAGCCCTTGACGGTGCCGAAGGCCAGGCGCAGCGTGAACGTCGCGTCCGGATACAGCGCCGTGCCGTAGACCGCGAACCGCGCGTCGTTGATGGTCTTCTTGGCGTCGGCGCAGGTCTGCATGGTCACCTGCTGCATCGCCGGCATCAGCTTGCGCAGGTCGACCTGCTCGCCGCCGTGCGCTTCGCGCAGCTTATGCATCTCCGCGGCGATGAACTCGAACGCGGCCGCGACCTCGGGCTTGCCGCTCTTCTCGACCAGCTCGGCGTCGCGCGCCGCCATCTTGGTCATCATCTCGACGTCGCGCAGACCCGCCAGGTGGCCGGAGTAGGCCTTCAGGCTGTTCATGACGCCGAAGTACTGGTCGCGCAGCTGGAACGCCGCCTGCTTGTCGGCGTCCATGCGCCGCTTCATCATCTGGGCACGCTGCTCGAGCAGGCGCACGATCGCCGGCACCGACAGATCGCGGTGCAGTTCCATCTCGGCGTGGGTCAGCAGGCGCTCGGTGTTGCCGGGGTGACCCGAGACGAACACCAGATCGTCGGCCTTCGCACCCTCGGGGTTCCACTTGAAGTAGAACTTCGACGAGTCGACCGGCTTGCCGTCCTCGTAGACGCGGAAGAAGGCGCAGTCGAGGCACCAGCGCGGGTACGTGAAGTTGTCGAGGTCGCCGCCGTAGAACGCGACCTGCTTCTCAGGCGCCCAGACGACGCGCACGTCGTCGTAGACGTGGTAGACGTAGATGCGGAACTCGTTGCCGTCGTAGAGGGTCACCGAGTCGGCGACGATGTGCTTCTCGGCGTCGCTCGCCGCGGCGGTGAGACTCTCCAGCTTGGCCCGGCGCAGTTCGGACTTCTCGGCCTCGTCCTTGCCATCCTTGGCCGCCGCGTGGATCTCCTGGGTGACGTTCTTGATCTCGATCAGCTGCCGCAGCGTCAGGTCCTTGCCCGGCACTTCCTGGCCGTACTGCTTGGCCGAGAAGCCGAGCTCGACGAAGTCCTTCTCGGGCGTCGAGACCTTCTGGATCGTCTCGAGCGCGACGTGGTGGTTGGTCATCACCAGCCCGTTGGGCGACACGAACGAGCCCGAACCGCCGGTGTCGAAGCGCACCGAGCCGAGCCGGACGTGGTCGACCCACTCCTGGGAAGGCTCGAAGCCGTACTTCTCCTTGAGGGTCTGCAGCGGCAGGGCGTCGAACAGCCACATGCCCTCGTCGGGGCGCGCCATCGAGCTTGGGAACGAAGCGCCGAGCGCGAGCAGCGCGGCGGCGAACGGAAGGAACGGAGTGGGTTGCATTGCGGATCCTGTGCACGCCGTCGCGGGAGGACGGCGGAGGCAGCCGAAAGAGCATAAACCCGCGCCGGCGCGGAACCACGGTCCGGGCAGGACTCCGCACCGGCGCCGGTCGACCGGATCGGCCCTGGGGCGTGCAGCCCATTGACGAACCGCATCCGGCGCGAACGATCTGGCCATGACCGCCTCCCACCCGGGCGCGACCTCGCGTCGCACGTTCCTGGCCGGCGCTGGTTCGCTGGCCGCCGCCACCGCCCTCGCCCACGCCGCCAACCCGCCGGTCCACGTCGCCGGCAGCGACCGCCTGCGCGTGGCCCTGGTCGGCTGTGGTGGCCGCGGCGGCGGTGCGGCCGCCAACGCGCTGTCGGTGCCCGGCGTCGAACTGCAACTGGTCGCCGCCGCCGACGTGTTCGCCGGCAAACCGGGCGAGACCGTCGACGCCTTGCAGGAGCAGTTCGGGGACCGCGTCGACGTGCCCGCCGAGCGGCAGTTCGTCGGTTTCGACGGTTACCGGCACGCGATGGACTGCCTGCGCCCCGGCGACCTCGTGATCCTGACCACGCCGCCGGCGTTCCGCTGGGTGCACTACGCGTACGCGATCGAGAAGGGCCTGCACGTGTTCATGGAGAAGCCCGTCACCGTCGACGGGCCGACCAGCCGACGCATGCTGGAGCTCAACGAACGCGCCAAGCGGAAGAACCTCAAGGTCGGCGTCGGCCTGATGTCGCGCCACAACGTCGGCATGCAGGAGCTGCACCGCCGCGTCCAGGACGGCGAACTCGGCGAGTTGCTGCTGCTGCGCGGCTACCGCATGCACGCACCGGCGGCGTTCTTCCGATCGCTGCGCAAGCCGGACGGCATCAGCGACCTGCTGTACCAGATCCAGCGCTTCCACAGCTTCCTGTGGGCCAGCGGCGGCAACTTCAGCGACTTCAACATCCACATCGTCGACCACCTGTGCTGGCTGAAGGGCAGCTTCCCGATCGCCGCCCAGGGGCTCGGCGCACGGCACTTCCGCGAGACCCAGGAAGGCCTCTGGATCGACCAGAACTTCGACGTGTACTCGATCGAGTACACGTTCGCCGACGGCACCAAGATGCTGTTCGACGGCCGCTGCATGCCCGATTGCAAGATCCTGTACGGCAGCTACGCGCACGGCACCAAGGGCATGGCGGTGGTCTCCGCGTCGGGCGCCTGCGGGTTGCCGTCGAGCATCCACCAGGGCCACACGCAGACCGAGGCGTCGCGCCGCTGGGTCTCCGAGGTCCCACCCGAGCTCCGCAATCCGTACCAGAACGAATGGAACGCGCTGGTCGCGGCGATCCGCAACGACACCCCGCACAACGAGGTCGACGACGGCGTGCGCACCAGCCTGGTGACGTCGATGGGCCGCATGGCGGCGCACACCGGCCAGGAGATCACCTACGAGCAGATCCTCGCCAGCGAGCACGAGTTCGCGCCGGACGTCGCGACGATGACGTTCGATTCACCGGCCCCGGTGCTGCCCGATGCGAACGGCCGTTATCCGGTGCCGATGCCGGGCGTCACGAAGGATCGCGAGTACTGACCGCCGCAGCGCGGCCGGCTGGCGCGCGCCGGCGGCGCACGAGTTGCGGCTGTGGCACCGGCACACCTGCCGCCACCAGCACCAGACCGGCCGCGATCAGGTTCGGGGCCCAGTTGGTCCTGGGCGACCGCGAGCGCTCGGGCAGCTGGTGCCAGGGTTCGGCGAGCATGGGATCCGCTGCCGCCGCACCGCCGGTGAGTGCGACCAACACGGCGACGACGAGCAGGCCGCCGAGCACCATCACCAGCACCGCAGCGGCACTCGCCGACGTGTCGGCCGGTGGCCGACCGACGACTCCCGCCCCCAGAGCGCGGGGCCGCAGTGCCACCGCGCGTTGCCAGAGCCGCGTCGCCAGCAGCGCCACGGCGAGCACCAGACCGATCCAGCGCGCGGCGAACCCGCCGACCGGTTCTGGCACCAGCCACTCGACGAAGAAGCCCGCCACCCCGACCACGAACAGCCCCACCGCCAGCACCATCCAGAGCTCGGCGGCGCTGCCGCCGTCCTGCGCCGGCAGATGCTCGACCGCGCGACTCGCCGACAGGTCGGCGTGGCTGCGCGGCTGGCTGCCGAGGCGAAAGGCGCTGGGGCGAAACACCGGCCCATCGTACCAGCGATCCCGGACCGTGCATCCGGTGGGGCCAGCACCTACGATCGCCGCGCACGCATGCAGATCCTGCTCCCCCACCGGACCGGCTCCGGCCCCGAATCCCTCGCCGAATACCGCCAGCGCGGCGGTGGCGAAGGCCTTGCCCGATGGCGTCACGCCGACCCGGCCGCGCTGCGCGCCGAGGTCGCCGCCGCCGGTTTGCGCGGCCGCGGCGGCGCGGCGTTCCCGACCGTGCGCAAGTGGGAACTCGCCGCGGCGGCCGTCGCCGACGTCAAGTACGTGGTCGCCAACGGCGGCGAACACGAACCCGGCAGCGAGAAGGACCGCCACCTGGTCGCCACCCACCCGCACGCGGTGCTCGAGGGACTGCAGCTGGCGGCGTTGGCCACCGGCGCGCAGAAGGGCTACGTGTACCTGATCGAGGACATGCACGCGCAGCGCGCCGCGATCGCCGGCGCACTCGCCGAACTGGCCGCGGCGGACCAACTGGCGATCGAGATCGAACTGGCCTTCGGCCCGGTCACCTACGTCGCCGGCGAGGAGACCGCCGCGCTCAACGCGATCGAGGGCCAGCCGGCCAAACCGCGCAAGAAGCCGCCGTTCCCGGGCCAGGCCGGCTTGTTCGGCAAGCCGACGACGGTCAACAACGTCGAGACGCTGGCCCACGTGGCCTGGCTGGCGCGCGCCGGCAGCGCGGCGTTCGCGGCGATCGGCACCGCCGAGAGCAAGGGCACGTTGCTGTTCACGCTGCCCGACACGGTCGTGCATCCCGGCGTCCACGAACTGCCGT
This sequence comes from Planctomycetota bacterium, assembly GCA_036724695.1. Lineage (GTDB taxonomy): Bacteria > Planctomycetota > UBA1135 > UBA1135 > UBA2386 > JACKIC01. The sequence continues at coordinate 9,768 of DAIMFJ010000070.1, forward strand.
TCGGCGCCACCTACCGCGACCTCGTGTTCGGCCGTGGCGGCGGCTTGCGGGACGGCCGCACGCTGCGCGCGCTGCTGCCAGCACTGTCCTGCGGGTTCCTCCTCGCCGAGCACCTCGACGTGCCGATCGCCTACGAGACGCTGCGCCCGCTCGGCACCTCGCCGGGCTGCGGCGGCGTGCGCCTCGTCGACGACCGCACCGACGTCGTCGCGCTGGCGGTCGAGATCGCCGAGTTCTTCATGCGCGAACAGTGCGGCCAATGCCCGCCGTGCCGCATGGAGACCAACCAGTTCGTGCACATCCTGAAGGCCGTGCAGGCCGGCAAGGGGCCCGGCTACGACGACAAGTTGCGCAAACTCGCCGACTTCTCGCGCAAGAAGGGCCACTGCTCGCTGATCGAGATGGCCGCCGCCCCCGTGCTCTCGGCCCTCGCCTGCTTCCCCGTCGACTTCGCGCGCGCCGCCGGCCCGGGCGCACCCCAAGGCTCCTGATGCCCATCTACTACGCCGCCTGCACCCTCGGCCTCGAGGACGTGCTCGCGCAGGAATTGACCACCCTCGGCGCTGCGAACGTCGAGAAACGCCGCGGCGCCTGCGAATTCGAGGCCGCACCCGCCACCGCGTACGCGGTCTGTCTGTGGTCGCGGGTCGCGATCCGCGTCCAGGAGGAACTCGCGCGCGGCCGCGTCGAAGGCAAGGAGGACCTGTACTGGCTGGCCGGCACGGTCGACTGGTCGCGCTCGATCGGCACCAGCCAGACGCTGGCGATCGACGGCTCGGTCAAGGACAGCTTCGCCAACGACACCCGCTACCCGGTATTGGTCGTCAAGGATGCGATCTGCGACCAGTTCCGCACGCGCACGACGGTGCGCCCCGACGTGGCGCGCGACCGCCCGGACCTGCCGATCAAGCTGGTGCTGCAGGGCGACGAGGCGACCCTGTACCGCGAACTCGGCGGCGAGCCACTGCACAAACGCGGCTACCGCGAGATCGCCCACAAGAGCCCGCTGAACGAGGCGACCGCCGCCGGCTTGCTGCTGTCGACCGATTGGGACCGCCGCGAGCCGCTGTGCGATCCCATGTGCGGCTCGGCGACGTTCCTGATCGAAGCCGCGTGGCTGGCCACCGACCGCGCGCCGGGGCTCGGCCGTTCGTTCGCGTTCGAGCGCTGGCGCGACACCGACAAGGCCGGCTGGCAACGCGTCTACGACGAAGCCGAGGCCCGCGCCGCGCGCGGCCAGGATCGCCTGCCGCGACTGGTCGGCAACGACCGCCATCCGGGGGCTTTGTCGATCGCCGAGAAGGCGCTCGCCGCGGCCGGCCTGCACGGCAAGGTCGAACTGGTGCGCGGCGAAGTGCTCGACTTCGAGCCACCCGCCGACCTCGGCGTGCTGGTCACCAACCCGCCGTACGGCGAACGCCTCGAGCAGGACCTCGACAAGCTCGAGCAGAGCTGGCGCCACCTCGGCAACCTGCTGCACCAGCGCTGTGCCGGCGCACGCGCCTACGTGCTGAGCGGCGATCCGGACCTGCCGCGCTTCCTCGGCTTGCGGGCCAGCAACCGTTTCCCGGTCCGCAACGGCCCGATCGACTGCCGCTGGCTGCGCTACGAGATCGAGCGGCGCTGAGGACTGGCCGCTCGCTCCCCGGTCTGCGACCGCCGCCGCCCGAGCGACACGCCGAGTGCGATCCACACCACGCAGACCAGCACGGTGACCAGCACGATCGCGCCGGCCCCGAACTGCCGTTCGCGCATCTGCACCTGCAGCACGGCGCCGCCGAGGTCGCCGAGCCGGAACGCGAACGTGTCGAGCAGGAACTTGACCTTGTGTTTGGTCTCGAGGTCGAGCGGCGTGTACAGCACCTCGCGGGCCGGCTTCTCGAGCGCGAACTGCGCACCGCGCCGCGCCACCTGCACCGCGAAGATCGCTGCCGCACTCGGGATCAGCCACCAGATCGACAGCCCGACGATCGACACCAGCGGCAGCGACACCAGGAGCCACGCCGCCGGCACCCGCTGCAGCAGCCGGCCGGTGCAGCACAATTGCAGCACCAGCACGAGGCCCTGGCCGTAGGTCTCGGCATCGGCGAGCCAACGATGCTGCTGGCTCGCCGCGGCGATCTCGCTGCCGACCAGTTCGGTCTGCGCGGCGTAGAACGCGGTCGCCAGCATGCCGAGCAGCATCATGTAGACGCCGATCCGCCGCACGTAGCCGTCGCGCAGCAGCACCTGCACGCCGGCGAACATGCCGCCGCGCGCCACTTCGGCAGCCGGTGCCGGTGCCCCACCACCCGCCGCGCGCAGCCGGTTGCAGTGCGGCAGCGCCATCGCGAAGGCGCCATGCGCCAGCAGCAGCAGCGCGGCCGCAGCCACGCCGTACCCCCAGAGCGGCAGTTCGTGGGCGGCCAGGCGGCTGGCGGCGAACGAGCCCGCCAGCGCCCCGGCGGTGCCGCCGAGCGCGATCAGCCCGAACGTGCGCCGCGCCGCGTCGCGGCCGAACCGTTCGACCGCGTGGATCCACACCAGCGCCGGCACGACGACGTTGAGCGCCGAGTAGCCGGCCCAGAACACCTCGCCGAGCCACGGCGTCGCCGACCAGTCGTAGCCGTCGAGGGTCGCCAGGCCGGCGGCCAGGCCGAGGCACGCCAGCGCCGCCACGTGCAACACGATCGGCACGAAGCGGCGGCTCGGCACGCGGTTGGCGAGCCACCAGAACGGCGGCACCACCAGCGCGGTGACCAGCAGGGTCAGCGAGTACAGCCAGACCTGCGCCGACACGCCGCTGGCGACCGCGAACTGGTCGCGCAGCGGCCGCACGACGAACGTCGCCGCCAAGGCGCAGAAGAACATCGCGCCGGTCCACGCCGCCGCGCGACGTTCGGCCGGCGAGGCGTCTTGGAGTCCGAGGAACCGCACCAGGGCGTGCACCACCGCAGTTGTACGGATCGCCGGCGCCCAGCCCAGGCCCGCGCCACCGCATTCCGCGCCACCAGTGCATTCCCGACCACCGCCGGATACACCTGCCGCCCGCATGGCCACCCCTGGCGGTCGCAGTTACGTCCCGCACCTGCTGCTCGGTGCGATGATCCTGATCTGGGGCGGCAGCTATGCGGTCGTCAAGGCCGTGCTCGCCGACCTGCCGCCGTTCACGGTGATCGCGATCCGCTTCTGGATCGCCACCGCGTGCCTGCTGCCGTTCGCGTGGTTCGGGCCGCCCGGCGGCTTGCGCCGGACCCTGAAGGTCGGGCTGCTGACCGGGCTCGCCCTCGGGCTCGGCTACAACCTGCAGACCTTCGGCATGCAGCAGACGTCGGCGTCCACCGCCGGTTTCCTGGCCGGCATGATCGTGCCCGGGGTCGCGATCGGCGGCTGGCTGTTCTTCGGGGCGCGGTTCGGCAGATGGTCGACCCTGGGCCTGTGCTGCGCGGTCGCCGGCACGACGATGCTGTGCACGCCCGATCCGGGCAGCACCGACACGCCGCTAGGCATCGCGCTGCAACTCGGCGCGACGCTGAGCTACATCGCGCACATCCTGCTGTTGTCGCGCTTCGGCAGCTCGCTGCCGACCGGGGCGTTCTGCACGTGGCAGATGCTGGTCACGGCGCTGTTGGCGACCGCGTGCCTGCCGTTCGAGGCCGAACTCAGCGGCCGCGGCGCCGGCAGCTGGGACTTCGACACGGTCTGGTTGATGGCGTACCTGGCGCTGCTCGCCTCGGCGCTGGGGGTCGGCGTGCAGAGCCGCGTGCAGCACCGCATCCCGCCGCTGCACCTGGCGATCCTGTTCGCGCTGCAGCCCCTGTTCGCGGCGCTGATCGGCTGGCTGGCGCTCGCCGAACAGCTGACCACGTTGCAGCTGCTCGGCGGGGCGGCGATCGTCGGCGGCGTGGTGCTGACCAGCCTCGAATCGGCCACCAGCAGGCCAGCCGCACCCCCCGAGCCGGCGAACGGCCGGACCGCGAACGATCAGTAACCGTACGGGTTGGCTTCGCCGAGCAGCAGCCACAGCGCGGCGATCCCAGGCACGACCGCCAACACCGCAGCACAGCCAGCCGCCAGCCCAGGGCGCCGTTCGCACAGACCGCGCGGCAGCAGCAACATCAGCAACGGCCCGGCCGCGGCCATCCCAGCCTCGCGCCACGGCAGGTACGCCAAGGTCGGCCCGGCCAGCAACAGCACGGTGTGCACGACCGCGACGAAGCCGGCGATCGGCGCCGTGAACGCCAGGTCCTTGCGCCACAACAGCCGGGCTCCGGCCGCCGCGCCGAACGCCGCCGCGAACGCGCCGGTGAGCTGACCGAGCAGCGCCGACTTGCCGAGCGTCAACAGCGCGGCGTCGACCGACAGCAGCACGCTGGCGCCGAGCCATGGCAGCACGCTCGTGGTCGCGGGCGTGGCGCTGCGTCGCATGGTCCACGCCAAGGTCAGCGCGGCGAGCCCGGACCCACCGACGTGCAGCAACAGCTCACCGAGCGCCCACGACGCCGCCACCTTCCTGGTCAGCAACCAGACGACCGCCGCGGCGAGGCCGGCGTCGACGAGGACGCCGGCGCTCCCACCCAGGCGCAGCAACGCCGCCGCGCAGAGGCCCCAGAGCAACCATTCGATGCCGTTCGGGTCATGCCACAGCTCGTGTGGCCAACCGGGCAGCCGCCAGAACAACAGCCCGTAGGCGACCAGGGCCCCGAGGGCCGCTGCCACGGCGAAGCAACGTCCGCCCCAGCGCGACAGCGCCAGCAGGGCCAGCGCGATCGGCGGCGCTACGCCGTAGACGATCTGCAGGAGGGGCACGGCCGCCGACTCACTTCTTCGGCTGCACGGTCTCGAGCGCGATCGTCAGCACGACCTCGTCGCCGAGCGAACCCTGGGCGATGCCGTAGGTCATGCCGAACTCGCTGCGCAGGATCGAGAAGCTGGCCAGCCAGCCTTCGCGGGCGCCGTAGAACTCGCCAGCACCGGTCTTCTCGACCGCGATCGTCACGGTCTTCTGCTTGCCGGCCATCGCCAGCGTGCCGGTCACCTCGAACGTGGTGTCGCCCCGCTTGGCGATCTTCTCGCTGACGAACGTGATCGTCGGGTTCTCCTTGGCGTTGAAGAAGTCCGGCGCCTTCAAGTGGCCGTCGCGCTTCTGGTCGTTGGTGTCGATGCTCTCGACCGGGATCGTCAGCTCGACCTTGCCCGCCTCCGGCTTGGCCGGATCGAGGACCACCGCGCCTTCGATGCGATCGAAGGTGCCCTGGAACCACGCCGCATTGGCGTGCTTGACGCGGAACACCACCGAGCTGTGCCCGGCATCGATGGTCCACGCCTGCGGAGCCGCGGCCAGCGTCCCGGCCGCGGCAGCGGGAGTGTCACCCGCGAGGTTGTGGGCAAGAGCGAACGTGACGACGGTGACCGGCAACAGGAGGAGGGATTTCATCGGTTTGGTGGGGCTGAGGACGAACGCCGTGTATCGGCCCCCGGGGAACGAAAGCAAGAGCCAACGGGTCACTCGGCTGGTCACTCGGCTGGCAGCGCGCTGCCGAGTTCGGGGTTTTCCCCTTCCGACGCATACTCCCCGAGCTGGAAGACCAGGTCGCGATGGTTGCGCACGTCGAGCACCCCGAGACTCTGCACGGCCCGCAAGGTCAGCAGATCGCGCCGCACCGCGATCCCGCGCCCGGCGACCTCGCGGAACAACGCCTCGGCCTGTTGCCCCGGCGTCACGCCCGGCGGCACTTCGGCCCACACCGCGAGCACCTGCCGGGCGCCCTGCCAATCCCCGGCGCGGGCCCGCAGCAGCAACCGGCGCGCCGTGCGCGGCAGGTGCACACCGTGCCGCTGCAGCAGCAGGTCGAGCCGATCGACGCGGAACGGCTTCAGCAGCGCCGGCCACCACGGCGTCGGCATCGTCGCCGGCAGACCTTCGCCGAGCAGGCGCGGCAACTGCTCGACCCGCCAGCGTTCGGCGGCGCAGAGATCGCGCACGCGGTCGCGGTTGGCGAGCCACGCCGCGGTGACGGCCAGCTCGGCGGCGGCGCGTTCGGCCGGCGCGCCATCGATCTGCTCGCCGACCAGCCGATCGAGGCCGAGCCCAGCCACCTGGGCGTGCAGGCTGGCGACCTGCTCGCGCACCGAGGCCGCCAGATCGCGCAGTTCGGCCGCCTCGCGCTCGCGCAACTGCAGGAACTGCAGGTCGTGTTCGAGCGGAGCCGGCGAAACGAAACCAGCCCCGTTCGACCACCCGGCCGGCGCGCCGGCGTAGACCGGGTCGAGCGCCAATCGCAGCCGCATCGCCGCCAGCAGCCCCGGCGCACGCATGCGGTGGATCTTGCGCAGCGCCACCGCGAACGGCGCCTCGCCGAGTTCGCGCAGTTCCATCGCCAGCTCCGGATGGAACACTTCGCGCACGATCTGCCGCGTGCGCCCCACCACCCAGCCGAGCGAGCGCAGGAAGCGCCACCCGAGCAACAGCGGTGCGAACAGCACGCGCCCGCCGGACAGCTTGGCGCGGTACAGCCGCAGCGGGTTGAACGAACGTTCGTGTTTGGGCAGGCGATGCACCGGCCGCGTGCCGAAGATCTCGCGGATCATCGTGCGTCGGTCGCGCCGCAGCACGTCGAGCACTTCGCGGCCGAACATCGCCGCGATGTGGCAGTCGCGCTCCGGATCGGCGCCGACGAAGTCCAGCGCCGTGAACTCGGTGGTCTGGCAGCGCTGCGCCTCCAGCAACCCGAGTTCGGCGCCGATCGCGCGGCCGCCGCGCGGATCCTGCCGCCACGCCAGCCAGCGCCGCATGCGGGCCAGGTCGTCCTCGCTGGCCCGCGGCAGCATCGCCAATGGGATGCAGCAGTGGTTGTAGCCGGCGATGCGTTTGGCGGTCTCGACGGCGATGCTCTCGGTGATGAAGCGGAACCACAGGTACGGGCCGCGGAAGATCGAACCTTCGTCGAGCCGCAGTTGGCGCAGTTTCTGCTGCTCCTTGCGGCCGTGACCGAGGAACTCGACGCGCAGGTTGGCGATCGACTGGTTGGCGAGCAGCTGCTCGGTCGACTTGACGTCGCTGACGTGCAGCGGCGCACCGTCGAGGAAGTGCAGGTACAAGAGCGCGACGCGGTTGGCCTCGATGCACAGGGCCGGCTCGGCGCCGTGGTGCAGGGCCGGCACCCCGGCCCGCGCGCCACCCAGCTGCGCGCGCAGCGCCACCTCCGCCCCCACCTCGCCGCCGAACACGCGCCGGGCCAGGAACGGCAGGTCCTGCGCCTCGTAGCGGCGTTTGACCAGTTCGACCTGCGACAGGAAGTGCGCCTCGCTGGTCAGACGGTATGCCTCGGCGGCTTCGCCGGCGATGCGTTTGAGCCACAGGCCGAGCGAGAACAGACCCAGGCACACGGCACCGAGGATCAGCAGCGGCTCGCTGAAACGCTCCTTGCCGAACAGTGCGAGGATGCCGCCGATCAGGAACAGGCGCAGCGTCGGGCGCTGGGTCGCCTTGACCAGCGCGGTGGCGATGCGGTCGAGGATCTGCGGCCCGGTGACGATGCCGTGCAGGTCGGCGTGGAACAACAGCCGCGAATGCCAGCCGTCGAGCCACGCGGCGATGCGGCGGGCCAGTTGCACGACCCGTTCCTCGGGCCCGAAGCCGTTGCCGACCACCGCGAAGTTGCGCACGATCGGCAGCCAGCGCACCGGCACCGACGACAGCACGCGCACGACCCGGTCCAGCGCCGCCAGGTCGCCCGGCCGCAGCCAGCGCGACAGGTCCTGCGGCCGCAGCGTCCACAGCAGTTCGATGGCACGATCGATGGCGATGTCGCGCGACGAGTTGCCGAGTTCGCCGTCGGCGCGCTGCAGCGGCACCACCGCCAGGTCGTCGCGGACCCGGGCCAACCGTTCGCGCACCGCCGCCACGCGTTCGGCCGGCGGCAGCAGCGCGACGAGGTCCTGTTCGCGGCGCTGCGCGGTGTAGGCCAGGTCGCGGCGCTGCTCCTCGGCGAGCGGCCGATCGAGGTCGCGTTTGCCGGGCACGAACACGAAGTCGCGATCCAGCAGGCCCGCGAACCGTTCGACCAGGCCGTCCATGCCGCGCACCAGGAACACCACCAGCCGCACCGTGCGCACCAGCGGCCGCATCGCCTGCAGGTAGCGCGCCGCCCAGGTGACGCGCACGATGCGGATCCACCGCAGCAGCACGGCGTCCTGCGCGACCCCGGGCATGGGCGCCACCGGCAACAACCACAACACCGCCGGGATCGCCGGCAGCAGGTCGGTCAGCACGTTGCGCAGGAACCACCCGCCGCGGGCCGGATGCAGCGCGAACTGCACGAAGAAGTCGACGACGAAGAAGCAACACGCCGCTGCGTCGATCGCGTGCAGCAGCCAGCTCTGCGCGGGCGTCAACGGCACCAGGGCCTCGACGACCAAGGTGGTCAGCACGACCACCAGCAGCACCAGGTTGGTGGCCTCGATCGCCGCGACGCCGCGACGACCGAACACACCCTCGCGGCGGCGCGCCAGTTCGCGGTCGTCGGCGGCGCGCCGCAGCCGGCGCGCCAACGCCGCCGCCGGCTTCGGCAGTCCGGCCGCCGCCAACAGCGCCATCGCCTCGGCCTCGGCCCGGGTGTCGGGCTTCTCCTGCATCCACTGAT
>DAIMFJ010000071.1:0-16048 GCA_036724695.1 Planctomycetota bacterium
GGCCGCGGCCGACCGGCCGCAACTGCGTGTTGCGCAGGGTGTCGCCGGCGTGGTCGGCGGCGATCGACTGGCTGGCCAGCCAGACCATGCCGAAGGCCAGCAGCGGCAGCCCGGCTTGCAACGCGTCGGCGACGGCCAGGAAGCCGCTGCCGGCGTCGGCGCTGAACAGTTCGCCGCGCGCGACCCGCTGCTGGTTGTGGGCGACGCTGCGCTGGTAGGCGAACGCCGTCCAGGCCGCGGCCAGGCACGGCACCAGCAGCAAGAGGCTGCTGCGCTGCAGGGCCAACACCCGCAGTTCGTGGCCATAGGCGCGCCAGAGCGGCCGGCGCGCCGGCGCGGAGGCCGCCGGCACCGGCGGCGAGCCGGGCCGGGCTTAGGCGGTTGGTTCTGCTGGAGCTTCTGCTGGTGCTTCTGGCGGCGCGTCGGCCGGCGTGGTCGTCCGCAGCTGGGCGGCGCGCAGGTAGATCTGCTCGAGCGACACCGGCTCGGGTGCGAACGCGGCGACCTCGGCGCGGGCCACCAGGTGCCGCAGCACTTCGCCAGGCGCCCGCGCGGCGAGGTCGACCCGCAGTTCGTCGCCGTGCCGGGCCGGTTGCAGGCCGAGGCCGGTCAGTTCCTGCTCGAGCAGCAGGGCCGGCCGACCGCGCACCAGATAGTGGCTGGCGAGCTGCGCGCGCAACGCCGCGAGGTCGCCTTCGACCAGCAGCGCGCCGTCGCGCAGGACACCGATCCGGTTGCACAGACCGTCGAGTTCGGCCAGTTGGTGGCTCGACACCAGCACCGCGACGCCCTGTTCGCGGGTCAGGCGCAACAGCAGGCTGCGCAGGTCGGCGATGCCCTCGGGATCGAGGCCGCCGGTCGGCTCGTCGAGCAGCAGCAGGCGCGGTTCGCCGAGCAGGGCCTGGGCGATGCCCAGTCGCTGCCGCATGCCGAGCGAATACGTGCCGACCTTGCGGGCCGCCGCCGCGCTCAAGCCGACCAGTTCCAGCACCCGGTCGGCCTCGGCCACGGCGGCGCGGCGCGGCAGCCCCTGCAGCTGCGCCAGCACGCGCAGGTTCTGCCGGGCGTCGACCTGCAGGTGGAAGCCGGGACGTTCGATCAACGCACCGACCTGCTGCCGCGATCCGGCCGGGTCGCGCCGCGCGTCGCGGCCGAAGATGCGCACGCTGCCGCGGGTCGGCCGCAGCAGACCCAGCGCCAGCCGCATCACCGTGGTCTTGCCCGCGCCGTTGTGGCCGAGGAACCCGTAGCAATCGCCGGCGAACAGGCGCAACGTGACGCCGCGGATCGCCGCGCCTTTGCCGTAGGCGAAGTCGATGCCGTCGAGGCTGAGGACGGGTTCCACAGGATGTCTACTGTGCAGCGGCGCGGCGGCTGGTCAAGCGCAGGATCGCGGCGTGTGTTGCAGGACCGGCGGGGAATTCCGCGGTAGCGGCTCGGGGTCAGGGCAAGCCCAGCCCGGCGACGACGATGCGGCCGCAGTGGACTGGCCCGGCCCCCTGCAGCATGCCGAGCTTGGGCGCCACGAAGGTCACCGTCGCGTCGGCCCGGATCGCCGCGCCGAGCACCGCGCCGGTGTCGCCGTGCAAGCCCGACGGGAGGTCGACGGCGAGCCGGCGCCCGGCCGCGGCGTTGCAGCCGTCGACCCATTGCCGCGCCAGGCCCTCGAGCGGTCTGGCGAGCCCGGTGCCGAACAGGGCGTCGACGAAGACGGTTCCGGGGGCGACGGCGAACGACGGCAAGCCGCCGACGACGATCGGTACGCCGGCGTTGCGCAGGATGCGCAGCTGCAGCGCTGCATCGGCGGCGCGCGCGGGGTCGGGTTCGGCGAGCAGGTGCACCTTGCACCGGGCGACCCCGAGGTGGCGCACCGCGGCGAGTCCGTCGCCCCCGTTGTTGCCGCTGCCGCAGAGCACGACGAAGCGCTCGCCCAGCGTGACGGCGAGTTCGGCGACGCTGCGCGCGGCGTTCTCCATCAGCAACAGGGTCGGCATGCCGAGCCTGGTCGCGGCGTCGAGGTCGATGGCGCGTGCGGCGGCGACCGACAAGGGAGCTTGGGTCATGGGCCCTCCAGCGCCAGTGCCGCCGGTACCGGTGGCTCGCGCCCCGCGGCTGCCGCCGCCGCGACGGCGCGGCGGACCGTCAGCAGCAGTTCGAGATCGTCGATCGGGTCCAACGCGGCGAGTTCTCCGAAACCACTCTGGGCGGTGCCGAGCAGTTCGCCGCTGCCGCGCAGCGCGAGGTCGGCTTCGGCGAGCGCGAAGCCGTCGGTCGTGCGACACACCGCGGCGACCCGTTCGGTGCGTGGCCCGCACAGGATCGCCAGGCCGCGGCGGCGGCCGCGACCGACCCGGCCGCGCAGCTGGTGCAACGTCGCGATGCCGAACCGTTCGGCCGCGGCGACGACCACCAGCGTCGCCTCGGGCACGTCGATGCCGACCTCGAGCACGGTCGTGCCGACCAGCACGTCGACGTCGCCGCGGCGGAACGCGTCGAGCGCGGCCCGACGGGTCGCGGTCGCCTGCTGGCCGTGGACCACCGCACAGCGGAAGCGTTCGGCGAGCGCCTGCTGCATGCGCACGACGCCGCCCTTCTCGCCATCGGCACCGACCGCCGGGCAGACCACGAACACGCGACCGCCACGCCGCACGGCGCGGGCGATGCTCTGCACGACGCGCGGCCAGCGCCGGGCCGGCACCTGGCGCGCGGGCACCGGCCGGTGCCCGGCGGGTTTGTGGCGCAAGGTGACGAGGTCGAGGTCGCCGAAGCGGGTCAACGCCAACGTGCGGGGGATCGGTGTCGCGGTCATCACGACGACGTGCGGGTTGTCGCCCTTGTGGACCAGCGCCATGCGTTGGGCGACGCCGAAACGATGCTGCTCGTCGACGACGACCAGCGACAAGCGCGGCAGTTCGGCCGCACCGGTCAACAGCGCGTGGGTGCCGAACACCAGCTGCGGACGATCGCCGGCCAGCGCCGCGGCGAGTTCGTGGCCGCTCTGCCTGCGCTGGCTCGCGGTCACCAGCAAGACGTCGACGTCGCTGCCGGCCAGCCACTGCGTGGCCGTGGCGTGGTGTTGCTCGGCGAGGGTCTCGGTCGGGGCCAGGAACGCGACCTGCCCACCGCGCGCCACCACCGCCAGGGCGGCGGCGATCGCGACAGCGGTCTTGCCGGTGCCGACGTCGCCGGCCAGCAGCACGCCGAGGGCCGCCGGCCCGGCCAGGCCGCACCAGATCTGCGTCAAGGCCGCGTGCTGGTCGGCGGACAGATCGAACGGCAAACGGGCGAGGATGCGCGCCGCCAGCGCGGCGTCGACCGGGAAGTGGCGCGCCGGCCGTTGGCTGCGGTTGCGGCGCGCTCGTTCGACAGCCGCGAACAGGGCCGCGGCTTCGCGCACCGCGCAGCTGCGCCGCGCCCGTTCGTGGTGCTGCACGGATTCCGGCCGATGCATCGCCGTGAACAGGCTGCGGGCGTCGAGGTCGAGCTCCAAGAGGCCCGCCGGCAGTGGCTCGAGCACGAACTGCGACCAGTCGAGGTGGTCGAGGCAGTGCAGGATCCACCGCTGCAGCCGATCGGCGGAGATGCCGTCGAGCTCCGGATAGCGCAACTGCACCGGCCCGGCGGCCGCGGTGTTCTCGGCGAGCAGCCTGGCAGCATGGAGCACGAACTGCTCGCGTTCCATGCGCAACTCGCCTTCGAGCTGGCGCGCCTGGCCGACCGCCAACTGCCGGTGCACCCACGGCTGGTTGAAGAAGCGCACTTGCACCGATCGGCCGTCGGACGTCGCGAACGCCACCGCGACCAACGAGCGGCGCCCGGGCAGCCACGTGCGTCGCACCTGGTGCACCCGACCGCGCAACCGCACCAGTTCGCCGACGACGGCTTCGTCGGGGGCGTCGAGTTCGCGCAGCGGGCGACAGCGGCGCGGCAGGCATCGCACGAGGTCGCGTACGGTCGACAGCCCAGCTGCGGCGAGCCGTGCTGCCGTCGCGGGGCCAACGCCGGGCAACGCGGTCACGGCAGCCGTGGGCGACAGGGTGCCGGTCGGTTCGATGGCATCGGCCGTGCGCATGCGGCACGCATGCTAGCGGGTCGGCGCGGACGCGCCTACGCCATCGCCGCCCGCCCAGGCCCGGAACCCCTCGCGGCAGCCTCGCGTTTGCGCTACCCTCTCGCCCCCGTGAGCGAACTCGACCCGCAGCAACTCACCTTCCTCGGTCGGTACGGCTTCGACGCCGAGCTTCTGCAACGTTGGCGCGCCGACCTCGCGGCTGGCAAGCTGTCGAAGGAGACCAACGCCGTGACCGGCGACCTGCTGGCACCGCCACCCGGCACGATCCAGAAGCTGCCGCCGCGCGACTCGAAGGCATATCGCGAGCTCAAGGCCCTGGGCGCGGCGGCGATCGCGCGCGGCGAGCTGGGCGTCGTCGTGCTCAACGGCGGCATGGCGACCCGCTTCGGCGGCGTCGTCAAGGGCGTCGTGCCGGTGCTCGGGCCGGCGCGCACGTTCCTCGGGCTCAGCGTCGAAGACGTGCTGAGCGCCGGCCAGGCCTGCGGCGGTCGGATCAAGTTCTACTGCATGAACAGCTTCGCGACCGACGAGGCGACCAAACGGCATTTCGCCGAGCACGCCGACTTCGGCGCGGCGCCGGGCCAGATCGAGCACTTCACGCAGTTCGTCTCGGTGCGCCTGACCCCCGACGGCGACCTGTTCCAGACCGCCGACGGCGAGATCTCCCCGTACGGGCCCGGGCACGGCGACTTCGCGGCGGCGTTCCGCGCCGCGGGACTGCTGGCCAGCTTCCGCGCCGGCGGCGGCAAGTACCTGCTGGTCCGCAACGTCGACAACCTCGGCGCGCGTGTCGACCCGGCCGTGCTGGGCCACCACATCCAAAGCGGCGGGGAAGCCACCGTCGAGGTCGCCCCCAAGTGGCCCGAGGACGTCGGCGGTTCGCCGTTCCTGTACCTGGGCAAGACGCAGTTGATCGAATCGGTGCGCTACGCGCCGGGCTTCGATCCGAACATCGTCGACGTGTTCAACACCAACACGTTCACGTTCACGGCGGCGGCGCTCGATCGCGACTTCGACCTCGGCTGGTACTACGTCGAGAAGAAGGTCGACGGCCAGAAGGCCGTGCAGATCGAGCACCTGATCGGCGAGATGACCGCCCATCAGGAGACCTCGTTCCTGCAGGTGCGACGCAACGGCCGCGACTGCCGGTTCCTGCCGGTCAAGACCCCCGACGACCTCGATGCGGCGCGCGACGAACTGCGCGAGATGTTCGACGGGGCGCCGGGCGACGGCGACGCTTAGGCCGTCGCCCGGTCAGGCCGAGGGTGTGGCGGTCGCCGTCGCGATCGCCTCGCGCAAGGCCGTCGCCAGCGAGCGCACGTTCGGCTCGAGGACCATGCTGTCGTGGTCGCCCGGGACCTCGACGACGTGCAGCTCGCGAACGTGGGGCGTCCAGCGATTGTCGGGATGCACCAGTTCTCGGTCCTTGTTGGCGAAGCGGCCGCCACCGAGGTCGTAGACCTTCGGCAACGGCGGGCGGAACAGCCAGGTCCGCAGCGGTTGCGGTTCGAGGCGGTAGTTGCCGAGCGCGGTCCGGAACGCCGCCTCGATCGCCTGGCTGTGGAACGTGTTCGCGGCGACCGGTTCGCCTTGCTTGCCCAGGCGGCGTTGCAGTTTGCCCCATTCCCAGGCAAGTCGGTTCTTGAACCAACGGCCGAAGTAGGCCGGCCCTTCGCGGCGCATGCGCTGCCACTGGATCACCGCGCGATCGCGCGCATTGGCGACCTCGGGGATCGGCAGCGGCGTGTCGAGCAGCACCAACATCGCCACCTCTTCGCCCGCGGCACGCAACTGCCTGGCCATCTCGTAGGCGGTCAGGCCTCCACCCGAGAAACCCCCGAGCAGGTACGGGCCGTGCGGTTGGATCTGCCGCACCTCGTCGAGGTAGTCCTTCGCGGCCTCCTCGAACGTCGTGTGCGGCTGCATGTCGCCGAACAGCCCGCGCGCCTGCAAGCCGTAGAACGGACGGTCGCTGCCGACCAACTGGGCCAGATGGCGCAGGTTCAGCACGTTGCCGAACATGCCGGCGACCAGGAAGAACGGCGTACCGGTACCGTGGCGGCTGGGGTGCATCGCGACGAGGTGCCGGTAGCGGGCAGCCGGGGCAGCGGCGACCGCAGCGGCAGACTGCTCGCCCCCCCCGGAGACGCCGTCACGAGCCAGGTTCGCTGCCAGACGTTCGATCGTCGGCGCCTCGAAGAGCACCGACATCGGGTAGTCGATGCGGAACGTCTTCTTGATGCGGGCGAACATGCGCACCGCGATCAGCGAGTGGCCACCGAGTGCGAAGAAGTCGTCCTGGACGCCGATCGCGTCGATGCCGAGCAGCTCTTCCCAGAGATGCACGAGCGCCTGCTCGACCTCGTTGCGAGGCGCCAGGTACTCGTTGTCGAGCTCTGGTCGGGCGAAGCGATTGCCCGCCGCGGCCTTCGGTTGCTGCGCCTTGCCGAGTTCGGCGACGAGCCCAGGCAGAGGCACCGGCGTCAGCATCGTCTCGACCGGCAGCGGCTGCGACAGCAACCGCGCCATCGCTTCGACACCCTCGGCCGGGCGGATGCCCTTCAGGATGTTCTCGGCGAGGATCTGCTCGGCCGCCGAGCCGCCGGCGGCGCGCGCCGCCTCGTCGGCCGCCACGGTCGCGTCGGAGCCGATTCCGAACACCTGGCCGGCGGCCAGCCGCTTCATCTGGAAGCCCTCGACCTCGACCAACACCCGGCCGGATGGGTCGGCGAGCAGCAGATCCACGGCGCACAGATCGCCGCCGCCACCGATCGCCCGGCACGACTTCGCCCAAGCCACGATCGACTGCGGCAACGGACCATGCACGACGAAACGGCGGTACGACAACGGCACCCACAGGTACCGGGCGTCGTAACCGGGGATCAGCTCCACCGCGAAGCCGGTTGCGAGGTCCAGCAACGCGGGATGCAGGTGCCAGCGCTGCAAGTCGTCGGCGAACTGGTCCGCCAGCGCCAGGCGGGCGATCGCCTCGCCGCGGCCGTACCGCAGCTCGCGCACCACGCGCCACCGTGGCCCAAAGCGCAGGTTGGCCTCCTGCGGCGACGGAATCCAGTCGCCACCGGTCGGCCGGCGCAGGTCGGTGCAACGCGCCTCGATCGCGGCAACCTCGAGGGCCGCGGAGCCGTCAACGTGGCCGAGCACCAGTCGCGCCTGTGCGTGCAGGACCCAGACCGGCCGCCCACCACCCTGGCGGTCGTCGCGGACCACCGCGCTCTCGACGACGAACTCGTAGCCCTCGACGCTGCGCCGCAACCGGACGCGGAAATCGCCCTGGCGCTGGTCGGGGACGTGGAACGGCCGGAAGAAGTACAGATCCTGGATCGCGAACGGTCCGTGTTCGTCGATCGCCGCCAGTGCCTGCCCGGCGAGCTCGAGGTAGCCCGTGCCCGGCACGACCGCGTGGCCCTGCGCCGTGCGATGCTCGTCGAGCAACCAATGGGTGTGCGGCGCGAGGCGGCCACTCAACTGCCACTCGTCGGCGCCCAGCCTGGCGCGTTCGTGCAGCAAGGGCAGCGCGATCGCCTCGGGCCGCGCCGCGTCGGCCGCGTGTCCGGCGTCCATCGCGGCGGTCATGCCGACCCGGTTCCACGCGCCCCACTGCAACGCCACCGTCGGCTTGCCATCGGCACTGCGGCGCCTGGCCATCGCGTCGAGGAACGCGTTCGCCGCCGTGTAGTCGACCTGCCCGGGCGGGCCGAGCGTCGCGCTGGGCGACGAGAACAGCACCGTGAAGTCCAGCGGTTCGCCACCGAGCGCTTCCTCGAGGGCGAGCGCGCCGTGCACCTTCGGTGCGAACACGCGCTCGATCGCGGCCTGCTCCTTCTGCGCCATCAACTCGTCGGCGACCACACCGGCGGCGTGGAACCAACCGTGCACCTTGCCGAAGCGCTCGCGCGCGACCGCCAGGGCCTGGCGAACCTGCACGACGTCGGCGACGTCCGCCCGCACGACCACGACCTCGGCGCCCGCGGTCTCCAGGCGCCGCACCTGTTGGATCGTCTGCACCACCGGATCGCGGCCGTCGCTGGCGGCCAGGCAGGCATCCCAACGTTCGCGCGGCGGCAACTCCCGCCGGCCGAGCAGCACGAGGCGGGCATGGCAGGTGCGCGCCAGCCAGTCGGCGATCAAGCTGCCGATGCCACCCATGCCACCGGTGAGCAGGTAGACGCCGCGGTCGCGCAGCCGCGCCGGCAACCTGCCGGTGCCGGCCGGCAGTTCCTTGGCGACGTGGTCGCGACGCAGGCGTGCCCCGTCGCGCCACGCGAACAACCCCGAATCGCGCGCCGCCAGCTCGCGTTCGACGAGCTCGGCCAGTGCCTCGACCTCGGCACGGCCGAGGCGGCCGCGCCGGTTCGGAACCACCTCCAGGTCGACGACGGCGCACTGCACGCCGGTCAGTTCCCGTGGCATGCACAGGGCCGGCCCCAGGACCAGCGACTTCTCGGCCGCGGTGGCACCCGGGCGCTGACCAGGCAACCCGAACAGGTCGTTGCCGAACACGACGATCCGGCAGTCGTCGTGGATCTCCTCGGCACCGAGTGCCTGGGCGAGGAACAGCAGGCTGTAGAAGCCCTGTTCCTCACAACGGTGGAAGAAGCTCGACCCGGGCCTGGCGCGATCGTCGGTGGTCAACAACCAGTGGTGGGCCACCCCACGCAGGCGATGGCCGCTGGCCGCCAGTTCGCGCAGCAACGCGTCGTACCCGTCGCGGCCGAGTTCGGGAGCCAACGAATACCGGTCGTCGGCGAGCTTCGCGAAGCTGTCGCCGAGATGCACCTCGACGACCTGGTGGCCACGTTTGCGCAGGCGCGCCGCGACGAGCGCCCCGATGCCAGTGCCGTCGGCGAACACCAGCCACGTGCCGGGTTCGGCGGCCGCGGCGAGGGCCGGTGCCTCGCAGCGCGTCCACACCGGTTGCCATTGCCACCTGGCGAGGTCGTCGACGCGCTCGGTGGCGTCCTCGCCGACCGGCGCCACGCCGACCGGGTCGGCATCGACCCAGTAGCGCTGGTGACGGAACGCATACGTCGGCAGATCGACGCGCCGCACGGGCGGCGGCACCAGCTCGGCGAGCGCGATCGGCCCGCCGGCCGCCCACAGCCGTGCCGCCGCGCTGTGCCAGAAGGCCACGTCGTCGACCGCTTCCTCGGGATGACGGAGCGAGGCGATCGCGCTGCGGTCGTGGTTCCACAGGGGATGCAGCCGCACCAGCGAGCTCAGGGTACGGCCTGGGCCGACCTCGACGAAGACATGGCGGGAATCGGCCAGCAGCAGCTCCGCGCCGGCGGCGAAACGCACCGTGTTGCGCAGGTGATCGACCCAGTACTGCGGATCGATCGCCTCAGCGTCGGTGATCCAGGTACCGGTCCGGTTGCTGACGAACGGCAACTTCGGCTTGCCGAGTCGCAGCGTGCGCAAGAACGCGCCGAAGTCGGCGAGGATCGGCTCGAGCAGGCGCGAATGCGCGGCGATCGCGATCTTGACCCGCTGCACCTCGATGTCCTGCGCGGCGAGCCGGCGCGCGAACTCGTCCAGTTCGGCGTCGGGACCGGAGACCACGCACAGCTCGGGCGCATTGACGGTCGCCAGATCGAGGTTGCCGGACAGGTGCTGGCGGCACGCCGCTTCGCCGAGCGGCACGCTGACCATGCCACCGCCGCGGATCCGTTCGAACAGCTTGCCGCGCAGCGTCACCAATCGCAGCGCATCCTCGAACGTGAACACGCCGGCCACGCAAGCCGCGGTGTTCTCGCCGAGGCTGTGGCCGAGCAGGGCCGCCGGTTCGACGCCGCGCGCCCGCCAGCACTGCGCCAGCGCGTACTCGGTCAGGAAGATCGCCGGCAGTTGCACCGACGGACGGTCGAACGCCGCGTCGACGGCCTCGGCAGTCAGTGCGTCGCCGAGCCAGATCTCGCGCAGGTCGACGTCGAGTTCGCCGCGCAACAGCGCCAGGCCGCGGTCGACATGCTCGCGGAACACCGCGTCGTGCCGATGGAGATCCCGCCCCATGTGGCGGTACTGCGCACCGCCGCCGGGCAGCAGGAACACCACCTTGGCCGATTCGGTGGCGGTGTGCGTGCTGACCCGCCGCGGCTCGGAGCCTTCGAGCAGGCGCAGCGCTTCGTCGCGGTCGCGCGCCACCAGCACGCGGCGCCGGGGGAACGCGTGCCGCGCGTGGGCCAGGTTGCCGGCCACCTCGACCAGCGACAGCTCGGGCCGGTTGCGCAGGTGCGCCGCCAGCCGTCGCGCGTACTCGTCGAGCGAGCGCGGGTTGCGCGCCGACCAGACCAGCACGCCCGGTCCGGTGGGCGAAGCGGGTGCGCCGACGGCAGTCGGCAGCGGCGCCTCGGCGACCAGCGCATGGGCGTTGGTGCCGCCGACGCCGAGCGAGTTGACGCCGGCGATGCGCGGCCGGGCCCCGCGCGGCCACGGCCGCAACTCGGCGTTCACGTAGAACGGCGAGTTGGCGAAGTCGATCAGCGGGTTGGGGGCTTCGTGGTTGATCGTCGCCGGCAGCTGCTCGTGGTACAGACTCAGGCAGACCTTGATGAAGCTGGCCACGCCGGCCGCCGTGTCGAGGTGGCCGATGTTGGTCTTCACGGAACCGATGCCGCAGAACTGGCGACGGCTCACGCCGGCGAACGCCTGCTGCAGCGCCGACACCTCGATCGGATCGCCGATCTCGGTGCCGGTGCCGTGGCACTCGACGTACCCGATGTCGGCGGCGTCGACCCCACCCATGGCGTGCGCAGTCGCGATCGCCGCGGCCTGGCCGTCGATGCTCGGCGCCAGGTAGCCGACCTTGGACGCGCCGTCGTTGTTGATCGCCGTGCTGCGCACCACCGCGTAGATGCGGTCGCCGTCGACCAACGCGTCGGCCAGGCGCCGCAACACCACGACCCCGGCCCCACTGCCGAAGATCGTGCCGCGCGACCGGTGGTCGAACGCCCGACAATGCCCGTCGGGCGACAGGATCTCGCCGTCCTGGTACAGGTAGCCGTGCGCGTGCGGCATCTCGATCGTCACCCCGCCGGCCAGCGCCAGGTCCGTCTCGCCGCTCAGCAGGCTCTGGCAGGCCATGTGGATGCCGACCAGGGACGTCGAGCACGCCGTCTGCACGTTGACGCTCGGGCCCTTCAGGTCGAAGCAGTACGAGACCCGCGTCGCCAGGAAGTCCTTGTCGTTGCCGGTGTGGCGCAGCAGGAACAGGCCGACCTCGTCCATCAGCGCACGATTGCGCAGCACCTGGAACGCGAAGTAGCTGCCCATGCCGCAACCCGCGAACACACCGATCTGCCCGCCGAACGTCGCCGGCGGATGGCCGCCGTCCTCGAGCGCTTCCCACGCACACTCCAGGAACACCCGGTGCTGCGGGTCCATGATCGCCGCCTCCTTCGGGCTCAGCCCGAAGAACTCGGCGTCGAACTCGTCGAACCCGTCCAGCACGACCCCGGACTTGACGTACCGGGGATCGCGCAGCAGCCGCGCCGACACGCCGCGCGCCGCCAGTTCCTCGGTGGGGAACTGACGCACCGACTCCTTGCCGGCGACGAGGTTGCGCCAGAAGTCGGCGATCGTCGGCGCATCCGGCAGCCGCGCTGCCATGCCGATCACTGCGATGTCTTGGTCCATGCCGAGGTTGCGTAGGCGGCGAACAGAGCCTGCCGGCCCACGACTTCATCGGGAAATCGAGGGCAGGAACGATAGCAGGATGCCCCCGGGGGCGACAGAATGCCCTCGGCTGGTCCAGGCGGTGCCAAGCCTGCCGCTGCGACTGCACCCCCTCGCCCACATCTGCCGATAGCCCGATCACCTGCCTGTGCGCGTCCTCACGGTCATCGTCAACTACAAGTCCGCGACCCTGGTCGAGGCGTGCCTCGCCTCGCTCGCCGACGAACGGCAACGCGTGCCAGGCCTGTCGGTCGTGGTCGTCGACAACGACTCCCAGGACGGCTCGGCCGAACGACTGCAAACGGCGATCCAGACCGCCGGCTGGCAGGACTGGGCCGACGTGCGGGCGATGCCCGTCAACGGGGGGTTCGCCTATGGCGTCAACGCCGGCGTGCAGCCGGCCTTGCAGGGTCGACCAGGGTACGACGCCTTCTGGCTGCTCAATCCAGACACCTACGTGCGTCCTGGCGCCCTGGCGCACCTGATCGCATACCTGCGCGAGCACCCGGCGGCCGCCATGGTCGGCAGCCGTCTCGAAGACCCCGATGGCACGCCGCAGCACTCGCGGTTTCGCTTCCCCAACCTCGCCAATGTCTTCGACGACGCGCTCCGCCTGGGGATCTGGCACCGCCTGATCGGCGACCGGGCGACCTGCCCGCCGATCGCCGACGAGCCGCACCCGATCGACTGGCTCAGCGGTGCCAGCATGCTGGTGCGACGCGAGGTGTTCGAACGCACCGGCCCCTTCGACGAAGGCTACTTCCTGTATTTCGAGGAGCTCGACTTCTGCCGCCGCGCCCATGCACTGGGCTTCCGATGCTTCTACGTACCGCAGAGCCGCGTCGTCCACCTGGTCGGCCAGACCACCGGCGTGTCCGGCCGCGAGCGCATGAAGAAGCGCATGCCGGCGTACTGGTTCGCCTCGCGAAGCCGGTACCACCGCAAGTTCCACGGTGTGCTGCACAAGATCGCGTGCGACGCTCTGGACGTGCTGGGCAGG
This sequence comes from Planctomycetota bacterium, assembly GCA_036724695.1. Lineage (GTDB taxonomy): Bacteria > Planctomycetota > UBA1135 > UBA1135 > UBA2386 > JACKIC01. Next base: position 12,765 of record DAIMFJ010000071.1, read on the forward strand.
CTCGGCTTCCACACCCTGCGGTTGCTCCGCGGGCGGCCGAACTGCGACGCACCGCACTTCGTCCGGGACTTCGTGCGCCACAACCTCTGGCCGTTCGGGCGCAGCGCGCGCTGATCGACTACTTCCGCGTTTCTTCGCGTCGCGCGACGAATCGCTGGATGCGGAGCGGAAGTGGGAGATCCCAACGAGTCGGCGCCCTGCGGCGTCTTCTGGGCGTCGCGCCAGCGACGACACGAACTGCGGTTGCGGCCGCAGGCAGCGGTGCAACGGCAGCGGATCGGTCAATCGCCGTCGCGCTGCAACACCACACCGAGCAGCTGCGAACCTGCGGCCTCGATCGCGGCGAGGTCACCAGCCACGCGCTGGCGAAGCGCAGCGCGCTCGCGCACGACCAGCAGGCTGCCTTCGGCCTCTCGCACCGCCGCGAGGGCACCACGCACGCCTTCGAGGTCACCGACCGCCAGCACGACGAAGCGGAACCGCTCGCAGAGCCGGGCCAGCAAGCCCTGCAACTCGGCCAGCGACTGGGGGCCGTGCGCACCAGGGCCACACGGCAGGAACTGCAGGCCCGGCTCGACCGTTTCGCGCAGGGTCGCGCCGAGTTCGGCGGTGCCGGCGACGACCTGACGCCAGCCCGCGGCATCGGGCTCGGCCAACTGCTGCAACGGCCCGCTGGTGGTGCCGCAGTCGACCAGCACGGTCGGCTCCCCGGCGTGCCTGGCGAGGCCGAACGCCAGATCCGCGGCAGGCATGCCGACCTCGGCATCGGGACCTGCCCCGATGGCTGCCAACACCATGCCGCCGGCATCCCGCGCCTCGTAGGCGACCAGTCGCCACAGGGCATTGCCTTCGGCCCGATCCGCCGCCAACGGCATGCGTTGGTCGTGCGCCCGCTTGCGCACCGTCGCCACGATCCGACCGCGGAAGCCGGCGCGGCGCAGGTCCTGGCCGTTGCGCACCCGGCGGTCGAGGAACGCCAGGGCCAGGGCCAGCACACCACCTGCGGCGACACCGCCGGCGACTCCGACCACCAACAGCTTGCTGCGCACCGGCGCGATCTTGTTGGGCTCGTAGAGCCCCTTGTAGTGGATGCCGATGTTGCTCAGGTTGAGTTGGTTGAGGCGCTCGACCGTCTTGAGGTTGACCACGCTGTCGGCGAGTTTCCCCGCCATCGAACGCCGCTGCTCGGCGTCGAGCTCGAGCTGCCGCAGTTCCGGCGAATAGGCCTCGAACTCGGCCAGCCGCTTCATGCCCGAGGCCCGTTCCGCGGCGACGTGCTTGCGTTGCTCCGCCAGCTTGTCCATCGCGATCTCGATCTCGTCGAGATGCTCGACGAACCGCACGAACCTGGGATTCGAGACCTGGATCGGAGCAAAGGTCGGCTTCTCCTGTTCGAGAGCCGCCTTCGTCTCTGCCACCAGCCGATCCAACAGTTGTTGCTGCGCGTCGAGGACGGCCTTCTCCCCGCCACGAGCACGAGCCAACTGCAACTGCAGGAGCTCGGTCTGCAGCGTCGAGCGCAGCGCGAGCAGGCGCGTGAACTCGGGATTCGGCGGGGCCGGGCCCTCCTGGGGCTGCACTTCCTTGACTGCCACCCGGATCCTCTCGATGGTCGCGCGCTCGGCGAGGCGGCCCTTGATCTCCAGGTCGATCTGGTCTTGCTGCCGATTCAGTTCCGCGAGATGCTCGATCAGGCCGGCGCGCTGGGCGTCGTAGTCGTAGATCTCGCGTTCCAGGCGGAACGTACGCAACTTCGCCTCGGCGGCGCGGGCCTGCTGCTCTTCCAGTTCCAGCTCGCGAAGCACCGTTTCGAGGCTGCTGGCCGCATTGAGCACCTCGGTGTGCACCTCCTTGGCCGCCTCCAGGGCGACGTCGACGATGCGTTTGGCCTGCTCGGGCGAGGTCGTCGTGTAGGTGACGTTCACATAGGTGGTGTTCGGCTCCGGGTAGATCGCGAGAGCCGAGCGCAAGGTCTGGATCGCCTGGTACTCCAGGTCGCCGACCATCTCGCCGCTCCCGCCGCCATCTTGGAACCACCACTGCTGGAAGCCGTGGAACAGCCGGGTGGCCCAGTCCCCCGCCTCTCGACCCTGGGTGGGGTCGTAGGGAGTCAAGATGCCAGCCACCCCGACCTTCTCGACGATCTTCTGATACAGCTGCGGCGACGACAGCACCTGCATCTCGTTGGAGATCGTCTCGCGCAGGTTCAACATCCGCACCGAGGCAGCTCCAGCGATCGCCGACTCCGCGGTGAGGTTGTCCCGGACACTCGGACGGATGTAGAGCTTGCCGGTCGATTGGTAGGTGTTCGGCGTGACCGCGGCGCGAAACAGACCGAACGCCAGTCCGACACCGCCTGCCAACAGGATCAACAGGTGGAAACGCTTCGCCGCGTGCAACGCGAAGAAGACTGGGTTCAGGCCGCTTTCGCGCGAACCGCCTTGCCCTGGGTCCGTCATCACAGCCCCGATGGTGGAATCAGATATGGGAACGGCAGCATCTGGCGGATGTACTTGTCGATCCAGATGTTGGCCTCGTCGATCGCAGTGTTCGGCACCACCACCAAGTCGGTCGGTTGGAGGTAGATGGGCGGCGCGTCGTCCCAGTAGTCCGGATGCGCATCGAGGAACCACGTACGCACGGCGTCGCCGTTGGCCACGCGGCGCACCAGTGCGATGTTGCGCGGATTGGCACTCGACTTGAGGAGTCCGCCAGCTTCCCCGATCGCCTCGTGAAGCGTGAAACGGCGCCTCTGCCAGACCACCGGTCCAGGGCTGTGCACCTCGCCGATCACGTAGACGGCCTGCCCGTTCTGCTCGCCCCCGGTCGTATCGGCGATCCCCGCCGCCACGGCGACCGTCAGATCCTTGTCCTGGTTCTTGTCCTTGAAGAGCTGATGCAGCCGCGCGTCCAGCTCGGCCACCGTGAAGCCGGCGACTTCGACACGGTCCAGGATCAGGAACGTCGCCGAACCATCCTTCTGGACACGCGCAGCATGGTTGAGCTCAGGCGAGAACGGAAACCGCACGCTGACGGTGTCGCCGACCTGGACGCGGAACTGCGACTCGTCGAGCGTCGCATTGATCTCGGCGGCCCGATCGGCGAGCGCATCGCCCACCGACGAACAGGCACCCGACAGGCCGCACAACGCCACCAGGGCGAGCGCTCGGAACCAGGCTGCGACGGATTGCATCATGCGTACCTCGGCAACGAGACCATGCCGCTCCCTGCTCGGCAAGCGGTGTGGCGCTTCCCCTGGCATTCCGCAACGCCCGGTGGCACGG
>DAIMFJ010000071.1:16058-18349 GCA_036724695.1 Planctomycetota bacterium
ACCCGCGGCGCGCGACGCACGTCGCGACTGGCCGGTGCGCAGCCTCGCCACCAGGCCATCCATACGGTGCAACCGGACGCCGATTCCCTGACTGTCGGCGGCACGCGCCACTGTGGCTCGAGAAGAGCGCAACACCAGAACCGACGTGGCGATCGACCCCCCGCATCCGCCGCGGGCTTTCACACCGCGTCGGCAGACCCGCCAACACGCCCGGCGCCGGTCCAGCGGCCCCGCAACGCCGCGGCGAACAACCAGGCTGCGAACGGCAACCCGTGCACCAGGTACCGCTTCGCCAGCCGCCGCGGCTCCTGGACCAGTCGATGCAACCACTCCAAGCCCAGCTTCTGCACCCAGCGCGGCGCGCGGACCACGTCGCCGGTGACGAAGCTGAACGAGATGCCGATCCCGATCCACCACGCCTGCGGCAGCGCCTCGCGCAGCCGGGCGATCAGCAGTTCCTGCTTGGGCGAACCCAGCGCCACGAACACCACGTCGGCACGGCTCGCGGCCAATCGGCCCCGCAGCGCCGCCAACTGGGCCGGATCGCGCTCGAACCCGAATGGCGGGCACTCGGTACCGGCAACCACCAAGCCTGGGGATCGGGTCGCCAAACGCGCCGCCGCAGCCTCGGCGGTGCCCGGGTCACCACCGAGGAAGTAGACGCGCCTACGACCTGCCCCCGCCATCGCCGACAGCGAGAAGATCAGGTCCGAACCGGCGACCCGAGCCGGCAACGGCGTGCCCTGCAGCCGCGCCGCCCACACCAATGGCATGCCATCGGCGACGGCGACGTCGGCGGCGGCATAACAAGCCTGGAAGTCGGCTGCGGTGCGCAGCCGTCGCAGATGGTCGAGGTTCGCGGTGACGATCCAACCGCCACGACCCGCCGCCAGTTCGTGCTCGACGTGGGCGACACACTGCGCTTCGGTGATCGCGTGCAGCAACACGCCGCCGAGCCGGATCGCCGGCAAGGTCTGCACGACGGCGGGTGGACTGGCTGGTCGGCTGGGCACGGGGGCGGCGCTCACGGGCGAATCCTATCGGTCGCGCGGCAGTCGCAAACCGCTTCCTGCCGATAGGACCGGCGGTTGCGATGACCACGAACCCCGCCATCCCGTCGCTCGGCCAGCGTCTGCAAGACCAGTACGAAGCCTGGCCCTACCCGCAGGTGCCGCTGCTGGCCGCACTGCCGAGCACGCACCCGTGGGAACTGCACGTCGGCTGGCTCTGGGACCGCAGCGGCAGTGGCCCAGCGCCCGCGCGGCCGCGCATCTGGATCGCCGGCTGCGGCACGTTCGAGCCGTACGTGTTCTCGGTCGCGAACCCGGACGCCGACATCCTCGCCACCGACTTCAGCCGCACCAGCCTCGCGATCGCCAAACGCCGCTGCGCCGTGCACCGCCGCCGCAACGTGCGCTTCGCCCCGGTCGATCTCGCCGACGAGAGCACCTGGCCCGACGGCGAATTCGACCTGATCGAGTGCTACGGCGTGCTGATGAACCTCGCCGATCCGGCGGCGGTGCTGGCGCGCCTGCGCAGCCGCCTCAGCGCGCGCGGCGTCCTGCGGCTGATGGTCTATCCACAGTACTCGCGCAGCCGGGTGTTCCTGGTACAGCGGCTGGCCCAGCTCCTCGCTCTGCACGCCGGCGAACGCAGCCACCCGCGGCTGCTCCGGAACCTGATGCGCCGGCTGCCGGCCACCCACCCGCTGCGCTGGGCGTTCGTGCACTACGCCGACAGCCGCAACGACGCCGGGGTCGTCGACGCGTTCCTGCACGGTGGCGACCGCGGCTTCACGGCCTTCCAGCTCGGCGCCTTGCTGCGCGACGCCGGGTTGGTGCCGGCGCACTGGTTCCACCGGCCGTGGGCCCAGCCCGACCGCATGGCGGAACGGCTGCAGATGCAGGACCGCAGCCAGTCGTTCGTGCTCAACTACCTCGACCTCTGGCAGGAATTGCGCGGCAACTTCGTGGTCTGCTGCCGGCGCGCCGAGGCGCCACCGCGGGTGGCGCAGCCGCCGACGCCACACCCGGCCTTCGGCGCCGGCGCGCACGGCCTGCGGCACCGGCTGCGCCTCTGGCGCCTGGCGACGTTCGGCGGCCGGGTCCCGACCCGCACCGGCGCCGGCGAGATCGTGCTGGCACCGGCGGCGGCGCGCGCCCACCAGCCGCCCGGTGCCGCCGCCCGGGCCGCCGGGTTGGGCGCGGCCGGGCAGGTGTTGGGTGGCAACGCCCCCGCGGCGGCGCAGCCCGCGCCCGCCACGAGCACGTGGACGTCGCCACCGAGCTTGG
>DAIMFJ010000072.1:0-4128 GCA_036724695.1 Planctomycetota bacterium
GTCCGGTGGGAGACGCAATCACAGGACTCACACGCCCTTCTCGAGGCCACCCTATTCTCATCCTGGGGCGACGGCACAGCGAAACACTGTGTCCCGCCCCGCAGCGCCGGTGGCGGCCGAAGTGAGACCACGTTGGCCTATAGCTCAGTTGGTTAGAGCGTACGCCTGATAAGCGTAAGGTCGGTGGTTCGAATCCACCTAGGCCAACCATCCAGCTCCGGACCTCTGCGTTCCTGGCCCGTGCGGCGATCGTTGCGCGGTCCTGGTCTTCGGATCGGGAGCCGATCGCTCGGTGCCTGGGGACGTAGCTCAATTGGTAGAGCACCTGGTTTGCAACCAGGGGGTCGTGGGTTCGAGTCCCATCGTCTCCACCATTCGGGCGCGGTTTCGAGGCCGGAGTCCGGTGCTGCTCCTGGATGAGTTTCAAGCGAATCCGAATCGTCACGACGCGCTGCGTCCGGCGGTTCGACAAGCTCTTTGACAAGTTGGGTTGGTGGAAAGAAATCGTCGAGGAATCTCGAGTGAGAACAAGATCAAGCTAGAAAGGGTGTACGTGAGGATGCCTAGGCACCAAGAGCCGACGAAGGACGTGGCTAAGCTGCGAAAAGCTTCGGGTAGACGCAAGCAGTCGACGAACCGGAGATATCCTAGATTCGGAAACGACACGAGGAATACCCTCGTGAGCCGTACATGAATCCATAGTGTACGGTAGGGAACGCAGGGAACTGACCCATCTAAGTACCTGCAGGAAAGGAAAGAGACATCGACTCCCCCAGTAGAGGCGATCGAAAAGGGAAGAGCCCAAACCGTTCGTGTGTGATAGCCCGCAGGCGTTGCACGAGCGGTGTTGTGAGAGCCGGGCGCACAGTTGCGGATGTGCGACGGAGTTACCAAAGCATCTTTTAGACGAGCTGGCTGGAAAGCCAGGCCACAGAGGGTGATAGCCCCGTAGTCGAAAAGAGGTGCTCTCCGCCGGAGTTCTCGAGTAGCGCCCGTCCCGTGGAACCGGGCGTGAATCAGCGCGGCCCACCGCGCAAGGCTAAGTACTACTTGGTGACCGATAGTGAAGAGTAGCGCGAGCGAAAGGTGAAAAGAACCCCTGTTAGGGGAGTGAAATAGAACCTGAAACCGTATACCTACCAGCGGTCGGAGCCCCATTGACGGGGTGACGGCGTGCCTTTTGCATAATGACCCGGCGAGTTGGCGTACGCGGCAAGGTTAAGGATTTATGGTCCGAAGCCGAAGCGAAAGCGAGTGCGAAATGTGCGATTCTAGTCGAGTGCGCCAGACCCGAAACCAGGTGATCTAACCATGGGCAGGATGAAGCGGATGTAACAGTTCGTGGAGGTCCGAACCGGTGAATGTTGAAAAATTCTCGGATGACTTGTGGTTAGGGGTAAAAGGTCAATCAAACCTGGAGATAGCTGGTTCTCCCCGAAATAGCTTTAGGGCTAGCCTCAGGAGTTTTCCCACGGGGGTAGAGCGACTGTTCAGGTCGAGGGGGTGCATAACCTACCTCACCCAGACAAACTCCGAATACCGTGGGTAATTATCCTGGGAGTCAGACTACGAGGGATAAGCTTCGTGGTCAAAAGGGAAACAGCCCAGATTGGCAGCTAAGGCCCCCAATTCGTACTAAGTGTAGATAAGGAAGTGGGGTTGCATGGACAGCTAGGATGTTGGCTTAGAAGCAGCCATCATTTAAAAAGTGCGTAATAGCTTACTAGTCGAGCAACTCTGCGCCGAAAATTAACGGGACTAAGTACGAAGCCGAAGCTCCAGACTGCACACGAAGTTGTGTGCATTGGTAGGGGAGCGTTGGACGAGCGGTTGAAGCATGACGGTAACGACATGTGGACGTGGTCCAAGTGATTATGCCGGGATGAGTAGCGATAAAGAAGGTGAGAATCCTTCTCGCCGTAAGCCTAAGGTTTCCTGGGCAAGGCCATTCCGCCCAGGGTTAGTCGGTCCCTAAGGCGAGGTTGAAAGACGTAGTCGATGGGAAGCAGGTCAACATTCCTGCACCACTGTTAGCGTTGAATGAGGAGTGACGGCGGGTAGAAGGTTGTCCGGCTGATAGTTGCCGGTTCTTGGTTTGGGGTGGTGGACAGGAAAACCCGTCCACGGAATCTCCGGGCCGAGAGGAGTCCTAGAGGCGAACCAACTGGAAGTCCGTCCAAGAAAACCTTCGCAGGAGCGAAGCAGTGACCGTACCAAATCTGACACAGGAGGGCGAGGCGAATAGCCTCAGGCGCTCGAGAGAACCCTACGCGAAGGAACTCGGCAAATTAACCCCGTAAGTTAGCGATAAGGGGTGCCTACGCAAGTAGGCCACAGGAAATCGACAGCTGCGACTGTTTACTAAAAACACAGGTCTCTGCAAAGTCGTCAAAGACGACGTATAGAGACTGACGCTTGCCCGCTGTTGGAACGTTAAGGTGACTGGTTAGCCGCAAGGCGAAGCTGGGAGCTGAAGCGCCAATGAAGGGCGGCCGTAACTATGACGGTCCTAAGGTAGCGAAATTCCTTGTCGGGTAAGTTCCGACCCGCACGAATAGCGTAACGACAGCTGTACTGTCTCCGCGAGGGACTCGGCGAAATTGTAGTTGTGGTGAAGATGCCACATTCCCGCACCAAGACGGAAAGACCCCGTGAACCTTTACTGTAACCTAATACTGGCTCTAGGTTCGCCATGTGTAGCATAGGTGGGAGACGTTGATGTCGGGGGCGCCAGCCTCCGAATAGTCATCAGTGAAATACCACTCTTGGCGTATTTGGATTCTAACCTGCGACCGTTATCCGGCGTGGGGACAGTGTTAGGCGGGCAGTTTGACTGGGGCGGTCTCCTCCAAAAAGGTAACGGAGGAGTGCAAAGGTACCCTCAATGCGGTTGGCAATCGCATGCAGAGCGTAAAGGTATAAGGGTGCTTGACTGCGAGACACATAGGTCGAGCAGGTACGAAAGTAGGTCTTAGTGATCCGGTGGTCCCGTGTGGAAGGGCCATCGCTCATCAGATAAAAGGTACTCCGGGGATAACAGGCTGATCACGCCCAAGAGTCCATATCGACGGCGTGGTTTGGCACCTCGATGTCGGCTCATCGCATCCTGGGGCTGAAGGCGGTCCCAAGGGTTGGTCTGTTCGCCCATTAAAGCGGTACGTGAGCTGGGTTTAGACCGTCGTGAGACAGGTCGGTCCCTATCTGGTGTGGGCGTAGGATGATTGAGGAGACTCTTTCCTAGTACGAGAGGATTGGAAAGAACGGACCTCTGGTGTGCCAGTTGTCGCGCTAGCGGCATCGCTGGATAGCTATGTCCGGACAGGATAAGCGCTGAAAGCATCTAAGTGCGAAGCCTACTCCAAGACCAGTCATCCCTCAAGACACCTGGTAGACCACCAGGTTGATAGGCCGGAAGTGTAAGGACAGCGATGTCTTCAGCTAACCGGTACTAACCAGTCGAGCGGCTTGATCTCATTCTCACTCGGTTCCTCTGCGATTTCTTTCCACCAACCCAAGTTTTCTTCGCTGCTCGGCGTCGCCTGCTCCGCAAGGAGTACGCAACGGACGCCGAAACGCAGCGAAGGTGGGGCCTTCGGCCCGGGACGCACCTCGCATCCGACCTTCGGGTCGTGGTCGGGTGTGGAATCTCGGACCCAGGTCCTGTCTCAGGCGCCTCCCGGTGCCCATACCTTGCTGGAAATACCCGTTCCCTTTCCGAACACGGAAGTCAAGCAGCAAGGGCCGATGATAGTGCTATGCGCGAAAGTAGGTTAGTGCCGGGTTATTCTTCGAAACGGCCGGTGTTCGCTGACGCGAACACCGGCCGTTTCCTTTTTGGCCTACGGCCAAAAAGGTGGCGCCTGCGGCGCCACGAAGAATGCGCGCTTGCTGCCGCGGTGCTCGGCGTTCCGCCGATGGGCGAATCGGGGCCAAGGGCGCCGGCACGCACCGCGGGGCGGCGGCTGGCGCCGCCGGGGACGCACGACGCCGGGGCGGTTCGCTGACGCGGACACCGGCCGTTTCCTTTTTGGCCTACGGCCAAGAAGGTGGCGCCTGCGGCGCCACGAAGAATACGCGCTTGCTGCCGCGGTGCTCGGCGTTCCGCCGATGGGCGAATCGGGGCCAAGG
>DAIMFJ010000072.1:4228-11891 GCA_036724695.1 Planctomycetota bacterium
GCGCCGGCACGCACCGCGGGGCGGCGGCTGACGCCGCCGGGGACGCACGACGCCGGGGCGTCGTCCCTCACCTTGGTCTCGACGTTGCGTTCCTGGATGTCTTGGTGGTCGAGAGGGACGCGGCGGTGGGAGTGGAGTTGCCCGATGGCCTGGTGACGGGCCTGTTGGCTGGCGCTTCCTGTCGTCACTCTGCCTTGTCTCCCTGTCTCCTGCGCTCAGGCTTCCCGGTTTCGAGTGTTGTTCCGCGCTGAGTGTGCCTGGTGGTGGATTCGTGGTCGGTGGGCGTCGATAACTGCGGGTGAGGCACGATGACGGTTTCGATCGCGAAGATGTTCGGCAAGGGCACCCCGGTGGTGTCCTTCGAGTTCTTTCCGCCCAAGACGGTGGAAGGCGTGGAGGCGTTGTACCGGACCGTCGAAGAACTGCGGCCGTGCCGGCCGTCGTTCGTGTCGGTCACGTACGGAGCTGGCGGTAGCACGCGAGATCGCACGCTCGAGCTGGTGGCGCGGATCCAGCGGGAACTGGGCATCGTCACGATGGCGCACCTGACGTGTGTCGGCAGCACCCGAGACGAGATCGGCGAAGTGCTGCGGCGGCTGCATGGCAGCGGGATCCGCAACGTGCTGGCGCTGCGCGGGGATCCGCCGCAGGGCCAGGCGACCTTCCAGCCGGTGGCGGGGGGCTTCCGGTACGCGAGCGAACTGGTGGCGTTCGTGCGCGACAGCGGGCTCGATTTCTGCATCGGTGCCGCGTGCTACCCCGAAGGCCACGTCGAGACGCGCGATCTGGAAGCGGATCTGGCGCATCTGGTCACCAAGGTGAAGGCTGGTGCCGATTTCCTGGTGTCCCAGCTGTTCTTCGACAACGAGGACTACCAGGCGTTCGGGCGGCGAGCGCGCTCGGCAGGCATCGACGTGCCGATCGTGCCCGGCCTGATGCCGATCACGAACGTCTCGCAGGTCGTACGGTTCACCAGCATGTGCGGCTCGCGCATTCCGCAGGAGCTGCGTCGTCGGTTGAAGATCGTCGAAGCGGATCCGGCGGCGGTGGTGGCCACCGGTGTGCAGTGGTCGGTCGACCAGGGGCGTGCGCTGCTGAAGGCCGGCGCCCCGGGGCTGCACTTCTACACACTGAATCGCTCGTCGGCGACGTTGGCCGTGCACGCGGCCCTGGGCCTCTGAGGGCCCCTGATCCCAAGGTCGGGCCGGCCCGCTGCTCAGCGCTGCCTGCAGCCGCAACCAAAGGTTGTGTCGCCGCTACCGCGCCGACCAGAAGAGGCCGCAGGCGCTGACTTGCTTCTGATCTCCTACTTCCGCTTCGCATCCGGCGAATCGTCTCGCGACGCGAAGCAACGCGGAAGTAGTGGATCAGCGCGATTTCGTCGCCTGTTCCAGCGTCGCGCGCAAGGCGTCCTTGGTGGCCTCGAACGCCCCTTCGTGGCGGGCCAGCAACCGACCATCGGCGCCGAGCACCAGCACGGTCGGCAGTACGCTGGCCTTCAGTCGGTCGCGCCACGCGGCGATGTCGGTGAACACGATGGGCCGCTGCAGTGCAAATCGTCGTTGCAGCCGTTCGTGCAGTGCCACTTCGTCGTTCGGCTCCAGACGCTCGCGCAACCGGCCGCCGTGCGGCAACTGGCTTTGGTCGTCGAAGTCCATGCCGCGGCCGTACAACCGCGTCACCGCGACCAGTGCTGCCCCCGGCGCATGCTGCGCGACGAACTCCTCGAGCTGCCTGGTGGCACTGCGGCTCGGTGGGTTCCAACTCGCGAACAACTCCAGAACGACGACACGACCACGCAGATCGCCAAGGCGGAATCCGCTCGGGCCACCGACGACGTGAATGGTCGTGAGATCCAGCAGCTTGCCGCCGTCGCTCGCCGCAGGTACCGCGTCGGCCGGCCCCCTCACGTCCGCCACCGGCAGACCCGCTGCCGCGCTCGGCACCCGATCGGCGCCGCCGGTCGGTCGTTCGTCGAGCGGCTCGTACAGGCTCGCGGCGAACCGGTCGATGTCCGCTGGTTCCGCCACCGACCTGGCGAGGCCGCGCAGCAACGCGACGCGGAACGCCACCGGATCGCGCAGGCGCGGCGCCAACGGCAAGGCCACCCGGCCGACCGCAGCGAGGTCCGGGTACAGCTCGGTCAGGCGTTGCGCCCAGCGCTGCAGCCGGGATTCGTCCCACGCCTCGGCACCCTTGCGGCTCTCTTCGAGTGTCGCGACCAGGTACAGCCGACCACACATCGCGGCATGTTCGGGAACGGGGATGCGCGTGTGCTCGGCGAAGAACGCGTCCAGCAACGCCGCGCCGCCCGCCGGGTCACGACGGAAGTACGCCGACAGCGCCCGCGCGTAGCCCAGGTGGGCCAGGTCGGCGCTGGCGTGGCGTTGCAGGAAGTCCTCGAGCTTCTGTTTCTGCTCGGCCGAGATCACCGTGCCGGCCGGCCGCTCGAACATCCCCGCCAACTCGCGTTCCGCGGCCACCAGGTCGACCGTCGCCGGCCCGGTGCGTTCCTGGCCCGCGACCTCGACCGCACCCAGGCCAGCCATCCACCACACCGCCACCGCCTGCACCAGGATTCGTCGCATCCGCGCATTGTAGGCACGCCGTGCCGCGGCGCGGTGGCCGTTCACGGTTCGAGCCATTCGGCATCCGGCGGCGGCGGTGGCAGGTTCGCGCTGGCCTGACCGCGCAACAGGTCGCGCAGCCGCTCGAGCAATCCCGAATGGCGGTGGCCGTCGTCCTGGTTGGCGACCGCCGTCTCGAGGGCCTTGCTCGACCCGACCAGCACCACCAGACGCCGCCCGCGGGTGATGCCGGTGTACAGCACCGAGCGCCGCAGCATCTGGATGTGGTCGGTGGTGACCGGCATCACCACCGCCGGATATTCGCTGCCCTGCGAACGGTGCACCGAGATCGCATACGCCGGCACCAGATCGCCGAGGTCCTCGAAGCGGTAGTCGTGGTCGCGGTCGGCGATGCGCACGTGCAGCCGCGCGGCTCCGACGTCGATGTGGGTGACGCGGGCGACGTCGCCGTTGTAGACCTCGCGGTCGTAGTCGTTGCGCACCTGCATGACCTTGTCGCCGACCCGGAAGTTCTTGCCGCCGCGTTCGACCTCGATCTGCCCGGGGTTCAGCACGTCCTGCAGGTCGCGGTTGAGCGCGTCGGCGCCGGCCTCGCCGCGGTACATCGGGCACAGCACCTGGATGTCGCGCAGCGGCTCGAAGCCGAATCGCCGCGGAATGCGCTGCGCAACCAGTTCGCGGATCAACAACCGCGCATGTGCGGGGTGCTTGGCCTCGACGAAGTAGAAGTCCGAACCTTCGCCGCCGCTGCTCGGCACCTCGCCCTGCAACATGCCGTGGGCGACGCGCACGATGTCCGAGCCCTGCTGCTGCCGGAAGATCTGCGTCAAGGCGGTGGTCGGCACGCGGCCGCTGCCGATCACGTCGGCCAGCACGTTGCCCGGCCCGACCGACGGCAGTTGGTTGCGGTCGCCGACCAGCACCAGCGACATCGTCGGCGGGACCGCGCGCAACAGGGCGTAGGCGAGCTGGATGTCGAGCATCGACGTCTCGTCGACGACCAGCATGGCACCCTCGAGCGGGTTGTCGGCGTGGCGGGCGAACTGCGCCACGCCCGGTGTGAACTCCAGCAGGCGGTGCAGCGTCGACGCGACATGGCCGGTCGATTCCTCGAGCCGCTTGGCGGCGCGCCCGGTGGGGGCCGCCAGCAACAGCGGCAGGTTCTTCTGGCGCAGGATCTCGGCCAGCGCGCGGACGATCGTCGTCTTGCCGACGCCCGGCCCGCCGGTGACGATCGACACCGGTTCGCTGAGCGCGCGTTCGAGCGCTTGCCGCTGGCCGCTCGGCAGCGCCATGCCCGAGCGTTCTTCGAACCAGCGCACCGCCGCCTCGGCATGGATCGGCAGGTTGCGGGGCCGCGGCTGCAGCAGTTGGTGCAGAGCCCGGGCGACACCGTCCTCGGCGAGGGCGAGCGTCACCGGGTAGACGATCGGCGCCGGGTCGTCGTGCAGCAGGATCGGGCCCGGCGGCAGCTGCCGCACGACCCGGCCGCGCGCCGCCAGGTCCACGAGCCGCGCCGCGAGGGGTTCGGTGGCGCAGGCGAGCAGCTCGGCGGTGCGTTCGACCAGCTCGGCTTCGGGCAGATGGCAGTGGCCCTCGCGCGCCGCCTGGCCGAGGCAGTACTCGAGCGCGGCGTCGAGCCGTTCGGGCGCCTCGGGAGCGATCCCCATCTGGCCTGCGAGGCGGTCGGCGATCCGGAAGCCGATGCCGATCACGTCGTCGGCAAGCCGGTACGGATTGGCCTGGATCAGGGCCGAGGCCTTGGCGCCGTAGCGGCGCACGATCCGCGCCGCCAGCGCGGCGCCGAGGCCGTGCCCGCGCAGGAACACCAGCACGTTCTGCAGGTCCTTCTGGGCCCGCACCGCTTCGCTGAGCTGTTCGGCCTTGCGCGGCCCCAGGCCGCGGATCGCCCGCAGGCGGTCGGGTTCGTCCTCGATGATGCGCAGCGCCTCGATGCCGAGCTGCTGGACGATGCGTTTGGCGGTCGCCGGGCCGATGCCCTTCACCAGGCCGGAGGCCAGGTAGGCTTCGATGCCCTCCTTGGTGCTCGGCGCGATCGTCTCGAACGTCTCGGCCTTGACCTGTGGCCCGAACTTGGGGTGCTCCGACTCCTTGCCTTTGACCGTAAGGCGTTGTGATTCCGTCAGTTGCGCGAGCGATCCCACCACCGTCAGTTGCCGACCGGTGCCGTCCTCGCGCAACCGCACGACCGCCCACCCGGTGTCGGGATTGCGGAACGTGAAGCGTTCGATCGTGCCGGTGACGGCCACGTCGCGCTCGGGAGTCGGTTCGGACATCGACAGATGGTGGATTTCGGGCGTTGCCCTCGGGGCGCGATTCGCTATCCTGCCTCCCCCTTTCTCGCCGGGCGCCGCAGCATACGTGCGGCGACCGCCACGCGCCACGCGGCGCGCGCGCGAAGGGGGCCCGCGGTCGCGGCCTGCCAGCAGGCCTTCCCAACGATCGCGAGACCACTCAGTTCCGTCGTCACTTTCCGCCGATCCAACACGCCACATGATTCGCGTCCAGGTCCGCCCGAACGAGCCGCTCGAGGCTGCGCTGCGCCGCTTCAAGCGCCAGTGCAACTACGCCGGCATCTTCCGTCTCGCCAAGAAGCACGCCTACCACGAGAAGTCGAGCGACAAGCGTCGCCGCGAAGAGCGTGAGCGCGTGCGCAACATCATGATGGCGGAGCGCAAGCGTGGTGGCGGTGCCCCGTCCGGCCGCGGTGGCAACAAGAAGCGTCGCGCGCGTCCGGGCAAGCCGAACGACCGTCGCAACGACCAGCCGGATTTCGATCCGTTGACCGCCGACACGACGATCCAGAAGTCCGAGAGCTGAGCGCTCGCGGTACCGGATCGTTCGGGTGACCTGCATCGTTCGGGTGACCGGCGTGGTCGAGTTGGCTCGGATGGCGCCCGCCACCGGCAGGCCTGCCGCGGTGGCGACCCCTGGTCGCCTCCGGCCGTAGGGGTTCGCATGCTGCCCAAATACCCTGGCCAGGGTCCGCGCGACCTCAGCAAGCAGCTCGATCGGCTGCGCATCCTCGTCGATGCGCGACTCGACGGCCAGCGTCTGGACCTGGCGCTGGCGGCCGTGTTGACGTGGCGTTCGCGGGCCAGCATCCATCGTCTCATCGATGGTGGCTACGTGCAGCTCGAGGGGCGGGCCGCCAGTGCGTCGCGCCGCGTGCGGGCCGGCGAGACGATCCTGGTCGACGTGCCCCCCGACCCGCGCGCCAGCCCGGATCCCGGTGCGAACGTCGAGTTCCCGATCCTCTACGAGGATGCGTGGATGCTGGCCGTCGACAAGCCGCCGGGCATGGCCGTGCATCCGTCCGGTCGCCGTCTCGACGGCACGCTGATCCACGCGCTGCACCGCCGCTACCGCAACCCCGACGATCCCGAACGCGACGTCGTGCCGCGCCTGTTGCACCGCATCGACGTCGAGACGTCCGGAGTGGTCGCGATCGGCCTGCACGAACAGTTCCACCACCTGGTCCGCAAGCAGTTCGAGGATCGCCAGGTCGGCAAGACCTACCTGGCGGTCGTCTGGGGGCGGCCACCCGCGGACGCCGGCACCGTCGACCTGTCGATCGTGCCGGACAAACGATCGGCGGTGCGGCTCAAGTTGACGACCAGTCCGGACGGCGATGGCCTCTCGGCCGTGACCGACTACCGCGTGCTGCGCAGCAACGACCGCTATGCGCTGGTGCAGGTGCTGCCGCAGACCGGGCGCACGCACCAGATCCGGGTGCACATGGCAGCACTCGGCTGCCCGTTGGTCGGCGACAAACTGTACGGCCCGGACGAGAGCCTGTTCCTGAACCAGCTCGCCGGCACACTGACCGACGAACACCGCCGCCAACTGGTGCTCGACCGCCATGCGCTGCATTCGCACACGCTGACGTTCTTCCACCCGATGCTCGATCGGCAGACGACCCTCGAAGCGCCGCTGCCCGACGACATGGCGGCGCTGGTGCCGTGATCGGCTGGCCCGTTGGCGGCTACGGGTCGAAGCGGAACGGCATCACCAACCGGTAGCGGTCGGTGTGCCGCAGCGGGTCCGGGCTGTTGCCCGGCTGTGCCGCGTCGCGGGGGGGCGATCCTGCCACCTTGGCGGTGGCTTTGGCTGCGCCGCCGCTCTGGCCGGCTGGTCTGGCGGCCTGCGTCGCACGCTTGCCGGTCGGTGCCGGCAGGGTACTTCGGTCCACCTCGGTCTGGAAATCCATGGGAGACTCCTCGGGGACGAACCGATCCATCGTAAGGGCGGGTGGCGATGGCGACAACTCCATCCGCGGAACCGGCCCGACGCCCCCGTCCAGCGTCAGCTGCCGCCGAACACCCAGCCGACCAGTGTCGGCACGACGCAGACGGCACCGTACAAGAACACGATCGCCCGCAGTTCGCGCCCGAGGCTGGGTTCCTGGCTCGGTGGAATCATCGGAAGTGATTTCTTGGCAGTAGGTTCGGTCGGTTCCTGCACAGGTGCCCCCGGCCCGGTCGCGGTCGCTTGGGGCCGCCGCAGCGCGACCAGTGCGCCGCCCAGTACCACCACGGCCGCCACCCAGCGCGCCCAGCTGGGCAGCCACACCGCGAACAGCACCCCCGCCGCCCCGAGCCCGATCGCTGCGCTGAACAGTCCCCCCAGGTCGGTCGCCTGGTCGCTGTCCTCACCGCGCGAGAACGGCACCACGTCGAGGCTGCGCAGCATCGGCCGGCTGGCCAACACCGCCAACCCGAAGGCGAACACGCACGCTGCTGCGACGTCGAGCGGGGCCCGATGGCTCGGGATCGCCAGCGCGGCGGCCCCGAGGTGCACCGGCACCAGCACGTGCGTCACCAGCGCCCGCCACGTTGCATCGCGCACCAGCGGCATGCCGAGGCCCGGCGCATGCGCGAACACCCAGCCGGTGTCGGGCTGTTCCGCGCGCGGCAGGAACGCGATCACGAACGGCAGGTAGATCGCCGGCAACTGCAACAGCAGGCTGGTGAACACCAGGTCGGGGCCACCGTCGCCCTGCAGGGTCAAGAACACCATGCCGGCCGGCAGGCCGAGCAGTGGCAGGACTCGCG
>DAIMFJ010000072.1:11901-18144 GCA_036724695.1 Planctomycetota bacterium
AAGCCCGGGCGGCGCCACATCGCCGTGGCGACGAATTCGGCGATGCCCAGCCGCGGCCCGGCGCCAGCACTGGCGCGCAGCAGCCGCTGCAGTGGCCCGCCGGCGCGCACGCGCAGGTCGTCGCCAGCGTCGGTGCGCTCGAGCAGGATGCGCAGGGCCAGCAGCACCGCGCCAGCCGCCAGCAACGGCAAGGCGCGCCAGGCCTGCCCGAACGGATCGTGCAGCAGCTTGGCGAGGTGGTACGGCGGCAACAGTTCGGCGCCGGCGCGACCGATCGGCAGCGCGTCGGCGGTGGCGTCCAGAGCCCGCAGGCCGAGCGCGAACAGCACCAACCCGCCGCCGAGCAGCAGCGCCTTGCCGGTGCCCGCGGCCAGTGCCGCCCGCACCGGACCGAGCCAGCGGTCGAGCGCGCGCAGCACGACGCCGAGCAGGCCGGTCGCCAGGGCGCTGGCGACACACGCCGCGCCGACGTACGCCGGCAGCTGCCAGACGTCGCGGCACGAGAACGCCAGCAGCACACCCGGTGGCAGCGCCATGCCGATCGTCACCAGTCCACCGTAGAAGGCCGCGTGGCCGACCCGGGCCGCGACCAGCTGCGCGCGCCGGATCGGCGCGGTGCCGAGCAGGACCTGGTCGGCGCGGCGGCGCTGCCGGTGTTCGTGGTCGGCCAACACGCCGATGCCGACCAGCAGGCTCGACAGGCACAGGTTGGCCGCCGCGAACGGCACCGGTGGCACTTCCGGGAACAGCAGCGCCGCGAACAGGAACGCCAGGAACGACTGCGAGAAGATCGTCGTCGTCAGCGTGCTGCCGCCGCCGCCGCTGCGCCGTGCTTCGCCGAAGAAGTCGAGCACCAGCCAGGCGTGCACCAGGGCTCGGACCTTGCCGACCCGCACCGCGCGCTGCGTTCCGTCGCCTGCCATCGGCCGCGATGGTGCAGCCAGCGGCGTTGCGATGCAGCGGGTTTTCGCCGATTTCGCGTCGCGCGGCCGCGAAGTCGCCAGGGTGGGCTTCGGGGTTGGCGCGGCAAGGCCTACAACCAGGGGCTCGCTGCGATGCCGACCGACCCCGAACCTCTGCTGCGCCGTCTCGCCGAGTGCCATCGGGCTGCGCCCGAGCAGTTCGTGCCTTGGCACGTCGGCGACGAAACGGTCGGTTGGGTGCATCGCGAGCGGCACGAACGCCTGGCGGTCGCGTTCGGCTGTCGCCCGGATCGGCTGCAGCTGCCGGGCGTGGACGGCGCGGAGCGCAGTGGCCGCGTCGCGACGTTCGTGGCGGCGCTGGCCGCCGCCGGCGAGGTCCGGGCGCCGACCGGCGAGTACTACCCGGTGCGCAGCCCGCGCGATGGCATGCTGCTCCTGCAGGTCGATCGCTGTGCGGTGCCGTGGCTCGGCGTGCCCAGCGAAGGGGTGCACCTGAACGGCTACGTTCGCACCGCCGGCGAACTGCGCCTGTGGCTCGCCGTGCGCGCGCGCGGCAAGGCGACGTTCCCCGGCTGTCTCGACAATCTGGTCGCGGGCGGCCAGTCGCTCGGCTACGACGCGGCGACGACGCTCGCCAAGGAGTGCGGCGAGGAGGCGGCGATCCCGGCGGAGATCGCCAGCGCGGCCCGCTACGTGGCCCGGCATGCGTACCGGCAGCAGGATGGGTTGGCCCTGAAGGTCGACACGCTGCACTGCTACGACCTCGAACTGCCGGTGGACTTCGTGCCGACGCCGAACGATGGCGAGGTCGAGTCGTTCCGGCTGTGGTCCGTCGACGAAGTCCTGGCTTCGCTCGCCGGTGCGGCGGCGTGGAAGCCGAACAGTGCCCTGGTGACGATCGACTTCCTGCTGCGCGCCGGCATCTTCGACGCCTGGCCGACCGCCGCGCGCGCGGCACTGGTCGCCGGGCTGCGTGGGCCGCAACCGGCTGGCTGATCCGGGCCCTGCGGTGCGACGGAACGGCCACGCGGCGCAGCGCAAACGGCCGCTGGCGGCCGTCGGCAAGCTCCGGTGAGGAGTCGAACAAGTTGCACACCGACCTGCTCCACCCCCCTCGGCGGCCGCGGCACTTCGGCTATGCTCCCGCGCGCCTCCCGCGCCTTCGTCCATGCGTCACGCCAGCATTCTGTTCCTAGCGGCCTGCGAACTGGCCGGCCAGGCCTGCGTCCGCCCGTTGCCACCTGCAGCGGGGCTGGCGCTCGCGACCACGCCGATCGTCACGGTGACCTACTCGGACGGCTATCAGGCGTTCGCGTCGATGGTCGAGCCGAGCGTGCCGCCCCCCGCCTGCGGCTGGCCGCTGGTGGTGTTCGTGCACCCGCTCGGCAGCACGCGGGTCGACGACCTCGGCCTGCAGTTGGCGATCGCCGGGCAGGGCTACGCGGTCTGGAGCTACGACGTGCGCGGCCACGGCCAGTCGTTCGCCGGCAACCCGACGCACCCGCAGAACACCTCGACGTTGTGGGGGCCGATCGAACGCTGCGACCTCGCCGAACAGATCCTGTTCGTCGCCAACCATCCGGGTTGGGCGGGCATCGTCGATGCGTCGCGCGTCGCGGTGGTCGGCACCAGCCAGGGCGGCGTGCACGCGTGGAACGCCGCGGCGTGGTCGGGCAAACCGTTGGCGGTGCCGGGTCGCGCGCCGTTGACGTTTCCGACGATCACCTGTGCGGTCGCCAACGACTACGTCGCCGAGCCGATCGACGACTGGTTGCGCGACGGCACGTGGTGGAGTTCGTGGTTCATGGAGGCGATCGGTGGCAGCTACCAGGGCCTGCCGATCGATGCAGCCCTGTTGCAGGCCGCGCAGAACGCGTTCGTCGCGCAGGATCCAGGCCAGCTGCTGAGCCATTTCGCCAACGAAGGGCGCGGCATCGCCTCCGAACTGCTGACCTCGACCGTGCCGGTGATGTACTCGCATGCCTACCACGACCGCATCGACAGCCCGCTGCCGACCTTGCAGCTGCTGCAGTCGATGCCGGCGGCGCGGCGCGTGATCCTCAGCACGATCGGCCACAACACGCCGCTCAACGACGCGGAACGGCAGTATCGCGATGGCCTGATCCTGCGCTGGCTGCACCGCCACCTCTGGCAGGAGGCCAACGAGGTCGATCTCGAGGACAACTACGTGCTGTCGGAGATCCCGCTGCCGCGGCTGGAGCGCGAGGATCCGGCATACGCGTGGAGTCGCCACCACGGTGCCGATCCGGTGCAGCCGCCGAGTGCGACGCGCTTCTACCTGCACGCCGATCGACAATTGCTGACGACCCCGCCGGGTGCGCCGCAGGCGGCGGTGTCGATCGTGCAGGACGTCGTCACGCCGCAGACGTTCACGGCCCACGACTACCTGCACACGCCCGGCGCGCGCAACCTGCAGACGGTCCTGCAGGCCTGCCCACTGCAGGAGGTCGTCTACAGCACGACCTTGGCTCAGGAGATGCAGCTGACCGACAGTGCGAAGCTGCACCTGCGGGTGACGCCGCAGTCGGTCGACTGGATGCTGGCGGTGCTGCTGACCGTCGAGGCGCCGAACTCACTCGGTGAAGAGGTGATGCTGTCCGGGCAGGCGCTCGGCGGCACCGCCAGCACGCCGGGCATCGCCGAAGAACACGACCTCGTGCTGCCGCCGGTCGCCGTGCGGCTGCCGGCCGGTTCGGTGGTGCGCGTGCGGGTACGCAATCTGTGGTTGCGCGAGGCGCCGATGGCGCGCTTCCTCGAGGTGGCGCCGCGCTTCCACCCCTTCCAGGTCGATCTGCAGCACGACGATGGCGTCGGCCAATCGTGGCTCGACCTGCCGATCGGGCCGGTCCGCCCGAAGCTGGTCACCGCGACGACCTGGTACCCGCTGGCCACCGCGCCGGCGGTCGACCTCGAACTGCGCGGTGGCAGCGAACGTGCCGGCAACCTGTACTTCATCGCCACCGGCATCAGCGGGCACCTGCCCGGCACGCCGTTCCTGAACGACGAGATCCCGCTCGAGGACGACTGGCTCGAGGGCGTGGTGACCGGCGCGATCGCCAGTTCGCCGCAGTTCAGCGGCTTCCTGGGCTTCCTGGACGGCAACGGTCGCGGCGCCGCACGGCTCGACTTCTCGCCGTTTGCGCCGCTGCCGGCCGAGCTGACCGGTTTGCGGCTGACGTTCGCCGCGTTCGTGTTCGACCAGGGTTTTGCGACCGGCGCGGCGTCGAATCCGTGCGACCTGTTCCTGCGCTGACGATCCCTGCAACCAGCCGACCGCGCGTTCAGGCGTCGCCGGCCGCCTGCATGCGGCGTTGGCGGCGTTCGTCGGCGGTCATCTCGCTCTCCAGCCGCCCGAGGAACGCGGCGCCTTCCTTGGCGCGGATGTACTGCGCGAACAGCGGCGACACCGCGCGCACGTGCGCGAACATGTCGAGCGCGACCTGGCGGTACGAGAAGTGGCCTTCCGGCCCGCTGCGCAGCTCGACGAAGTACGCGGTCTGCCGCGGATCGAAGGTGATGCGCACGCGCTGCAGGAACGCGAACGGCGTCACGTAGCCAGCCGCGTGCGGGAAGCGCGCGGCGACCTGCTGCTGCAGTTCGGCGGCCCGTTCGAGCGTCGCCGTGTAGATGTCGGCGAGGCCGGCCTCGTGCAGCAGCGGCGGCACCGAGAAGCCATGCGTCGTGGTCAGCAGCTGCTGCTGCTGCAGGCTCTTGCGGTGGCGGCCGATGTCGCGGTACGCGCCGAAATCGAGCAAGGTCTCGAACTCGAACGGCCCGGCACCCTCGAGGCCGAGCGGCCAGGCGTCGTGCGGGCCGCGCGCGGCCATCGCCTTGCCCAGCAGGTCGCTGCGCTCGGCGGCCGTCAGTTGGCGCACGCGGGCGAGCAGGTTCGCGAACGGCTGCGCGCTGTGCTCGTAGAGCAGCGAGGCGAGCAGCTTGTCGTCGAGGTCGCGGTCGTAGGCGAGCAGGTCGGTGTGGCCGTTGGCCGGGCCGACCGTGCGGGCGGCCGCGGCGACGCCGAGCTGCTGGGTCAGTTCTGGCAGCAACGTGTGCAGCGTCTGTTGGAAGCGGTTGGCGCCGCTGTGCTTGAGCAGCGTCGGCAGCGCCTTCTCGGCCTCCTGCTTGATGCGCTCGCCGACCAGCCGGAACTCCGCCAGCGGGTGGCTCAGCAGCTCGGTGACCACGTCGGCCAACGTGCGGGCGTCGGCGACCATGCCCCATTTGGTCGAGATCGCCGGGGTCAACAGGTAGCGCGCCGCGTCGAACGCCTCGGCGCGCAGCGTGCGCAGGTACGGCGCTTCCTTCTCGTCGGCGCGCCGCGGCCGCACGCGCTGCAGGCCAGCAGGTGCTCGGTGGTCGACTGGTACAAGGCGAACGTCTCGGCGAGCACCGCCTCGTACGCCGCGGCGACGTCGCCGCCGGCGGCCATCACGTCGGGATCGCGCCAGTGGTTCTCGGCGGAGAACGAGATGTAGCGCGTCGACGACTCCTCGAAGGAGCACCGCCGTTCGCGCTGGATGAACCGCGTCACCAGCTGCGAGACCCGTTCGACCGCGAGGTGCACGATCGAACCTTCGCGCAGCGAATTGTGGCCGTGGTCGATCGCGTAGGTCTTCAGGAACTGGCCGCTCTTGTCGGCCATCACCTCGGACAGCACGTCGCGCTTGTGCTCGACGACCAGATCCTCGAGCCGCCGGCCCTGGGCTTCGAGGCCCTGGCGCAACCGGTCGAGGAACTGGTCGCGCATCGACTTGCTGCTGCGCGAGTAGACGCCGTTCAGCGTCGCGGCGACCTCCTGCGGCAGGTTGCGCACCAGGTAGATGTCCGCGTGCTCGCTGCCGTCGACGACGGAGAAGTAGTTCTCGAGCAGGCGACGTTCGAAGTCCTGGTAGGCCATCGCGGCGAGTCCGGGCGGTGGGGCGGCTCGTGGATCAGGAATGCGGCTTGCTGGCGCGGCTGCGCAGCACGGCCAGCGTGCCGAGCACCCCGACGGCGATGCCGCCGAAGAACGCGAACCAGACGATGGGGGCCTCGAGAGGCGTGATGTGGGCGAGCTGACCGATCATGGCGGGGCCAGTGTAGTGTCGGTCCCTGGCAGGTGCAGCGGTTTTGATCGATCCGTGCCCCGGGTTGCCCCCTGGTTCGCGTCCTGACGGGCATGGCAAACCGACTCCTTCCGATCGCCGCGGCCGGCGGCCTGCTGGGCGCACTCCTGGGGCAGCAACCTGGGCCGGCACCGGCGTGGCGCATCCCCGCCGGCGGGGCACTCGCCTACGAACGCAGTGGTGCAGGCGCCGCC
>DAIMFJ010000073.1:0-18022 GCA_036724695.1 Planctomycetota bacterium
GCCACGCCGTAGCCGGTGCCGCGGTTGCCGCGGAAGGCCGGCGAGGCCAGGTCGACGTGGCCCCAGCGCACCCCGGTGCCGTCGATGTGCCAGTGCACGAACTCCGCCGCGCAGCTGACCTGCGCGTTGCTGCGGTTCTTGACCGAGTTGCGCATGTCGGCGATCGGGCTCGCGAACTCGCTGCGGTAGAACTCCGGCGCGAACGGCAGCGGCCAGCACAGATCGCCGGTCTGGCGGCCGGCGGCGAGCAGTGCCTGTTCGACGGCGTCGTCGTTGCAGACCACCGCCGCGTGCACGTCGCCGGTGGCGACACCCTGCGCACCGGTCAACGTCGCCGCATCGAGCACGATCGTCGCGCCGAGCACGCGCGCGGCGTAGCTGCAGCCGTCGGCGAGCAGCAGCCGGCCTTCGGCATCGGTGTTGTTGATCTCGACCGTCTTGCCGCTGTGCAGCGTCAGGATGTCGTCGGGCTTGTACGCGGCGGGGCCGATCGCGTTCTCGGCGAGGCACAGCAGCAACGACAGCTTGCCGGCCGGCCGCTGCTGGCAGAGCGCGACGAACGCGCCGAGCACCGCCGCGGCACCACCCATGTCGGCCTTCATCGTCTCCATCGCGCCGCGCGCCTTGATGTGCAAGCCGCCGGTGTCGTAGGTGACGCCCTTGCCGACCCGCGCCACGTGCGGCGCGGCCTTGCCGCCGCGTTTGCCGGCGTACTGCGCCACCAGCAGGCGCGGGGCCGACGTCGCACAGCGCCCGACCGCGTGGATGCCGCCGAGGCCGCGGTTGCCGAGTGCGTCGCCGACCAGCTCGCTGACCTTGACGCCTGGACAACCGCGCAGCACCTGCCTCGCGGCCGCTGCGAACGCGGCCGGATCGAGTTCGGTCGGTGGCATGTCGACCAGTGCTGCGGCCTGCCGCGCCTGGCCGACGATCTGCTGGGTCGCGGCGTCGATCGCCACCGGCGTGCCGTCGCGCCGGCAAGCCAGCACCGTCACCGTGCCGCCGCGCTTCTGTGCCGACTTGCGCGAGAAGGTCGGCAGCGCCTTGCCGACCGCGTTAACCGCCGCCAGCAGGTGGCTTTCGTCGTCGAGCACCAGCAACACTGCGTTCTGCTGATCCGCCGCGAACCCCGCCGCCGCGACACACTTGCGCACCCCTTCGGCGCGCGCCGGATCGGCGTGCCGCGACACCTGTTCGGCCAACGCGCCGACCGTCAGCCGATGCTTGCCGTCGATCCTGGTCGTCGCCGTCGCGCCGAGCAGCCCTGGTGCGGCCTCGTCTCCCAGCGCCAAGGCCGCGTCGGCGCGCTCGCCCAGCCACTTGCGCAACGCCGGCGCCAACCGCTGCCGCGGCCCGAACGCCGCCTTGTTCGCCACCAGGAGGCAGTGGGCCGCCGTGCGCAGCGCCGTCGCAGATTTGCCGAATTCGAGTTCCATGCCGCGATCCTACGCTGCGCATACCTCACCCGGTACCGAATGCGCACGCGACTGCGCAAGTACTTGTCGTTGCTTGGTCTACGCTGGTCGCCTGCGAAGCTCGTTGCAGCAGCCGCAGCGGCCACGGTAACGTCGCTCCGGTCGCTGCCCACCCTGTGGTCGAACCCGCGAGACCCCACATGAACGACCCCCGCTACCCGATCGGCAAGTTCCAACTCCCTGGCGCGCTGACCGCGACGCAGCGTGCCAGCGCGTTCGCGCGCATGGCGGCCCTGCCGAACGCCCTCTACGACGCGGTGCACGGCCTGTCGCCCGTGCAGCTCGACTCCCCATACCGCGAGGGCGGCTGGACGCTGCGTCAGGTCGTGCACCACCTGGCCGACAGCCACGCCAATGCCTACATCCGCCACAAGCTCACGATCACGGAACTCGATCCGCCGATCAAAGCCTACGATGAGAACGCCTGGGCGCAGCTCGCCGACGCCAACGGCCCGATTGGCGTGTCCTTGCTGCTCGTGCAGTCGATCCACGACCGCTGGCTGCATTGCCTCCGCACGACGCCCGAGAGCGCGTTCGCGCGGACCTGTGTACACAGCGAGCGCGGCAAGATGACCCTCGACGACCTCGTCGCAATGTACGCCTGGCACGGCGACCACCACGTCGCCCACATCACGTCGCTGCGCCGCGCGATGGGCTGGTGAAGCGCGGCCGCGCGTCGCCCCGTGCGCCCCCCCCTGCGCATACCTCACCCGGTCCCGAATGCGCACGCGGTCACGCAAGTGCCTGTCGTCGAGCAACCTGCGTCGGTGACCGCCAGTCCCAAGTGCAACCGCGAGAAGCGGTCTGGCGACGGCACACGCCAAGCACGCACGCTGCCAGTGCGGCCTAACGCTTCGGCTTGCCGACGTGCTGGTCGACCAGGATCGGATTGCCGTCGGGATCCGTGATCTGGAAGAACGCGGGGCCGTCGGTCTTCTCGTCGGCTTCGAGCGCGAACGCGATGCCGCGCTCCTTCAGCACGCGCTGGATCGCCCGCACGTCCTGGAACTCCTTCAGCTCCACCTTCTCGCTGTCCCAGCCCGGATTGAAGGTCAGCATGTTCTTCGGGAACAGGCCCTGGAACAGGCCGATCTTGGCCTGGCCGTTCTTCAGCACGATCCACCGCTTCTTGTCGCCGGCGACCTCGGTGAAGCCCAGTTTCTCGTAGAAGGCCAGGGCGACCTTGAGGTCCTTGACGGTGAGGCTGACGCTGAAGTTGCCGAGCTGCACGGGCTCGGCCGTCTTCGGCGCGGGATCCTGGGACAGGCTGGTGGTGACCACGCCGGTCAACAATCCGGCGGCGAAGACGGTGGCGAGCAGGTTCATGGTTCGTGTTCCCGCGCGGAGCGGGTCCTATCGGGGATTTCGAACTGCTACCATGCCACGCGTTCGGCGTCCCGACTTGCCAGATCTTGCGAACTCGCCCGGAAGCTCCTGAGGATCCGCCCGCGGACTACGTGGCGCGCGTCAACCGTGCGATAGCCCACGTGGTCGGCAATCTCGACGGCGACGTGAGCCTCGCGGCGGTCGCCCGGGCGGCGCACTTCTCCCCGTGCCACTTCCATCGCGTCTTCTTGGCGTTGGTGGGCGAGACGCTCGGCCAGTTCGTCAAGCGCCTGCAGCTCGATCGGGCCGTGTCGATGATGTCGCACGCACCCCGCCGGTCGTTGACGGAGATCGCCTTGGCGTGTGGTTTCGCGTCGTCCTCGGACTTCTCGCGCTGTTTCAAACGGCGCTTCGGTGTGCCGCCCAGCGCTTTCGATCTCGCCGCGTTCCGCCGGCAGCGGCGCGCGGACTTCGAACGTGCGCACGCTGGTCCGGATGGCGCGTCGCGACTCACCGCGTTGCCGGTCGGAGCGAATCCGGACGGCTTCGCCGTCACCTTGCGCGACCTGCCGCCGCGCACCGTGGCCTACGTCCGGGTGCTCGACCCATACGGGTCCTTTGCGCGGGTGACGGAAGCCTACGAGCACCTGCGGCAGTGGGCCGAGCCACGCGGCTACGCCAACCGGCAGTGGCTCGGCTACATGTGGGACGAACCGGAGATCGTGGCGCTCCCCGATTGCCGTTACGACGCGGCGATCGAAGTCGACGACGTGCGGCCCGAAGGCCGGATCGGACGCTTCCAGTTCCCGGCGATGCGGGTTGCCGAAGTGCGGATCGCCGGCGACATCGCCCTGGAGATGCGTGCGCTGGACTGGCTGTACGGGACCTGGTTGCCGCGCAGTGGCTTCGAACCGGACGACCAGCCGGCGTTCGAGGCGTGGCTCGGTCGGCCGTTCGCACACGGTGGCGAGCACTTCACGATTGCGTGTCAGTTGCCGGTGCGGCGCAGTCGGGGTTGAGCTGCAATGGGGGGCGGACGGCGGTCCCGGGCCGCGTCGGTGCGGTGGCCGGGGGGGCGGCGAACGGCCGCGAGAACTTCCTAGTGCAGCCGGAAGCGCCGGCCGGGCGGGAAGTGCAGCGGTGCCGCGACGGTACCTTGGTCGGGCAGCACCGCGATCTGCGCGCACAGGTCGAAGCCCAGGAACGCCGGCGAGACCGGCGCCGTCCAGGCGAGCTGCTGCTGGCTCCGGTACACCCCGGGCAGCACGAACGTCAGCTGCGGCTGCGTGTAGACGTGCAGCGGCTGGTTCAGCAGTTGCGGGAACGGATCCGTGAAGCCGAGCACGAAGATCCCGAACAGTCCCGCCGGCAGCTGCGCCGTCAGCGTCACCGTGCCGCCGAGCGTCATGTAGCGCGGTTGCACGTCGATGCCGCCGAGGTGCGGTGCCGGCCGACTCGCGACCACCACGGCACCCGCCGGCGGGTTCGGCAGGTGGCAACGGTCGAGCCGCAGGCCCGCACCCGGTGCCAACGTGACGCCGCCGAGTTCGAAGCTCGCTTCGACCAGTTCCACCTGCTGGCCACCGGCGATCGAGAGCGGCGCCCCGACGAAGCGCGCCGCCGTCAGGGTCGGGTTGCCGGTGCCGCTGCCGACGATCTGCACCGCGCCGCCGCGGAACTGCACGTTGTGCAGCGCCAGGGCCGGGCCGCCGGTCGCCAGCACCGTCGCGCCGGCGAACGTCGAGTCCTCGATCGACCCGAACCAGCCCGCCGGCGTCGTCGACAGCGCCGTCGCCGTGCCTTCGCAGTGCCACATGCGCAGCGCCAGCTGCGTCAGCGCCCCGGCCGGCGCCGTCCACTCCGCCGCCACCGCCCCGCCGAGCTGCACGTGCGTGCCCTCGACCAAGGTCACCCGGTTGGCGCCCGCACCGCGCCACAGCCGCAGCGCCGTGCCGGTCGCCTCGACGTGCTGCCGCTCGAACGTGTACCGCGCCGTGCCGCCGCTGCCGAGTTCGCTGTCGTAGCCGGTGCCGACGTTGCGCATCACCACGTCGTAGCTCTCGAAGATCGTCAGCCGATCCGCGGCCAACTCGCGATGCACGACCGCGGCCGGCACGCCGACGAACGTGCACCGCCCGAGGATCGTGCGCCCGATGCCACCGGCCGACGTCCCGGTGACCCGCAGCCCGAACTGGCTCTGCCCGTCGAACGTGACCCGGTCCAGCGCCACGCCGACCTGCCCGGCGGCATCGGTCTGCGTGACGTCGATGCCGTACCGGCCGCCCGACAGGATCAGGTCCTCGAAGTTCGCCGAGTTCGCCGGCACGCGGAAACCGTGCAGCAGGTTCGCGCCCGAGAAGTCGATCACCGGTGCTTCGTTGAAGCCCTTGATCAGGCACCCGAACGTGGTGTCCAGGATCGGGTCGAGGTCCTGTTCGACGGTGATCACCGGCGTGCTGGTGCCGTCGATGTCGATCCACGTCACGTCGGTCGTCGAGCCGGTGCCCGGGATCAGGCTCAGCTGGGCCGCTTCGGCGGGCGACAGCTGCTGGAACGCGACCGTGCCGTTGTGCAGCTGGATCGCTTCGTTCAGCGACAGGAACGCGTCGCCGAGCTGGCCGTGCGAACGCCAGTCGGTGACGTAGGCGACCGCGTGGAAGCCGGCCGGCCGCCAGCCGTGGTGCGGGGGACGGTCCGGGCTGCCAACGGCGGAACCGTGGCCGGCCAGGACGGCCGCCAGGAGGCTCAGGGCGGAGTGCATCGGCGAGTGGGGGGCCTCTCCAGCGTACCCTGCCCGGTCGGATGGTGCAGGGGCGCAGCCCGCCACCTGGAACCGGCGCTGCCAGCGGCCGTTCGGCCACCTGCCGGCACCCAAAACCCACCCCAGCGCCGAAAATCCGCGTGCGTGGCGCGAAATCCGGTCCTTCTGGGGCATGGACCGTCACCAGCACCCGGCCCGCCGCCCCAACCGCCCGCCGCTCGGGCCGTGGCGGGCGGCGGCTTGTCGCCCAGGACCTGGCGGGCACAATCGACGCCACCTCGCCGACGTTCCGTTCTTGGACGACAACACCCGCAGTCTGGTCGGTCGCGCCCTGGCCCAGGATCGCGACGCGATCGAACAGTTGTTCGCGCGCTACCGCGATCGGCTGCGCGCGGCGCTGCGCAAGCTGGTCGGACCGCAGTACCGGCTGCTGCTGGCCGACAGCGAAGACGCCGCGCACGACGCGATCCTGTCGGCGCTGCGCCGCCTGCACCAGTTCGAGTACCGCGGCGACGGGTCGTTCCTGGCCTGGCTGCTCAAGGGTGCCGAGTACGAGATCGTGCGCCGCATCCGCAACCACAAGGCCCAGAAGCGCACCGCGCAGGGTGGCCTGCTGGCCCTCGACGACGGCGCCGCGGACCTCGCGGTCGCCAGGGACGCGACTCCGTCGCAGGTGCACGACGAGAGCGAACTCGCCGAACGCATCCGGACCGCGCTGCAGCAACTGCCCGACCGCGAACGCGAGGTGATCGTGCTCAAACGCTACCTGGAGCTCGACACCCAGGAGATCTGCGCCGAGATGGGCCTGGCCACCGAAGGGGCGATGCGCGCCTTGCTGTCGCGCGCGCAGGCGCGCCTGTCGGGCCTGCTGGCCCGCCAGCAGGAGGGCTGACGTGGCCCAAGGTGGCGAACGCGGCGACGACGTGCTGGCGATGTCCGACGCCGAACTGGCCGCGTTCGTGCAGGCCGCGGTCGAGCGGTTCGTCGACCGCCATGCCGGCGGCGAGACCGTCGATCTGGGCGCGTTCGTCGCCACGTTCCCCGAGCCCGCGCAGCCGCGCATCCTCGCCCAGTGCCGCGAGTTCCTCGCCTTCGACGGGCTGGTCGGCGGCGGCCGCCGCGAACCGCCGCGGCCGGCGGCGACGCCGGTCGGGACGCCAGGCCACGGCCGCCGGTTCGGCGATTTCGTCATCGAAGAGGAACTCGGCCGCGGCGGCATGGGCGTGGTCTACCTGGCTCGGCAGACGTCACTGCAGCGCCGCGTCGCGCTGAAGGTGATGGCCAGCGGTCTGGCGCTCAGCAAACGCCACGTCGAGCGTTTCCGCCGCGAAGCCGCCGCCGCCGCCCAGCTGCGCCACCCCGGCATCGTCGCCGTGCACAGCCTGATCGAGGCAGGCGGCGACTTCGCGATCGCGATGGACTACGTCGCCGGCCGCAACCTCGGCGACATCCTCGACGACCTGCGCCTCGCCGCCGGCGCCGACGGTGCGCCGGCCGACGGTTCGCTCGGCATCGCGCCCGGCAAGGGGCACGTCGCCGAATGTGCGGTGCTGGTCGCGCAAGTCGCGTCGGCCCTCGCCGCGGCGCACCGGCAAGGTGTCGTGCACCGCGACCTGAAACCGCGCAACCTGATGATCGACGAGCTGCGCCAGCCGCGCTTGCTCGACTTCGGGCTCGCCAAGTCGCTCGGCGACGGCAGTCTGTCGATGTCGGGCGAACTGGCCGGCACGGTGCACTACATGAGTCCCGAGCAGACGCTGGCCAAGCGGGTCGACGTCGACCATCGCGCCGACCTGTTCGCGCTCGGCGTGATCCTCTACGAGCTGTTGACGCTGCGCCGGCCGTTCGACGGCAAGAACCTGCAGCAGGTGGTCTACGCGATCTGCTTCCAGGAACCGGTGCCGCCGCAGCGCCACAACCCGAAGGTGCCGCGCGACCTCGCGACGGTCTGCCTGAAGGCGCTCGAGAAGGACCCGGCCAAACGCTACCAGTCGGCGGCGGAGTTCGAGGCCGACCTGCAGCGCTTCCTGCGTTGGGAGCCGGTGCTGGCCAAGCCGGCGGGACCCGTGTCGCGGCTCGGCAAGTGGGTGCGACGGCATCGCAGCGAGGCGATCGCGACCGGCTGCGTGGTTGCGCTGTCGGCGAGTGGGCTCGGCTACCAGTTCCACGCCGCGCGCGCCGAGGCGCAGCAGGCCGACCAGCAGTTGCAGCTGGCCGTCGAACGCGAACGGACCGGCGATCTGGTCGGGGCGCTCGACGCCGCGACCGCAGCCTTGGCCTTGCGCGACGAGCCCACGACCCGCGCGCGCATCGAGCTGTATCGCCAGAAGCTCGAGACGTTCGCCAAACAGCAGGAAGCCGACGCCGCGCGCGCGGCCAACCTGCAGTTGAAGAGCAACGAGCAACTGGCGAAGAACCGCGCGCTGGCGATCCAGCTGGCGCTCGCCGCGCACGACGTGCGCAGTTCGGCGGAATCGCGCAGCACGGTGTTGCAGTCGCTCGGCGGCGGCTTCACGGCCATGCCGCTGGCGGGGCTCGCCGGGCGCACGCTCGGGGCCAGGTGGGCGCCGGACGGCTCGGCGGTGCTCACGTTCGGCACCGCAGCCACCAGCACGCCGCGCGACGAACCGGGCATCGCGATCGTCTGGAATCCCGACGGCAGCCAGCGGCACACGCTGCACGGCCACGCCGGGTGGATCCTCGACGCCGAGTTCCTGCCCGACGGCGAACGGCTGCTGACGGCCGGCGTCGATCGCACGGTGCGCGTCTGGGACGTGCGCAGCGGCGCGGCGCTCGGCGTCTGGCAGCATGCCGCGGCCCTGCGGGCGCTGGTGCTCGACCGCGCGGGCACGTTGGCGCTGACCTGTGGTGACGACGTCGCCGAAGGGCGCTTCGAAGCGCAGATCCGGCGGGTCGCCGATGGCGGTGTGGTCGCGAGCGGCCCGGCACACCGCCGGATGATCACCGCGGCCGCGTTGTCGTCGTGCGGCACCCTGGCGGCGACCGCCGGTGATCCCGGCTACGTCGTCCTGTGGCGGACCACCGACGGCAGCGAGATCGCGCGGTTGCCGGGCATCCGGCAGATGGCGACCGCGGCGGTGTTCTCGCCGGACGGGCGCCAGGTGGCGATCGGCGACTACGGCGGCCGGATCGCCGTGTTCGCGACCGCGGACGGGGCACTGCTCGCCGAAGGCGGCCACGCGCAGAGTGTGAATTCGCTGCAGTTCGCGCCCGACGGCGCCCGGTTGTTGTCGGCCGCCGAGGACCGTACCGCACGGCTCTGGCGGCTCGCCGATGCCAGCGAGGCGGCGCAGCGGTTGGTCGAGACCCAGCCGTTGCTCGGCGCGCGCGCGGCGGTGCTCGGTGCGGCGTTCGACGCCAGCGGCAGCCTGCTGGTCACCGCCGGCAAGGACGGTGCGCTGCGCGTCTACGACCTGGCCGGCACCGAACTGGCGGTGTACGAGGTCGGCGAGACGGCGTTGCGCGAGGCGACGTTCGACCCGAGCGGCCAACGGGTGCTGTGCTGGCACCGTGGTGGGGCGCTGGTCTGGGACTTCGCCGATGCGCGCGGCGTCGTGACGCTGCGCCAGCCGGGTCTGCGGGTTCCGTCGGTGTGCTTCGACGGGGCGGGGGAACGTGTGCTGACCGCCGGCGACGACGAGCGATTGCGCGCCTGGGACGCCCGCAGCGGGCGGCAACTGTGGGCGACGCCGAAGCTGGGCAATCCGCTGGCGGCGGTCGCGGCCGATCCGCGCCATGCCCGCGCGGTTGCGACGACCGTGCGTGGTGCGGTCTACGTCGTGCGGCTGGCGGACGGCGAGCGGCTGTTCGAACTGGTCGGCCACGGCGACAAAGCGGTGCCGTTCGTGCGTTGGTTCGGACCAGCCGGCCGCTTGTTCAGCGCCGGCGGCGACGGCAACGCGATCGTCTGGGATCCGGCGACGCAGCGCGACGTGGTCCGGCTGTCGCTCGGGGCGGCGGTGGTTGCCGCCGACGCCGATCCGACCGGTGCCGTGCTGGCGACGGTGACGGCCGGCGACGAACGGCGGGTGCGGCTGTGGAACGCCGCCGACGGCAGTGCCTGCGGCGAACTGCACCATGTGGCGGCGTTGCGCACGCTCGCGTTCCGGCCCGACGGCCAGGCGCTGTTGCTGGGCGACGGTGAAGGTCTGCTGTGCATCGTCGACCTGCAGGGGCGCGAACTGCAGCGCTTCGCCGGCAAGGGCGCGCTCGTCCAGGCGGCGTGGCGGGCCGACGGTCAGGCGGTGCTGAGCAGTGCCAGCGGCGATGGCAACTGGGCGCGCCTGTGGAATCTCGCCAGCGGCGAGCTCGAGTTGGCGTTCACCGGCCATGCCGACACGGTCGGCAGCAGTGCCTTCCATCCGGACGGCCAATGGGCCGTCACCGCGTCCCGCGACGGCACGGCCCGGATCTGGCCGACGGATCCGATCGGCGTCGCCCGTCGGCTGCCGCTGGCACCGCTGTCGGCTGCCGACCGGGCGCGGTTCGGGTTGCCGCGTTGACACCTTGGAGTCCAGCACCATGAAGCTTGTTCCCTTGCGCCTCTCGGCCGCGTGCCTGCTGCTCGCCAGCGCGCTGTTCGCGCAGACCCCGAGCGATCGTCCACCGTGGTGGGGTGTCGTCGACGACGTCACCGTCAGTCTGTTCTGGGACTTCGCCGGCGGCTCGCTGACGCCGACCAGCGTCGTCGCGCCGAGCTGGTACGACCCGAACGTGACCGCGGGCCTGCTGTCCGGGGCCGCCGCGCCGATCCCGGTCCTCGCCGGCCAGACCGGCGTGATCGGCGTGGTCGGCAACGGTTCGCCGCGCGCCGGTGCCCTGAC
Source organism: Planctomycetota bacterium (assembly GCA_036724695.1). GTDB lineage: Bacteria > Planctomycetota > UBA1135 > UBA1135 > UBA2386 > JACKIC01. The sequence goes on from DAIMFJ010000073.1 coordinate 10,407, forward strand.
GATGACGGTCGACAACGACTCGCACATCGGTTGGGTCAAGGTGTTCTTCTTCCAGTTCGACGTGTTCGAAGGTGCCAGCGGTGCGGTCGTCGAGCGGCTCGTGCAGGACCTGCAGAAGTACGATCGCAGCGCCGTCGAATGGCGCAGCGAACCGTTGCTCAACGGGTGGCAACGGGTCACCGTGCAAGCGCAGCTCTACCCGCAACCCGACGACGAGACGTTGGCGTGGTCGTTCGTCGAGAACGCGTTCGGCACGGTGGCGATCGACAACCTGTTCGTCAACAGCAAGTGCGTCAAGGTCGACGAGAGCGACCAGGACGGGTTGGCGATGGGGACCACGGTGCTGGGCCCGATCGACCTGTCGGCGCTGACCGCGCAGAGCGATTGTGTCGCCGTGGCGGTGACCGAAGGCCCGGCCCCGGCGTTCGCGCGCACCCTGTTCGTCGGCGTGCGCGCCCCCGGCACCGGTGCCGCACACCAGCTCCTGCGCCTGCAGGGTGGCGCGGTGGTCGGCGCGACGCCGGTCCCCGGGGTGGCGACGGCCGCGCCGCTGGGCCCCGTCGATCTGGCGGTCGAGACGGTGCGGTCGCCGCTGGGCCACACGCAGTTCGTCTATGCGTTGCTCGACGAACGCAGCAGTGCGGGTGGCGGCGTGCGGCTGGTTGCGTTCGACGCGCAGGGCGCGGTGGTGCCGGCCCGTTCGGTGGCGATCCCGGCGGCCGCGGTGCCCAGTGCGACCGCGTTGACCGGGTTGGCGTTCTCGCCGTCCGGTGCCGGCGGTGCGGGTTCGTTCGTGGTCGGCGACCAGAGCGGGCAGGCGTTCGAGTTCGATCGTGGTGGCGGCTTGCTGCGCACGCGGACGACGTTCCAGGCGCAGGGGCGAGGCCTCGGTTACGACCCGGTGTTCGGGCGCTTCTACCAGTGGTCGGACCAGCCGTTGGCGACGCCGCGCGGGCCGCTGCGTACCGGCGGCGTCGAGATCTCGGCGTACGACGGGCTGCCGACCGGCGTGCGTTTCTTCGGCGACCTGTCGCTGCCGACGACACCGCTCGGCGGCAGTGCGCTCGGGCTCGAGGCCTATCGCAGCGTCGCCAGTGGTCGCCTGCGGTTGGCGTGTGTCGTCGACGCCGGTGGCAGCCGCTACTACTACGAGATGGCAGCACCGTTCCGTTACGGCACCAGCTTCGGTGGCGCGTGTGGCATGGACGGGTTGCCGTTCGCCGGCTCGAACACGCTGGCGTTCACGCTGTCGACCAGCCGTTCGGCGCAGTTCGCCGCCGTCTACGTCGGGTTCAGCAACACGACCAACAGCAATCCGCCGGCGACGCTGCCGTTCCTGCTCGGGCCGGTCGGCGTACCAGAGAGCCGCGTGCTGGCCAGCCTGGACCTGCGCAGCCCGTTGTTGCTGCCGACGCGCCGCGGCTTCTTCTCGTTCCAGATGCCGACCATACCGGTGTTCCTGCGCGGCTCGCCGATGTTCGCACAGTGGCTGGTGTTCGATGCCGCGGCACCCAGTGGCGTCGCGATGTCGCGCGCCGGCAAGATCCTGATCCAGTGAGCGGCGTCAGCCGCCGAACGTGGCGCGGATCCGCACCGCCCGCGCCAGCGAATCGCGCGACTGCAGCAACTTCTTGCGCACGTCGTCGCCGAGTCGCGCTTCGGCGAGGAACGCGTCGACGACCGCCAAGGCGTCGGCGGTCCCGTGGCCGTTGACGAAGCCGTCGAGCCACGCCGGCATGAAGAAGATGCGGCGGTTCTGCTTGACCCAGTCGACGCGTTCGAGGGCCGGCCGCAGGAACGGCAACGTCAAGGCACTCTGTCCGGGCCAGTGGAAGAACGGCAGGCTGTCCTGGATCCACTGCTCGGGCGGTTCGCTCGCCTGCAGGTACAGGTCCCAGTAGCGTTGTTTGGCCGCCGCGGTGGGCTCGGCAGCGCGTGCGAGGAAGCGCTCCTTGCCGACGTCCTGACCGGCGGCGCTGCGTTCGAGCTCGGCGTACTCGTCGCCGAGCTGGCCGGCGGCCAACAGCGCGGCGGCGGCCAGGAAACGGTCCTGGCGGCCGAGTTCGAGCCCGGGCACCGGCGTGCCGCCGCGCACGGCGGTGCGCGCCAGCGCCAGCACGCGCTCGTCGGTCGACGTGCGCAGCAGGAACCGCAGCGTCGTCAGTTCGCGGCCGCTGTCGCGGGTCGCCTGCAACTGGCCGAGGAGCAGTTCGACGGCGCGCGTGCGCTGCGGCGCGCTGCGCGCCGCGGGTTGGTAACGCTGCGTGCAGGCCGCGAACGCGTCGAGCAGCCAACCGTGCGTGTCGGGGTCGGTCTCGCGGGCGAGCAGTCGCAGGCACAGGTCGGCGAACGCGGCGGGATCGAGTTCGGCCTCGCGCACCGCCTCGAACATCGCGCTGCTGGCGACGGCGCGCAGCAGCAGGTCCGGTTCGGCCGGCAGGTTCGCGAGCAGCCAGGCCCGGCTCTGCGCGTCGGGCACGAACTGGCCGTAGGCGACGTCGCGCGGGTTGGCGAGCACGGCGAGCGGGGCTGGCTGGCCGACCAGGGCCTCGATCGGCACCTCGCCGGCGTCGCTCTGCACCTCGAGCGTGCGCCTGCTGCCGTCGGCGCCGACCACCAGCAGCTCGAGATCGAGCGGCCAGGTGCCGTCGCCGCCGATCGCGCGCTGCTGCAGCGTGGCGCGCTGCACGGTGCCGCTGGCGTCGGTGGTCCACGCGACCCGCACCTGTGGCATCGACGGGGCCAGCAGCCAGCGCTCCGACCACCGGCCGAGCCGGGCGATGTCGACGCCGGCCAGCGCGGCGGCGAGGTCCTTCCAGTCGGCGCTGCCGAACGCGTGGCGTTCGAGGTAGCGCTTGAGTCCGGCGCGGAACTCGGCCGGACCGAGCCGTTCGTGCAACGCGCGCAGCACCGCGGGCGCCTTGTTGTAGACGATCGGCCCGTACGCGGACTTCGCGTCGGCGAGGTTGCCGAGCTCCTGGTAGATCGGCGTCGTGCCCGGCGTCGCGTCGACCTCGTAGGCCCGCGGCTTGACGCGCTGCAGGAACCGCAGCCACGACTTGCGGCCCGGCTCGAGGGCGTCGAGGGCCTGGTAGGCGACGAAGGTCGCGAAACCCTCCTTGAGCCACAGGTCGTCGAACCACTTCATCGTCACCAGGTTGCCGAACCACTGGTGCGCGATCTCGTGGTAGATCAACGTGCTGCGGCGCACCAGTTCGGCGTCGGTCGGCGGGTGGTCGAACACCAGCGCGGTCTCGCGGTAGAAGATCGCGCCGGCGTGCTCCATGCCGCCGTACGGGAAGCCGGGCAGCAGTGCGATGTCGAGTTTGCCGAACGGGTACGGCACGCCGAAGTGCGCGGCCAGCCAGCGCAGCCCTTCGCCGTGCATCGTGACCAGCGCGTCCCGTTCGAGGCGCTCGGTTTCGCTGCGGCGGTGGAAGATCCGCAACGGCGCCCGCGGGTCGAGTCCCGGCACCGCCGGCAGCGGCGCCTCGGTGACCGCGAACGGCCCGCACGCGAACGCCATCAGGTAGGTCGGCAGCGGCCTGGTCTGCTCGAATCGCCAGACGCGCCCCTCGGTGGTCGCCTCCGGCCCGCCTTCGACGGTCGGCGTGTTGGCGACGGCGACCCAGTCCGACGGGAGCTGCAGCTCGAGCCGGAACCTGGCCCGCAGATCCGGTTGGTCGAAACACGGGAACAGCCGGTGCGCGTCGGCGGGCACCACCAGCGTGTAGTAGTACTCGCGGCCGTCCTGCGGGTCCTTGTAGACGGTCAGGGGCGTGCCGGGCGCGGCGACCGGCGACTGGAAGCGCGCCGCGAAGCCGTTCCAGCCGCGGCCGAGCATCGCCGGCGGCAGCACCAGGTGCCCGTTCTGCGGTTGGCCGACGAACTCCTGGTCGTTGAGGCGCATCGCCTCGATCGCACTGCCGCCGAAGTCGAGCACGATCGCCTCGCGGGTGTCGACCTCGTCGTCGAGCAGGAAACGCACCCACGCCTCGCCGCGCACCACCGGGCTGCCGGGCTCGATGCGCAGTCGCACGTCGTACTCGACGTCGCGGAGCACCGCGGCCCGCGCGGTGGCCAGCGCGCGCGAGATGCCCGGGCCGGGATCCTGGGGAGCGAACGGCATCGCGAGGCAGAGCGTCAGGGCGAGCACGGGTTGGTCCTCACGGCAGGATGCGGGTCTTGCCGCTGGCGTCGCCGACCACGACGCGGCCGGTCATGCCGACGAACAGCCCGTGGTCGACCACGCCGACGATGCCGTGCAACTGCTCGGCGAGCCACGCCGGGTCGTCGATGCTGGCGTACTTGCAGTCCAGCACGTAGTTGCCGTTGTCGCTGACGAACGGCGCGCCGTCGCGTTCGCGGCGCGCGACCGTGCAGCCGGTCGCGGTCAGCATGCGCAGGGCCTGCTTCCAGCCGAACTGCAGCACCTCGACCGGCAACGCGAAGCCCGCCCCGAGCACCGGCACGAGCTTCTTGTCGTCGACGACGACCAGCAGTTCCTTGGCGGCGGCCGCGACGACGCGCTCGCGCACGTGCGCGCCGCCGCCGCCCTTGATCAGGTTCTTCTGCGGGTCGACCTCGTCGGCGCCGTCGATCGCCAGGTCGAGCACGTCGACCTGCTCGAGGTCGAGCAAGGTCACGCCGGCGACGCGGGCCGCTTCGGCGGTCTGCTGGCTGGACGGCACGCCGGCGACCTGCAGGCCGTCGGCGGCGATCCGCTGCCGCAGCCGTTCGAGGACCAGCAGGAAGGTGGAGCCGCTGCCGAGCCCGAGCTTCGCACCGTTCGGGACGAGGTCGGCGGCGGCGTGGGCGGCGGCGCGTTTGGCGGTCTGGAGGTCGCTCATGGTCGATGTGGTGGGCAAGCGTAGCGGGTCGGCAGGCAGGACTGGATGCGCCGCTCGGCGGATTCCGGGAGTCGGCTCAGCGCCATTGGCGCAGCAGCGCGACGGTGCGTTCGGAGAGGTCGATGTTGACGTCGCGCTGCGGGAACGCGATCTCCAGGCCCGCGGCGCGGAACGAGGTGTCGATGTCGGCCAGCAGGTTCGAGATCTGCTTCTGGTCGAGGTTGTTCTGGTCGACGAAGATCCGCAGTTCGAGGTCGAGCGTGCTGTCGCCGAAGCCGAGGAACACCGCTTCGGGTTTGGGCTCGGCGAGCACCGCCGGCGAGCGGCCCGCACAGTCCATCAGCACTTCCAGCGCCTTGCCGGTGTCGCTGCCGTAGGCGACGCCCAGTTTGATCGAGCGCCGCACGATCCCGTCGGTCAGCGTCCAGTTGACGAAATGCCCGGTCACGAATTCGCGGTTCGGCACGATCAGCTCCTTGCGCTCCCAGTCCATCACCGTGGTGGCGCGGATCTTGATCTGCGTCACCCGGCCGGTGGTCTCGCCGATCTGCACGATGTCGCCGACGCGGATCGGCCGTTCGACCAGCAGGATCAGCCCGCTGACGAAGTTCGCGAAGATCTCCTGCAGGCCGAAGCCGAGGCCGACCGAGATCGCGGCGACCAGCCATTGCACCTTGCTCCAGCCGATGCCGATCGTCGAGAACGCCAACACGATGCCGACGCCGACGATGAAGTAGCGGGCCAGCGTCGTGATCGCGTGCCGTTCGCCTTGTTGCATGCGCAGGCGCTGCAGCACGAACAGTTCGAGCAGTGCCGGCAGGTTGCGCGCCGCCACCGCGGCCGCCAGCACGACGAACAGGCTGGCCAGCGCGTCCGCCAGGGTCACCGGCACGCTCTGGCCGTCGGCGTCCGCGGTCGACCACAAGGTCACGCGCCGCAGCACCCCGAGGGCGGGCAGCACGTCGACCCAGATCTGGAACACCAGGACCGCCGCGACGATCCCGACGATCCAGCGCACCATCGTCTGGGTCTGCCTGGCCAGGGCACCCGGATCCAGCGCTGCCGCGGGGGCGGCGGCGCCATCCGAGCCGCCGGCGCGGGCGGCGGCCAGCAGTTCCTGGGTGCGGCGACTCTGCAGCCGCCGCCGTTCGACCAGCAGCGTGCGCAACACCAGACCTTGCACGACGACCGCGGCCAACACCGCGCCGAACGTCGCCAGGATCCGGCGGGTCAGGTGCAACGCGGTGTACTCGTAGCCGAGCAGCACCATCGCGAACAGGGCCGCCGGCGTGCCGACCCCGAGCAGGAACCACAGGCGTCGGAACCGCTGCAGCGGGCCGCTCAGGTTCGGCACCTGCGTGCCGAGGATGCCGGTGGTGGGGTGCAGCAGCCGCCAGAACGCCACCAGGAAGCACAGCAACTCGACCGCCAGCAGGGAGGCCCCGAGCGAGCCGAGCCAGTTGTCGTCGCCGGGCTGTTCGAGCACGGCCAGCAGGAACGCGAACGGCGCGGTGGCGAGCAACCAAGGCACGATCGAACGCAGCTTCGCCAACGTCGTGCTCTGCCACTGGAAGTGCGATTCGGCGAGGCCCCGGGGGCGCAGCACCTGCCGCAGTGCGACGGTCGGCAACAGCGACAGGGCGGCGTGGGCGGCCCCGACGCCGACCGCCTTGGCGAACTCGGTGCTGCCATGGTGCGCGGCGAGCCGGCTGCCGACCAGCAGCAACAGCAACGGCAGCGGTGCCGTCAGCAGCACGGTTTCGAGCGTCGCCAAGGCCGTCGGCCGGAACGCGACCGTGGTGCCGCGCGCCGCCACCTGCCCGTTGGCCTGCAGGCTGGTCGACAGCCGCCGGCGCAGACCGAGCAGCACGAGCAAGGCCAGCATCGCCAGCACCGGCCAGGCCGGCTCGAACACCGCGGCGCCGATGCCCGTCCCGACCTCCAGCCAGTGCTCGGGCTTGCCGAGCCAGGCCAGCGCGTTGGCGGTCGCCGGCACGTCGAAGTACCACAGCGGCTTGCTGCTGCGGATGCTCAGCACCCGTTCGGTGACGAACCGGCGGTAGGCGCCGAGGGTCTCGACCAGCTGGCGTTCGATCGCCGTGACGTCGAGCAGGGTGCCGACCAGGTTCTCGTAGCCGCTGCTCAACTGGGTCAGCAACTCGCGGCGGGCTTCGCGCAGGCGGCGGGCCTCGGCGAGCAGTTCCGGGGTCGCCTCCGCGCCTGCGGCGCTGTCGGCCAGCCGGTTGGCCAACCACGCGTCGGGATCCTCGACCAGCTGCCGCAGCCGGGAGTCGTACTCGAGACCGCGGTACTGGGCGTCGGCGGCATTGCCGGCGCGCGCGCGCGCGGCGAGCTGCGTGCGCCGGGTGGTGTCGGCGAGCTGCATGCGCCGTTGCCGCAGCAGGGCGCCCAAAGCCTCCGACGCGCCGACCAGTTCGGCGCGCTTCTTGATCTCGTCGAAGTCCTGCTGCAGCTGCGCCAGTTCGCTGCCGGCGGTCAGTCGGCTGCGATCGGCCTGGTCGCGTTGGCCGACCAGGGCCTTGACCTCGGCCGCCAGTTCGGCGTTCTCGGCGGCGATCTTGGCGAGGCGCGGGTCGGCCAGCAGCTGGGCGACGCGGGCTTCCTGTTCGGCCAACTGCGCGGCCGCGGCGCGGGCGGCTTGCAGGGGCGGCTGCCAGGCGTCGACGGTGGCGCGCGCGGCGGTGACGCGCCGCGCCGCCAGGTTGCGCAGCGCCGTCGCCTTGGGCAGGCCCAGCCGGCGAGCGA
>DAIMFJ010000074.1:0-15890 GCA_036724695.1 Planctomycetota bacterium
GTCGAGGCGGCGGACGCCTCGCTCAACATCGCTGACGAACGGCTGGCGGCGATCGAGGCCCAGGTGACGGCCGGCGAACTCGGTCCGGCGCTGCAGGAGCTCGACGACTGGCCGCGCGACGAGGTGCCGCCGCGGCTGCTCGACCGTCGCGATCTGGCCCAGGCGCGCGCCTTGTTCGCGGCCGACCGCGCGTTCGAGGCCTTCGAGGTGCTGCGCGACCTGTTCGCCGAACGGCCGCGCAGCGAGCTGCGCGCTGCCGCGGTCGAGCTGCAGTGGCAGATCGGCAAGTACCTGATCGGCACCGGCCGGTCGTTCTGGTTCTTCTGGTCCGATCGCCGCGCCGGCCGCACGGTGCTCGAACACCTGGTCGCCAACCACCCCGACAGCACCGAGCTCGCCGACGCGCTGCGGCTGCTCGGCGATCTGGCCTTCGAGGACCGCGACTTCACGCTCGCCCAGGCGCGCTTCCGCGACCTGCTGCGCTCGCGGCCGGAGAGCGAATGGACGGTCTACGCGCGGTACCGGTTCGCGATGAGCATCGTCGCCAGCCTGCAGGGCCCGGCGTACGACCAGGACCGCATGCAGCACGCCGAACGCGAGCTGCGCGAGTTCCTGGCCGGGCAGCCCGAGAACCCCGAGTTCGTCGCCGCAGCCACCGCGGCCCTCGACCGCGTGGTCGGCTGGCAGGCCGAACGCGAGTTGCGCATCGCCCACTTCTACCGGACCGTCGACAACCGGCCGGGCTACCGGCTGCACCTCGACCGCGCCTGCGACGAGCGCTTCGCCGGGACGCCGGCCGGCCAGCAGGCGCGGGCCGAACGCGAGCAGGCGGCGGAGGCCGGGCGATGAGGCGATCCTCGGCTGGTCGGGCTGGTCGGGCTGGTCGGGCTGGTCTGGCCGTTCTGGCCGCGCTCGGCCCGCTGGCTGGCTGCGGGTACCAGTTCGGCACCGGCCTGCCCGAGCGCGGCGTGCGCACGGTCGCCCTGGCGGTGGTCGGCAACGAGACCTACCGGCAGCGCCTCGAGGAGGCGCGCTGGAGGGCAAGGGGCGCATGCGACTCGTGTCCAGCCGCGGCGAGGTCCTGCTGACCCGCACCGTGGCCGATCGGGCCGAGTTCCGGTCGCCGATCGGCGAGGACCTCGACCAGGCGAGCGCCGAACTGGTGAACGACCTGGCCCGCAAGATCGCGCTGGCGCTCGAAACCGGGTTCTGAGCCCGGCCGCCGGCCGACCGACGCACGAACCGCCCCGAACCGCCCCGAACCGGCCGCGCGGCTGGCTTCCGGCCCGCCCCCGACCTATTCTCGACGACCGCGAGACCTTCGCGGGCCGCCAGCGGCCCAAGTCGCGGCGCCAAGGCGGCTACGGCCACCCGGGCGGAGATTCCGATGTAGCCGACTGCGGCGCATCGCGCAGCGCACGGACACACGATGAGCAACAACGAAGCCAAGGAGCCTGGCGACCAGGACGGCCGCAGCAAGAAGCCGCGCGGCATGGGTGGGGTGATCCTGATCCTGGCCCTCTTGATGGCCCTGTTCCTGGTCGTGTCGCGCGGCGAGCTCGACAGCCAGAGCTCGGTGCAGGCCTTCCAGAGCCACCTGCTCAACGGCCGGGTGACCGGCTTCACGTGGTCCGACGGCGTCGCTTCGGCGCGCATCGGGACACCACAGGGCGAGCGCCCGATCGAAGTGGTGATGCGCGACCTCGTGCGCTATGGCCCGATGGACCTCGATCTGATCGGCACGCGCGCCGTGGCGCGACTCGACACCACTCTGTACGGCGACGGGGCCGGCGCGTTGGCGACCTTCCTCGACGACGTCAAGCAGAACCGCGTGCGCGTGCAGCGGGCGTTCTTCGTGCAGGAGCTCGAGGCCAAGGCCAGCGGGCCGGTGCGGCAGGCCGACGAACTGCGCCAGCCGGGTGCGTACCTGACGGCCTTCGTGCAGAAGGGCTCGACCACCCACTACGTCAAGCTGACGCCGGGCAGCAGCGGCCCGACGCTGCAGGACGCGGCCACCGAACTGGCCAACCGCAACGTGCCGAGCGCGTCGTTCACGCTGTCGCTCGGCGCCAACGACTTCCGGGTCACCGAGCCGAACACGGCGCTGATCTACATCCTCGGCACCGTCGGCCCGTGGCTCTTGGTGCTGGCGATCATCTGGTTCTTCATCCTGCGGCAGATGCGTTCGCCGGGTGGCTCGGGCGGCGTGCTGAGCTTCGGCCGCAGCCGGGCGGCGCTCTACACCAAGGAGAACCGCACCAACGTGACGTTCGACGACGTCGCCGGCATGGAGGAAGCCAAGGCCGAGGTGCGCGAGATCATCGAGTTCCTGAAGAACCCTGGCAAGTTCGCGCGGCTGGGCGGCTCGATCCCGCGCGGCGTGCTGCTGGTCGGCTCGCCGGGCACCGGCAAGACGCTGCTCGCCAAGGCGATCGCCGGCGAGGCCGAGGTGCCGTTCTTCTCGATCTCGGGCAGCGACTTCGTCGAGATGTTCGTCGGCGTCGGGGCCAGCCGCGTGCGCGACCTGTTCAAGCAGGCGCGCGAGGCCAGCCCGTGCATCGTGTTCCTCGACGAGATCGACGCGGTCGGTCGCAAGCGCGGCACCGGCATGGGCGGCGGCCACGACGAACGCGAGCAGACGCTGAACGCGATCCTGGTCGAGATGGACGGTTTCGACTCCGACAAGGGCATCATCCTGGTCGGCGCCACCAACCGCCCCGACGTGCTCGACCCGGCGCTGCTGCGGCCGGGCCGGTTCGACCGCCAGGTCGTCATCGACCGCCCGGACGTCAAGGGCCGCGAAGCGATCCTCAAGGTGCATGCCCGGAAGGTCAAGCTCGCCCCGAAGGTCGACCTGACCAACATCGCCAAGGCGACGGCCGGGTTCTCCGGCGCCGAACTGGCGGCGGTGATCAACGAAGCGGCGATCCTCGCCGCGATGAAGAACAAGGACTTCGTCGAGATGGCCGACCTCGAGGAGGGCCGCGACCGCGTGCGCTGGGGCCGCGAGAAGCGCAGCCGCGCGATCGAGGAGGAGGACAAGAAGGTCACCGCCTACCACGAGGCGGGCCATGCGATCGTGTCGATCCTGACCCCGAACCAGGACCCGATCCACAAGGTGACCATCGTGTCGCGCGGCCGCGCGCTGGGTGCCACCATGTCGTTGCCCGAGAAGGACGACTACAACCACTGGCGCAACAAACTGCTCGGCCGCATCGCCGTCTGCTTCGGCGGCCGGCTGGCCGAGGAGATCGTGTTCGGCGACGTCTCGGCCGGCGCGCAGAACGACATCGAACAGGCCACCAACCTGGCCCGGGTGATGGTCTGCGAACTCGGCATGAGCGCCAAGGTCGGCCCGATCAAGTACACGGCCGACGACGAGAATCCGTTCCTGGGCCGCGAGTTCCGGCTCGGCGGTGGTGTCTCGGAGCGCACGCTCGAACTGATCGACACCGAGGTTCGCCGGATCATCGACGAGCAGTACGAAGCGGCCCGGGCGCTGCTGGTCGGCCACCGCGGTTCGCTGGATGCGATCGCCGAGGCCCTGCTCAAGCACGAGACGCTGAGCGGCGACGAGATCGGCGCCTTGCTGCGCGGCGACACCGTCGAAGGCTTCCGGATGGCGCAACAGCGGCAGGCCCAGAACGCCGAACGCGCCGCGACCCCGCGGCCGGCCCCGGCCCCGCAACCGAACGGCGAACGCACCGGCGACGCCAAACCCGACGTCGGTCTGTCCGGCGCATGACGATGGCCGACCGTCGCCCCGAGGCTCGCGCCGCGCTCCACCCGGCATGACCGCCGTCCTCACCAGCCAGCCGCTGCTCGCCCAGGGTGGCCTGTTCGGCGACCCGCTCGGCATCGTGCAGATGCTGCTCGAGGTGACCGTCTTCGCGGTGCTGATCTACTTCGCGCTGCGCTTCCTGCGCCAGACGCGCGGCTCGGGCGTGATCCGCGGCCTGGCGGCGCTGCTGGGGGTCGGCCTGGCCACCTGGGCGCTCTTGAAGTGGTTCCAGCTGGATCGGCTGTCGCTGCTGTTCGACGCGGTGGCGCAGTCGGTCGTGGTGGCGCTGATCGTCGTGTTCCACCCCGAGATCCGCCGCGGCATCACCCACATCGGCGAGGGGCCGTTCTTCAGCCGCTTCTTCAAACCCGACACCAAGCTGCTGCCGCGGCTGCTGCGGGCGGTGGCGCGGATGAGCAAGCACAAGGTCGGGGCGCTGATCGCGATCGAACGCGAAGCCTCGCTGGCGAACCTGATCGAGAACGGCATCACGATCGACGCCGAACTGAACTCGTACCTGCTCGAGTCGATCTTCTACCCCAAGAGTGCCTTGCACGACGGCGGCGTCGTGGTGCGCGACGACCGCATCGTCGCGGCGTCGTGCCTGTTCCCGCTCAGCCAGGATCGCAACGTCGACCAGAGCCTGGGCACCCGGCACCGGGCCGCACTGGGGCTGTCGGAGGACACCGACGCGCTGGTCGTCGTGGTCAGCGAGGAGACCGGCAAGATCTCCACCGCCGAGGGCGGCAAGTTGAACCACGACCTGACGCTCGAGCAGCTCGAGAAGGTGCTCGAGCAGTCGCTCGGCCTGAGGCAGCAGAAATGAAGCAGGAACGGCGCAGACTCGGCGGCTTGCTGTCGGCACTGGCGGCCGATCCGTTGCGCAAGCTGGCGGCGGTGGCGCTGGCGTTCGGACTCTGGGTGCTGCTCGACAGCCAGGTGACCCGCACCCTCGAGCTGTCGATGCCGCTGACGTCGGTCGGTCGGCTGGAGACGGCGAGCGGCCCGTTCAGCCGGCGCGTCGCCGTCGAACTGCCGACCAACCGCGTGGTCGGCCGCAACTTCTACAACGCCAACGAGCCCGGCCCGGCGATGACCGAGCTGCGGATCGCGTTCCGCGGGCCGCGCTACCTGATCGACAGCCTCGAGAACCAGCAGCTCGACCTGCGCATCACCAAGTTCGTCAACACCGACTGGAGCGAGACCACCAGCGTCAACTTCACCGCCGCCGACATCGACCGCACGCTGAAGGCCCTGCAGGATCCCGCCGTCCAGGTCGAGATGCTGCCGCCGGCGGTGCGCCTCGAGGTCGAACGCATCGAAGCGCACAGCCAGCCACTGACGCTCGAGGACGTCGAGCTGGTCGGCGTCGAAGCCGAACTGGCGGCCCGGCTGCGCCGCGACACGGTCCGGTTCGCTCCCGACACGGCGCGCATCCTCGGGCCGGCGAGCAGCCTGGCGGGTTTCCCGCCGCGCGGCGGCAAGCCGTTCCGGGTCCGCCTCGGCAGTCCTGGCAATGCCCGCGAGGTCACCGCGATCCTCGAGTTGACGGCGCCACCGGAGGCCGGGCTGCGGCTCGCCGAGACCCCGTCGCTGACCGTGCAGTTGATGCCGGTGACCGAGGTGTTCGAGGTCAAGCTGCCGGTGGTCGTCGACGACAACGCCTTGCCCGCCGAACTGCGCGGTCTCTACCGGCCGGAGAAGGCCGAGGAACTGGTGCGCATCCGGGCCGGCGGCAACCTGCGCGCCCAACTCGTGCTGCGCCGCGCCGACGGCAAGCTCGACGAGTTCGCGACCGAGTTCCTGCGCCTGGACGTCTACATCGCCCGCCCTGCCCCGGGGACCCTGCTGGGCGCCGAACTGCCGCTCGTCGCGCGCCTGGCGGTGCGCGGCCCGCTGCAGGACACCGTGGAAACCACCGACTACCGGCTCGACCAGACCCTGTTGGTCCGCCTGCTACGCAAACCATGACCGACATCGAAGCGCCGCAATTCGGCACCGACGGCCTGCGCGGCCGCGCGGGCGACCCGCCGATGGACCCCGAGACGATCCGCCGCGTCGGCGCCGCCCTGGGCGTGCTGCTGCAACGCAGCGGTGGCGACCAGAAGCGTGTGCTGATCGGCAACGACGGCCGCGATTCGGCGCTGTGGATCCTCGAGGCCCTCGCCCAGGGCCTGGCCGCCGCCGAGGTCGCCGTCGGCGACGTCGGCCTGTGCACGACGCCGGCCCTGGCCTTCCTGGCCCGCACGCAGCCGTGCGACGCGGCGATCATGATCAGTGCGTCGCACAACCCGGCGCACGACAACGGCATCAAGATCTTCGCCGCCGACGGCAGCAAGCTGCGCGACGAGGACGAAGCCGAACTGTCGCGGCTGGCCGTCGCGCTGCGCCCGGCCGAAGTGCGCACGCCGCGCATCCGCGACCGCAGCGACCTGCTGCGCCACTACGAGGACGCGCTGGCGAGCGCGTTCCCGAGCCTGGACCTGCAAGGCCGCAAGGTCTGCCTCGACGCCGCGAACGGCGGCGGTTCGCGGCTCGCGCCGGCGATCCTGCGCGCGTTCGGCGCCGAGGTCGTCGAGGTCGCCTGCAACCCCGACGGCTTCAACATCAACGACGACTGCGGAGCCCTGCATCCGCAGGGCCTGGCCCGCAGCGTCGTCGCCGAGGGTGCTTGCCTGGGCGTCTGCCTCGACGGGGACGGCGACCGCGGCATCTTCGTCGACGAGCGCGGCAGCGTGCGCGACGGCGACGACGTGCTGTGCCTGTTCGGCCTGGAGCTGCAGCGCGCCGGCCAGCTGGCCGGCCAGACCGTCGTCGCGACGGTGATGAGCAATCTCGGCCTGCAGCGCGCGCTGGCCGGCGCGGGCGTGCAACTGCACACCACGCCGGTCGGCGACCGCCACGTGTTCGCCGGCATGCGCAAGCTCGGCGCTTCGGTCGGCGGGGAACAATCGGGCCACATCCTGTTCGCCGACCACCATCTGATCGGCGACGGGCTGTACACGGCACTGCGGCTGCTCGACCTGGCCAGCGCCCGCGAACGCGGCATGGCGGCGGCGTTCGCGGCGTTCCACCGCTTCCCGCAGAAGCTGGTCAACGTCCCGGTGGCGCGCAAGCCGGACCTCGCGAGTGTGCCGGCGATCGCCCAGAAGGCGGCCGAGATCGAGCGGCGCCTGGGCGACGACGGCCGGTTGCTGCTGCGCTACTCGGGCACCGAGCCGAAGTGCCGGGTGATGATCGAGGCCGCCGACGCGGCGCTGGTCGAGACCCTGTGCGACGAGCTGGCGGCAGTGGTGCGGGCGGAGCTGTCGGCGTGACGAACGCGCTGGCCGTCTGCGGCAGCAACCTGACCGGCGACGCGTCGTACTCGGCGGCCCTGCGCACGCCGGCTGGGGTGTCGGTCGCGCGGACGCCGCGCGGCGAACGCGGCGACCTGGCACCGCTGGTGGACCAGCTGTGCCGTGCCGCCGGGGTGGCACCAGGGGCACTCGGCGAGGTGCGGGCCGACCTCGGGCCGGGTTCGTACACCGGGCTGCGGGTCGCGCTGACGTTCCTGCGCACCCTGGCCGCCTTCGACGAAGTGCGGGTGTTCGGCCTCGACAGCCTGGCGCTCCTGGCGGCCGCGGCGCCGCGCTCGACCGGTCGACTGGTCGTCGTGCTCGACGCCCGACGCGACCGCTGGCACCGCGGGCTGTTCCGACGCGGCGCGGACGGGGTCCTGCAGCAGCTCGAAGCGAGCCGCGCCGAACGTTGGCCGGAGCTGGTCGACGGGTTGGCGGCGGACGACCTGGTCGTCACGATGCCCGGCCAGCAGGTGGCGATCGCGGACCGGCTCGCGGCGAGCGAGGTCGCGGCTTCGCACCGGATCGAATGCGTCGGCGTCGTGCCTGGCGACGCGGCGGCGCTGTTCGACGTCACGCTGCCGATCGCGGCGATCGACGCGGACGACCTGCAGCCGCGCTACCTGATGGGCAGCTACGCGGAAGACTGACCGACGCGCGCTGCCGGTGGGCGGCACCGTCGACACGGCATCGCGCGCCATGGCGGCGGCGGAACGTGCGCAGATCCTCAGGCCAACGCGGATGCCGCGCTGGCCCACCCCTCCCCAGGGGCGTTCTGGGCCCCCGGACCACGCCGACCGCGACACGGCCGGCGCAGCCCGGGAACGAGACCTCACAGGTCCTGCGGGCGGAGCGTCTTGCGGCCGTTGGCCGAGGCGCGGTCTTCGGCCGAAGCGATCGCGGCGCGCACGTGCGCGTCGAGGGCGCCGTAGAAGTCCGACGAGACGTTGCAGTTCTTGACTGCGGCCTTCGTGCGCGACTTCGAGATGATCAGTTCGCCAGCAGCGGCCTTCGCCTTGCCAGCAGCCTTCTTGGTAGCCTTCTTCTTGGCAGCCATCGGAGTAACTCTGTTCGAATGGACCGTTCGCTGGGCCGCCACACACGTGGCAGACACCGCGAATCTCCGGGGAGTTTGACCTCCAGTCGCACACTGTCAACGGTAAACTGCGCGGAAATGGCCCTTTCGTGGCCATTCTCGGCACTTTGCTCGACAGCCCCCCCGAAATCGGCCGAGAATCGGCGATTCGAAGCGATCCTCGAACCACGCCGAGCACGCGTGAATGGCGCGGCGGTGCCTGCTACAGTGCCCGACGAAAGCTCCGAACCCATGAGTTGGCGCCGAATCCTCCTGTTCTCCGCGGTGTTCGCACTGCTGCTCGGCGCGGTCACGTGGACCGTGCTGGCCCGCGCCGACGCGGTGACGGCCCTGCTGCGCGAACGTCTGGACGTGCTGTTGCGCCCGCCGGTGGAGCTGCGCGAAGCCCGCGTCGAGATCGGCACCGGCCGCCTCGAACTGGGCGGCCTGCGGATCGCCGATCCGACCCGGCCCGGCGTCGATCTGCTGCGGCTCGAGCAGGCCAGTGCCGAGGTGGCGTTCGATCCGCTCGGCAGCCTGGTGGCCTTGCACCGCGTCGGGCTGCGTGGCCTGGTGCTAGACCTCGGCCCCGCCCTGCCGGCCCTGCACGAACTGCTCGAGGCCAACCCAGCCGCGAGCGCCGACGACGGTCCCGGGCGCCCGCCGCGGCTGCCACACGTCGAGCTCACCGACGGCCAGGTTCGTCATCAACTGCGCGCTGGCACCAGCCCCCTCGAACTGCGCGACCTGACGCTGACCGCGCAACCATCGGCCGACGCACCCGGCGAACTGACGTTCTCCGGCACGGCCAGGCTGGTCGACCTGGACGCCACGCTGGCGGTCACCGGCCGCGCCGACGTGGTGGCCGGGTGGATCGACGTCGCCATCGGCCTGCGCGACACCACGGTCGGCGCACCGCTGCTGCAGCGCTTGCGCGAACTGTTCGACCTGCCCCTGGAGGACGTCGAAGCGAGCTGCCGGCTGCAGCACCTGACGGCGCGACTGCGGATCGGCAACCGCGGCGAGACCGCGCCGGGACCCCGTTTCGAGATCGACGCCGAGTGCGCGGACGTGCACGCGCGCGCGCCGCTGCTGCAGTACCCGCTGCGCGGCGCGCGGGTGCGGTTGCAGGCCACCGACGCCGACGGCGGCACCGCCAGCGTGCAGCTGACCCAGCAGACCGCGGCTGGCGCCGTCGAGGTGCTGGCCACCGCCCGCCTCGGCGACGACCCGGACGACCCGCACCTCGAGGTGCGCCTCGGCGGCCGCGACGTCGCGCTCGACGCCGACGTCAGGAACCTGCTCGGTTCGCTGCCCGTCGGTCGCCGCGTGCTGGCCGCCCTGGAGCCCCACGGTGGCCGGGCCGACCTCGAACTGTACCTGCGCAACCCGCAGCGCCGGGGCGACCTCGTCGACCTCGACCTGACGTTGCGCGACGTGGCGATGGCCTACCACGGCTTCGGCACGCCCGAGCGCCGGATCGGCTTCCCGCTCCCGCTGCAAGGCGCCAGCGGCCGGGTCGTGCTGCGCGACGACATCCTGCACCTCGAGGACCTGTCGGCGCGCATCGCGGCTGGTGACGCGCGCAGCGTCGTGCGGCTGTCCGGCCGGATCGACACCCGGCTCGGCGGCGGCGAGGAGGCCAACCTCGACATCCGCGCCGAGCAGGTGCCGTTCGGCCCGGAACTGCGCGCGGCCCTGCAGACGCTGCTGCGCGACGACGGCGAACTGTACGACCGGCTCGCCCCGGCCGGCGCCGCGGCGGTCGAAGTGCTGGTGCGGCCGCGCAGCCAGCTGCCCGGCGGTTGGGCCGTCACCGTCGAACTCGCCGACGCCGCGGTGCAATGGGCTGGCTTCCCGCTGCGCCTGGACCAGGTGCGCGGCACCGTCGTCGCGCGCGACGCCGGGGTCAACTTCGACCTCTCGGGCCGGCGCGGCGACGGGCGGATCGGCATGACCGGGCGCATTCCGCTCGCCAACACCGTCGACGAGCGGCTGGCCGGCTTCGAGGCGCTGGTGCATCTGGAACGGGTGGCGATCGACGACACGCTGCGCGACGCCGCGGCCGTCGTGGTCCCGGAGATCGACGCCCCGTGGCGCGCTTGCCGACCGACCGGGCGGCTCGGCGGCGAGGTACGGGTCTGGCGCGCGACGCCGGACGCGCCGCTCGAACACGACCTGCGCATCGACTGCGACGACGTGCGCATCGAGTTGCCGGCCCCGCCGTGGTACGCCGCCGGCCTCTCCGGACAGGTGTTCGCGCAGGGCAAGGGCAGCGACACCCGGATCGACTTCGATGCCCTGCGCGGCCGCATCGGTCATGGCAGCGGCGGTGGTTCGCCGCTCGCCCTGCTGGGCAGCATCGACAGCGGCAAGGAGCTGCGCACCGACCTGACGTTCGTGGTCCGCGAACTGCAGCTCGACGGCCAGCTCGGCGCCACCCTCGAAGCGCTCGGCGCGATCGGCCAGGGCACCTGGGCGGCCCTGCGCCCGAACGGCTCGACCGATCTGGTCTGCCGGTACCGCCATCCCGAAGTCGACGGCGGTAGCCTCGAACTGGTCGCGCAGTTGCTCGACGTCGGTTCGAACGCGCCGATCCTGCCCAAGCCGGCGCGACGCATGACCGGCGAGTTGACGGTGCGCGGCGGCGTGCTGCGCTTCGACGACGTGCGGGCCGACCTCGGCGGCGCCGAGGTGCGCGCCAGCGGCGGCAGCGAGAGCACGCAGACGGCCCCGGCCGGGCGCACCGCGAACCAGCATAAGGTCGAGAGCGACAGCATACCGCTAGGCGCCGGCGTGGCCCACCAGTTAGCCGAACCCCAGCACCGCGCGATCCGCGCCCGCGAGCTCGCCGGCCGCGCCGACGTCGACGCCCTGCAGCTGCGCTTCCTGCTGCCCAATGGCGGCAGCGAGCGACCGTTCGAGACGACGATTGCCGGCCAACTGCGACTCGACGGCGTCGGGGTGACGCTCGGCGTCGGTCGCGAGGCGTTCCGCATCGACAACCTGCAGGGTTTCGTGCGCCTCGACGAGAGCACCGTCGGGCCGGCCGGCGGCGGCTTGCGCGGTGGCCTCGACGGCTGCTCGGTCGAGCTGCTGCGCCACCGTCTCGAGGGCTTGCACGCCGGGTTCGCCGCCGACGCCGAACAGCTGGTGCTGCACTCGCTGCGGGCCCGGCTCGACGGCGGGATCGTGCAGAACGGCACCCGCGACAGCGTGGCGTTCGCGTATCTGTTGCCCGGCCCGACCACGCCCGAGGGCCGGCTGCGCGCCAACCTCGACTTCGAGAACGTCGACGTCTACGCGTTCCTGTCGGCCAGCGGCTGGGTCAATCCGCCGTACTCCGGGATCGCGACCGGCCGCATCCAGCTCGACCGCCTCGACGGCGCCGACCTGGTCGGCGCGCTCGCCGAGGGCGAGCTGTCGATCGAACGTGGCGACCTCGGCGTGGTGCCGCTGTTCACGGCCATCTACGCGCAGCTGCCAGCCCCGGAACGGCCGCGCTTCGACCGGTTGCGCTCGAAGTTCCGGCTCGCCGAACGCCGGGTGTTCTTCGACGACCTCGGCTTGTGGTCGAACCTGCTCGCCGCCCAGGGCAAGGGCACGCTCGACCTCGACGGCTACCTCGACGTCGAGCTCAAGCTCGACAACCTGCTCGGCCCCTCGGCCGATCCGGTGCTGATGCCGCTGGTCTCGTTCTTCACGCAGAACATCGTGCGGTTCCACCTGTTCGGGCCGCTGCGCGACCTGCGCGCCGAGAAGCGCTGGCTGACGGAGGCGTCGCCGCGCCGCCGCGAGGCGCTGCCGATGCCACCGTTCCGCGGCAAGCCGACCCTGCCGGACTTCTGATCCCGAGCCACGCCATGTCCAACCTGCACGCCGTCGTGATGGCCGGAGGCTCCGGCACCCGGTTCTGGCCCGCCAGCCGCACCGCCCGTCCCAAGCAGTTCCTGCCGCTCGCGAACGGCCAGTCACTGCTCGGCGCGACGATCGAACGCCTCGGCGGCCTGTGCGCCCCCGAGCGCATCTGGATCGTCACCAACGCGACGCAAGCCGCCCAACTGCCTGCCCTGCTGCCTGGCTTCCCGGCCAGCCAGGTGGTCGTCGAACCCGAAGCTCGCGACACCGCGCCGTGCGTGGCGCTGGCGACCGCGACGATCGCGGCGCGCGAGCCGCGGGCGACGATCGCGATGATGCCGGCCGACCACCTGATCGAGCCGAAGGAGCACTTCCAGGCCCTGCTGCGCCGCGGTGCCGAGCTCGCCGCCGACGACCGCACGCTGGTGACGTTCGGCATCCAGCCGACCTACCCGGCGACCGGCTTCGGCTACATCGAGTGCGGCGCCACCCTCGACGGCGCCACGCCGGCGGCGCACACCGTGCAGCGCTTCCGCGAGAAGCCGGACGCCGCGACCGCAGCGGAGTTCCTGCGCAGCGGGCGCTTCCTCTGGAACAGCGGCATCTTCGTCTGGACCGTCCCGGCGATCGCCGCGGCGATGCACCACGGCCACGCCGAACTCGGCAGCGCGTACGCGGCGATGCAGAGCGCGGCCGCGGCCCACGACCCGGCGAGCCTCACGACCGCCTTCCGGAACGCCCCGAAGACCTCGATCGACTACGCGGTCATGGAGAAGGCCGAACGCATCGCCGTGGTCGCCGCCGACGTGCACTGGAACGACGTCGGCAGCTTCCCGGCCCTCGCCGAGATCGCCCCAGGCGATGCCGACGGCAACCACGCACTGCTGGCGCGCGGCGCCAGCCAGCTGCACGTCGACAGCAAGGACAACCTGATCTACGCCGAAGGCGCACGCACGGTGGCCCTGTTCGGCGTGCACGACCTGGTGGTCGTCGCTGTCGACGACGCGGTGCTGGTCTGCCCGCGCGACCGCGCCGCCGACCTCAAGCTGGTCGTCGAACGACTGCGGCGCGACGGCCGCACGGACCTGCTGTGACGATTCCCAGACGCATCCTCGCCGTCGACTTCGGCGACGCGCGCACGGGCCTCGCGGCGACCGATTGGACCGGCACGATCGTCGTGCCGCTCGAACGCATCGACGCCAGCTCGGCCGAGGCGGTCGCCGCGGCGATCGCCGCGGTGGTCGCCGACCGCGACACCGAGGCGATCGCGCTCGGCATGCCGGTCTCCCACGACGGTCGCCCGAACCAGCGCTTGCAGCGCACCGAGGCGTTCCGCCAGTTGCTGGCCGCGCGGGTGCGCTGCCCGGTGCATGCCGTCGACGAGAGCCACACCACCGACGAAGCCCACGAACGCCTCAAGCAAGGCGGTCTGAAGGCCGCGCAGCGCAAGAAGCTCGCCGACAGCGTCGCGGCGATGGTGATCCTCGAACGCTTCCGCGACCAGCTGCGGCGGCAGCGCTGACGCGCCCCCGCGGTTGCCGGAGGAAAAGTGCCTGGTCCCCGTAAGCCGGGTTCTGGTGCCGCGTTGCCGCGGTGACGACCATTTCTCTAGAGCCGTCCTCGCAGACGGCCGCCAACGACCTACCCGAGGATCTGGGCGCGGGCAGCGCGATCCTCCTATTCGGTCTTCCTCCAGGTGGGGTTTGCCGTGCCGGACCGGTCGCCCGGTCCGCGGTGAGCTCTTGCCTCACCGTTTCACCCTTGCCGTCGTCGTTGCCGACCGTCCGGCGGCTTGTTCTCTGTGGCACTTTCCCTGTCCTCGCGGACGGTGGGCGTTACCCACCACCTTGCCCTGTGGAGCCCGGACTTTCCTCCCGCGGCCGAAGCCGCCGACGGTCGTCCAGAGACCAGGCGCGAACAAGGTACCGCGCCGCACCGCCGACGTCAGCCGTATTTCGGCCGATGCGCGAGGATGCGCGCCGCTTTGCGCTCCACGGCGTCGATCAGGCGCGCGCAACCGGCCAGCGAACCGCCCCGGTACGCACGCAGGAACCGCAGCGCGGCGCGACGGCGCAACGCCGGCGGGGCCGAAGCCAGCAGGCCGGCCAGGTCCTTGACCAGCCAGCGGCGCCAGCGCCACCGCGGCCGCAGCACCCGTTCGACGTCGAGGAACGTCGGCGGCGACGCCGCACCGTCGCGCGGGCCACGTGGATCGCTGCAGAACACGTGGTTCCAGTACAGGTCGCGGTAGACGAGTCGAGCGTCGTGCAGCCGCCGCACGCGCGGCGCCACCTCGGCACATGCGTAGCGCACCAATTCGGGCCCCCACCCTTCCGCAAGGGCGCGCAGCGCCCAGTCCTGCAGCGAACGGCCCGGCGCGGCGCGCGTGACCAGCAGGCTGCGTTCGGCATCGCCGAGCCAGACCAGCGGTTCGGGCGTCGGCAGGCCGAGCTGCGGCAGTTCCGCCAACCAGCGCCATTCGTTCCGTGCATCGGCGCCGCGGCCGACCCGCCACTTGCCGAACACGGTCGTCGCGCCGTCGCCGACCCGCACCGTGCGCCGCGTCGGCACGCACCGCACGGTGACGCCGAGCGTGCCCGACCACAGCCCAGCGACGGCCGACCGGTCGGCATCGGGCAGGGCGGCCAACGCCGCCGACACGTCCGCTTGCGGCCGGTCCGTCGGCGTCATGCCGGTTCGCCCCCCTGCCGGAAGCCGTCGCGGCGCAGATCGATCAGCAAGGACAGCTCATCCACGGTGGGCAATCCGGAGTGCAACCCGGTCGGCCCAGTCTAGCGGCCCACGCCCGGATCCAACGTCGGCCGGGACGAACTCCCGCGGCCAGCCCGGCCCGCCCGCCAGGTTGGCGGCGGCTCGCGCCCGACTGGGCCCGAGTGCGTAGCCGAGTCGCCGGAGCGGCGCCTTGCCAGCCCTGGCATCGCAGGTTCCAGACGCGGCGCGGGCGCGGTGGCCACCGCCAGCCCGTACGCTGCCCGAACCCGCGTCGGGACGCCACCCCGACGCCTGTTGCTGGCGCACGGAACGGGGGATACCCTCCTCTACCCGAAACTGCGGCGCACCTGTGCCGCACCCCGCATGAACCAGCAGCACGTTTCCAGCGAAGACAACCCGTTCGACGCCATGCAGGCCAGGTTCGACCTGGCCGCCGTCCGGCTCGGCTTGGACCCCAACCTCCTCGGCATCCTGCGTTCCTGTGAACGCGAGATCACGATCAGCATCCCGGTCGTCATGGACGACGGCGCCGTGCAGATCTTCGAGGGCTACCGCGTGCAGCACTCGACGGCCCGCGGCCCGGCCAAGGGTGGCATCCGCTACGCCACCAACGTGTCGCGCGACGAGGTACGGGCCCTGGCGGCGTGGATGACCTGGAAGTGTGCGGTCGTCAACGTGCCGTTCGGTGGCGGCAAGGGCGGCGTGATCTGCGATCCGTTCAAGATGTCGCGCGGCGAACTCGAACGCCTGACGCGCCGCTACGTGGCCGGCATCATGGACCTGCTCGGCCCGGACCGCGACGTCCCGGCCCCCGACATGGGCACCGACGGCCAGGTGATGTCCTGGATCATGGACACCTGGTCGATGCACAACCGCGCCTACACGCCGGCGATCGTCACCGGCAAGCCGATCGGGCTCGGCGGCAGCCTCGGCCGCATCGAGGCGACCGGCCGCGGCGTGATGCTGTGCACCCGCGAGGCGCTCAACCACCTCGGCATGCAGGCCAACCAGTGCACCGCCGCGGTGCAAGGGGCCGGCAACGTCGGTCTGATCTCGGCGCTGCAGCTGGCCCAGCTCGGCGTCAAGGTCGTCGCGATCAGCG
>DAIMFJ010000074.1:15900-17590 GCA_036724695.1 Planctomycetota bacterium
CAAGAACGGCCTCGACCTCGAAGGCATCCGCACCCACCTGCAGAAGAGCCGCACGCTGAACGGTTTCGACGGCGGCGACCGGATCAGCAACGCCGAGATCCTCGAACTGCCGGTCGACATCCTGGTGCCGGCGGCGACCGAGAACGTGATCACCAGCCGCAACGCCGAGAACATCAAGGCGCGCATCATCACCGAGGGCGCGAACGGCCCGTGCACGGCCAACGCCGACAAGATCCTCGACCAGAAGGGCGTGTTCGTGATCCCGGACATCCTGGCCAATGCCGGCGGCGTCACGGTCAGCTACTTCGAATGGGTGCAGGACCGCATGGCGTTCTTCTGGACCCAGAAGGAGGTCGAGGACCGCATGGAGCACATCATGGTCGACTCGTTCGCGTCGGTGGTCGACATGGCGCGCCGCTTCCAGGTCAGCAACCGCATCGCCGCCTACATGCTCGGCGTCAACCGCGTCGCGGAGATCACCCGCATGCGCGGCATCTATGCGTGAGGCCGACCGGGCCTGAAGCTGGCCGGCGCGAGCCGGCGCGTCACTCCGCGCCGGGCTTGCCCTGCCGCCCCCGCTTGATCTCGCCGCGCTGACGTTTCTCGTCGACGCGGCGCCGTTGGCTGCCGCGCGTCGGTTTGGTGGCGACGCGGCGTTTGCGGCGCACCAGCGCCGCTGCGCGCAACCGCGCCATGCGCTCTTGCGCCGCCTGGTAGTTCATGAACTGGCTGCGGTGTTCGCTCGCGGTCACGAACAGCATGCCGTCGGCGTCGAGACGGCTCGGCATCGCCTCGCGGATGCGTTGCACGTCGACGGGCCCCAGCACGGCTTCGGCGGCGGTCAGGTCGAGCCGCAGGTAGACCTTCGACTCGACCTTGTTGGCGTGTTGGCCGCCCGGCCCGCCGCTGCGCGAGAAGCTCAGGTGGAAGCAGTCCTTCGGGATCACGCGCCCGTCGGCGAGGTGGAGGTCAGAGCGCGACACGTTCCACCCAGCCGCACAGCGGCTCCTCTCGACCATGCCAGGCCTGCGCCAGCAACGCCGCGCCGCGCGCGGCGGCGCGGCCGTCGACGAGCCGCGGAGCGCCGAAGCCGTGGCGAACGAGCCGCGCGCCGAGTTCGTCGGCGTAGGCAGGCACCCCGACCAGCACCCCACCGCCGAGGGCCAGCGCCATCTCACTGCCCTCGAGACCGGCCTGCCGGGCCGCGCCGATCGCCAGGAACGCGAGACTGTCGAGGGCCGCGGCGATCACCTGCCTGGCAACGCTGTCACCAGCCGCCGCGGCGGCGAACACCAGCGGCGCCTGCGCGGCCACCGTGCCCGAATCGAGCCGCTGCAGCACCGCGCCCAGGCGCAACGGCGAGGGCGCGTCGAACGCGGCACACAGTTTGCCGGTCAGCGACGTCGGTTCGGCCATCGCGTCGGCCGCCAACACGACCGCCGTCGCGGCGCGGCGGACCAGGTCGTAGCCGCTACCCTGGTCGCCGAGCAGGAAGCCGCGACCGCCGACGCGCAGCAGTTCGCCGGTCAGGCTGCGTGCGATCGCGAACGAACCGGTGCCGGCCCAGACCAGCACGCCGGGGCCCGCCTGCAGCGCCGCGGTCTCCACCGCCAGCACGTCGCCGACGACCGCCTCCGGCACGGCGATGCCAGCGGCCACCAGTCCGTCGCGGATCCGCTCGCTGGTCGCC
>DAIMFJ010000075.1:0-10432 GCA_036724695.1 Planctomycetota bacterium
GCCAGCGCCAGTTCGTCGCGCGGCTCGACCGGTGCATGCACCAGGCCGACGGCGACCGCGGCCGGTCGCAGGCGCACGACCGCCGCCACCGTGCGGGCGATCTCGGCCCGGCTCAGCGCCAGGACGACCTTGCCGTCGGCGTCGCGCCGGCAGGCGACCCCGACGCGCCGTTCGCGCGGCACCGGCGGGCTGTGGCGGGTCGGGGCCAGCGCGTACAGGTCGTCGCGATCCTGCCGGCCGATCTCGACCACGTCTTCGAGACCGGCGTTGGTGACCAGCACGGTGCGGGCCAGGTTGCCGGTCAGCACCGCGTTGAGGCCGACCGTCGTGCCATGCACGAGGTCGACCGGCTCGTCCGGGTGCCGGCGCACCGCCGCCAGCCCGGCGACCACGGCCCGGCCCGGGTCGTCGGGGGTCGACGGCAGCTTGTGCACCGTGGCGGTGCGGCCGTCGAGCCGGACCACGTCCGTGAAGGTGCCGCCAGTGTCGATGCCGATGCGTGCTGCCACGGCCGGCAGGGTAGCGCGCGGCGGCGCGAATGCACGGCTGCGTGGCACCACCGCGCCCGGTCGCGTACCGTTGCCGCCTCGATGCCCGCTGCCGTCTCCGTCGCTTCGCTGTGGCCCGCCTTGCTGGCGTTCCTGTGTGGGGCCGTGCCGTTCGCCTGGCTGGTCGTGAAGCTGTGCAAGGGCCGCGACCTGCGCACGATCGGCAGCGGCAACGTCGGCGCGACCAACGCCAGCCGTGCGTTCGACGGCAAGGGCGCGCGCCTCTTGGCGTTCCTCGGCATCTACCTGCTCGATGCCGGCAAGGGGTTGCTGCCGACGCTGTACCTCGGCGACGGCGAACCTGGGCGAGGGGCGCTGGTCGCGGCCGCGGCGATCCTCGGCCATGTGTTCACGCCGTTCCTGGGCTGGCGCGGCGGCAAGGGCGTGGCGACGGCCACCGGCGCCCTCCTGGCGCTCGATTGGCCGGCGGTGCTGGTGGCGCTCGGCGTGTTCTTCGTGGTGCGGCTGGCCACCGGTCAGGTGTTCTTCGGCAGCCTCGCGCTCGGCGTCGCGCTCGCCGCGGCGGCGATCGGCCTGCATCTGGAGGAGGCGTTCGCGGCGCGTTTGCCGATCACCTGCCTGTGCCTCGCGATCGCGGCGTTCCTGTTCTGGACGCACCGCAGCAACCTCGGCAAGTGGTTGGCAGAGCGGCACCGGGCCGCACCCGGAGGTGGGGCGTGAAGGTCGCGGTGCTCGGCAACGGTGGCTTCGGCACGGCGATGGCGCTGGTGTTGCACGCCAGCGGCCACGACGTCGCCTTGTGGGGGCACGATTCGCTGTACACGGCGGCGATCGCGGCGACGCGGCGCAACCCGCGCTACCTCGACCAGGTCGAACTGCCGGCGGCGATCCACGTCGGCAGCGATGCCGGTGCGGCGCTGGCCGGGGCCGGCAGCGTGCTGGTCGCCGTGCCGACCCAGCACATCCGCGCGGTGGTCGCCGGGCTCGGCGCGATGGTGCCCGCGGGCGCGGCGGTGGTGTCGCTCGCCAAGGGACTCGAGCAGCACAGCGGGCTGCGGCCGACCCAGGTGTTGGCCGAGACGTTCGGGAAGGAGCGTGTGTTCGTGCTCAGCGGGCCGAGCCACGCCGAAGAGGTCGCCAACGGCGTGCCGACCACGGTCGTGCTGGCCGGCGCCGACGCCGCACGGCTGCCCGAACTGCAGGCGGCGCTGGCGTCGCGCACGTTCCGCATCTACCGCAACCGCGACGTGCTCGGCATCGAGCTGTGCGGCGCGGTCAAGAACGTGCTGGCGCTCGCCGCCGGCATCGCCGACGGGCTCGGCTACGGCGACAACACCAAGGCGGCGATCCTGACCCGCGGCATCGTCGAGATGGCGCGCTTCGGGGCCGCGCAGGGTGCCGATCCGCGCACCTTCCATGGCCTGGCCGGGGTCGGCGACCTGGCGGTCACGGCGTTCAGTCGGCACGGCCGCAACCGCGCGTTCGGCGAACGCATCGGCCGCGGCGCGACGCTGCAGCAGGCGCTCGCCGCCTCGCCGAAGGTCGCCGAAGGCGTCTACACGTCGCGCGTGCTGGTCGAGCAGAGCCAGCGGCTGGGCATCGAGATGCCGATCGCGACGGCGGTGGCCGGCGTGCTGTTCGACGAACTGTCGCCGCGCGACGCGGTGCGGGCGCTGATGGAACGCGACCCCAAGGCGGAGGACTGAGCGGTGGCGTTCGTGTTCGTCGGGCCACTGTCGCGTTGCTACGCCCGCCGCACCGGTGAGGCCGCCCGCCTGCGGGCCGGCGTCGAGACATGGCGGGCCGACCTGTGTGCCGGCGTCGCCGACAAGGTCGCCGCCCAGCTGGTCTGGGACGAAGGGGCCGATCTCGATTTCCGCGCCGACCTCGGCGAAGCCGGCTGGATGGGGGTGCGCCTGTTGGCCTGCTACGCCGAACGCGCCGACCTCGAACTGCCGGACACCGTGCCGGCGTTGCTCGAGCTCGACACCGCGTGGCGCGAAGGCGTGGCCGCGAAGTTCGGCAAGAGCCACTTCGGGCAGTTGCTCGCCTGCACGGCGTGGTTGCCGGGCGAATTCCCGGTCACGATCGGCGCGCCGCTGCCCGACGGCGAAACCGCCGAGATCGGCAGCATCCAGGTGCTGGCCGACCAGTTGCGGCGGCTCAACCAGCGCACCTTCCAGGCCGACCTGGACGCGTTGGCGACGTGGCGCGAACTGCCGGCGCCGGCCAGCGGCGACCTGCTCGACGCCGCGCGCCGCGGATTGGCGGCCCTGTCGGCGGCTGCGGCCACTGCCGAACGCTTCGGCCTGCCGATGTTGCTGCGCGACTGACGGCGCCTCTGCGCCGCGCTCCGGGCCGCCAGGGCTCAGGCCAGGCCCGCGTAGACCTTCTGCACGTCGTCGTGGTCGTCGAGGCGTTCGAGGAACGCGACCACGTCGGCCTGGGCTTCCGGCGCCAGCGCGACCGGGTCCTTGCAGCGGTAGCCCAGCTCGGCGGAGGTGACGTTCCAACCGGCGGCGCGCAGCGCGTCGGCCACGGTGTACATGTCGGTGCGCTCGGTGAAGAAGCGGCCGCCGGTCTGCTCGTCGTTGGCGCTCTCGAGCGCCTCGACGTCCTGCGCGCCGGCTTCGATCGCCGCTTCCTCGCGGTCCTTGCCGGCGGTCGGGTGGGTGGCTTCGACGATGCCGACGTAGTCGAACAGGAACGTCACCTTGCTGCCGAACTGGCCGTCGCGCCAGATCGACTTGATGTCGGGGCCGGTGCGGTTGCGGTTCTCGGTCAGGCACTCGACGATCACCGGCACGTTGTGCGGCGCCATGCCTTCGTAGGTGACCAACTCGTAGTTGACCCCTTCGGAGCCTTCGCCGGAGCCCTTCTTGATCGCGCGGGTGATCACGTCGTTGGACACCGACTGCTTGCGCGCCGCGTCGACGGCCAGCGACAGCCGCGGGTTCATCGCCGGGTCGGGCACGCCCATCTTGGCGGCGACCATGATCTCACGGACGAGCTTGGACGTGATCTTCGCCCGTTTGTTGGCGTTGACCTCTTTCTTGCTGTGCAGCCACTGACGGCCCATGCGGGTACGGCGCTCCTCTAGGACTGGGCACCGCAGGATCGCCGTCGGCGCGGCCTTCTGCAAGGTCCAGCTGGGCCAAGATCCGGGGCCGTGGGGTACGGACACTGGCCACCTCGCCGACCCGGCCGGATCGGGGCAGGATTGCGGCATGCATTATTTCAGCCTGCAGGCACTCGTCGAACGGCTCGACAACCTGGCCCCGCGCGACATCGCGCTGGACCGGGTCTCTGAGATCGTCGCCGACGGCCTGCTGGACGAGGCGACGCTGCGGCCGTTCATCGGCGTGCGGGCCGACAAGTACGCGCGGCGGCTGGTGCACCGCGGGCCGTACTTCGACGTGATGGTGCTGACCTGGGCGCCCGGCCAGTTCACGCCGATCCACAACCACGCCGGCAACCTCGGCTGGGTGCGGCTGGTGCGCGGCCAGATCTCGGAGGAGACGTTCAAGCTGGTGCCGGGTTCGTCGCTGCCGGACGCCGCGACCGCGGCCGATCCGCACGGCGACGGTGGCAACGTCGGCCTGGTGCGGACCGGGGAAGGCGTGATCGCGCAGGTCGGTGCGGTGGCGACCGCCGATCGTGTGCGGGCGATCCACCGGCTCGGCAACCCGGCTGGTCCGAACGGCGACCCGACGGTGACGCTGCACGTCTATTCGCTGCCGCACGACACCTGCCTGGCGTTCGATCTCGAGCGCCGCACCTGCCAGCGCCGCGAGCTGTCGTTCGACCCGCCGACCGCGTAGCGGCTCACCAGGTCGGCGGCGGTCGTTCCGGAGGTGGTTCGTCGGTCGGCGCGGCTTCGCGCGTGCGGTCGCCGCGGCGGCGCCGCAGCGCCTCGCGCAGCAGCCATTCGATCTGCGCGTTGAGGCTGCGCATGTCCTGTTCGGCCCAGCTGCGCACCTCGGCCAGCAGGTGCGGCGGCAGCCGCAGCAGGAAGCCTTTGCGTTCTTCGCCCACGAACCTAGCCGTACAGGGTGCCGGCGTTGACGATCGGTTGCGTGCCTCGCTCGCTGCACAGCACGACCAGCAGGTTGGAGACCATCTGGGCCTTGCGTTCGGCGTCGAGTTCGACGACTGCCGCCTTCTGCAGCTGGTCGAGCGCCATCGACACCATGCCGACGGCACCTTCGACGATCCGCGTGCGGGCGTCGATGATCGCCTCGGCCTGCTGGCGTTGCAGCATCGCGCCGGCGATCTCCGGCGCGTAGGCGAGGTGGCTGAGCCGGGCCTCCAGCACCTCGATGCCGGCCATCTGCAGGCGCCGTTCGAGTTCCTGTTGCAACTCGTGGTTGACCGAGTCGCTGCTGCCGCGCAGCGAGAGCTCGCTGTCGTGCGGCGTGTCGTACGGGTGCGTCGACGCCAGATGGCGCAGCGCCGACTCGGTCTGGACCTGCACGTAGGACTCGTAGTTCTCGACGTCGAAGGCCGCCTGCGCGGTGTCGCGGACCCGCCACACCACGACCGCGCCGATCTCGATCGGGTTGCCGCGCAGGTCGTTCACCTTCAGCTTGTCGCTGTTGAAGTTGTGGGCGCGCAGGCTGACCACCTTGCGCACGCTGAACGGGTTGACCCAGTAGAAGCCGTGCTGGCGCAGCGTGCCCTTGTAGTCGCCGAACAGCACGACGACCTTGGACTGGTTGGGGTTGACCAGCGTCAGGCCGATCAACACCAAAACCCCCAGCGGGCTGCCGAAGACGGTGAGCAGCAGCACGATGCCGACCACCAGCATCGGGATGCCGGGCTGCGGATTGCGGAACGGGAACTCGCGAGAAGTCTGGTTCATGGTGGCTAGCAGGATGATATCACTCTGCTAGCCCAAGGTGGCCGCTCCCGGCCGAGCCCTGTCGCGCTTCGCAAGAAACGACGTAACTCTTTGTCAGGGAGTGTTTTCGAACGGCAGTGCGGCGAGGAATCGCCGGCCGTAGGGTTTGGTGCGCAGGCGCGGGTCCATCACCACCACCTTGCCGCGGTCCTGGCTGCTGCGGATCAGCCGGCCGAAGCCCTGCCGGAACTTCAGGATCGCCTCGGGCAGCGAATGCTCGGCGAACGGGTCCTTGCCGCGCGCCTTCATCGCTGCGTGCCGCGCCTGCGTCAGCGGGTGCCCCGGCGACTGGAACGGCAGCCGGGTGATCACCACCAGGGTCAGCGCCTCGCCGCGCAGGTCGATGCCCTCCCAGAGGCTGTCGGTGCCGATCAGCACCGAAGTCGGCTGCTCGAGCTTCTGCGCCAGCAGCCGCGCCAGCGGCGCTTCGCCCTGCACCAGCAGGTCGATCCCGGCCGGCAGGAGTCGCGGCCGCAGGATCGCCGCCAGTTCGCGCACGAACTCCCACGACGTGCAGAGCACCAGCGCGCGCCCGCCGTTGCCGAGCACGTGCCGCGCGGTGCGTTCGGCGCATTCGCGGCGGTACGCCGCCGCCTCCTGGGCCGGGTCGGGCATCGCCTCCTCGACGACGAACTCGACCGCCTGGTCGTAGTCGAACGGCGAGCCCAGCTTCTGCCCATCGGCCTCGTCGATGCCGAGCTGGCGGCGCAACCACTCGAACTGGTCGGCGTCGCCCGGGCCGAGCGGCGCGCTGGTCAGCACCGCGACCTTGCCGCTCTGCCACAGGTGTTCGCGCAGCGTCGCGCTGACGTCGAGCGGGGCGCCGCACAGGATCGGGCCGTGGCGGGTCGGTTCGATCCAGCGCACCATCGGCGCGGTCGCCTCCGGGTTGGGCACGCACAACGCGCGCAGCGTCGTGCACAGCGACTCGAGGCCGTTGACGCGCGCCGTCAGCTCCATGCGCGTGTCGACCTCGGTGATGCGGGCCGCGGCGCTGGCGAGTTCGCCGGCCAGGGCGCCGAGCACCGCGGTGATCGGCTCGTCGAGCCGCTCTTCGCCCAGCGCCAGGCCGTCGCTGCCGCCGCGTTCCTGCAGCCGGTCCTGCAGCCCGCCGAAGAACGCCTCGCCGAACTGCCGCGCCTCCTCCCAGTACAGCCGCGCGGCGGTGCTGCCGTGGCGGGCCAACAGGCTGTCTTCGCGCCGTTTGCCGTGCAGGCGGCGCAGATGCCAGCCGAGCGTGCGCAACGAGACGCGCAGCGACAGGCTCTCGGTGGCGACGCGGTCGAGGTGGTGGGCCTCGTCGAACACCACCACCTTGTGGGCCGGCAGGTACGACGCGCCGGCCATGCGCAGGGCCACGTCGGCGAAGTACAGCGCGTGGTTGACGATCAGCACCTGCGCGGTCTGCATGCGCCGGCGCGCCTTCTGCCAGTGGCAGGCGTCGTAGTGCTTGCAGGCGCGGTTCAGGCAGTTGCCGTGCTCGGCCTGCACTTCCTCCCAGACCTCGGGGGCGGGGGGGAAGTCGAGGTCCTGGCGGGTGCCCTCGCGCGTGGTCAGCGACCAGTCGACGATCGCGCGCAGCTGGCGGTGCCGTTCGGGGTCCTCGAACAGCGTGCGCTCGCGTTCGGCGAGGTGCATGCGGCGCAGGCAGACGTAGTTGTTGCGGCCGATCGCGGTCACCGACGACCACTCGAACGGCAGCACCGCGTGCAGGAACGGCAGGTCCTTGTGTTCGAGCTGCTCCTGCAGCGCGATCGTGCGCGTCGAGATCACCACCGGCCCTTCGCCCAGGTGCGCGTCGGCGTACGCGACCGCCGGCAGCAGGTACGCGAACGACTTGCCGGTGCCGGTGCCGGCTTCGGCGATCAGGTGGCGGCCCTGCTGCAGGCTGCGCTCGACCGCCAGCGCGAACTCGAGCTGTTGCGGACGGACCTCGAAGCCGGGCAGGCGGCGGCCGATCGGGCCGTCCGGCGCCAACAGCCGCGCGGTCGAGAATTCGCCGGCTTCGGTCACGCGAACTGGTTGGGCTGCGGGAAGTCCGACGGCGGACCGACCAGGAAGTCGGTCGGCAGCAGGATGCGGTTCCAATGCGGGAACCGGCGGTCGTGCAGCACCGGGAACGGTTCGGGGCGGCGGCTGGGATGCCACGCGCAGAGCCGTTCGCCCAGTTCGCCGTGGCGTCGCACCCAGTGCCGGCCGCGGCGGGGCACGGCGCGGTGGTCGCGGAACTCGTACGTCACCCGCAGCATCTCGGGCAGCACCCGCCGCACCACCTCGACGGCGACGATCCGGCCGACCGAGACGTCGCCGTGCACCAGCACCGCCCGCAGCTGGAACGCGCCGGCGACCCAGCCGAGCAGCACGATCAGGCCCGGCACGACCAGCGCCGCCAGCCAGAATCCCGGTTCGTACCAGCGCAGCGCCACGTACAGGAACTCGCCGCGGATCCGGCTGACGTACGGATCGGCGAGCAGGTACTCGACCTCGACCTCGTCGCCGCCGCGGTGGCTGCCGGCCGGACCCAGGCTGCTGCCGGCGGTCTCGCCGTCCGGTGGCTCGAACCGGTAGTGGGTGCGTTGCCAGTCCTGGTCGCCGCGGCGGAACGGCGCGTCGACCGCCAGGACCTTGCCGGTCGCCGTCGCCGTCGGTTCGGTGGCCAGCCGCTGTTGGTCGGCCGGTTTGCCGTCGGCCTGCAGGAACATCCACCACGCCAGCAGCGACCCACACGCGACCAGCGCGGCGCCGAGCACCGCCAGCGGCCAGCGATGTGCCAACAGCGCGGCCCGGCGCGCGCGGCGCGGAGCGGGTGGGATGCTGCGGACTTCGTGCATCATGGTCGACGGCGCCACTTTCGGCGGCGGGAGGCGGTTCGGCAAGGTGCCGGGTGCCGCCGGTGGCAAGGTCGGTCCGGTCGTCGCGATCGTACCCGCGGCCGCGCCGGGTCGATCGGGTAGGCTCTGGGTGCCCCTGGAGACCACCTTGGCTGCTCACGACGACACCCCGAGTCCGCCGCCCGGCCGCGGCGCGCCCGCCACCGGTTCCGCCGACCTGCTGCTGCGGCTGCGCCGGTTCGCCGACGGACTCACCAACCGCACGGCGCTCGACGACCTGTTGTGGGAAGCCGCGGCCCAGGTCGGCGAACTGTTCGGCTACGAGGACTGCGTCGTCTACCTGGTCGAACGGGTCGGGCTGGTCCAGTACGCCGCGTTCGGCGTCAAGAACCCGACGGTGCGCGAGATCAAGAACCGCATCGTGCTGCCGCTCGGCCAGGGCATCGTCGGCGCGGTCGCCTTGTCCGGTCGCCCCGAGCTGGTCGCCGACACCCGCAGCGACGCGCGCTACATCGCCGACGAGTTCGTCGGTCGCAGCGAGCTGGCGGTGCCGATCGTGTACGCCGGCAAGGTGCTCGGCGTGCTCGACAGCGAGGCGTCGCACCCCGACGGTTTCACGGCCGCGGACCAGGCGATCTTCGAACTGCTGGCCGCGTTGCTGGCGCCGCGCATCGCCTCGGCGCTCGCCGAACGCGAACTCGGCGCGGCGATCGACGACCTGGCGCGCGCCGAGTCGGTGCACCGCGACCGCATCGCCGCGCTGCAGCGCCAGCGACTGGAATCGCTCGGTCAGCTGGCCGGCGGCATCGCCCACGACTTCAACAACGCGCTGACGGCGATCCTCGGCAACCTCGAGTTGGCGCGCGGCATGGCCGGCGCCGGCCCGCTGGCGCAGGTGCTCGGCGAGGCGGCGGCGGCGTGCGAACGGCCCCGCGAACTGGCGCGCCAACTGGTC
Organism: Planctomycetota bacterium; assembly: GCA_036724695.1. Lineage (GTDB taxonomy): Bacteria > Planctomycetota > UBA1135 > UBA1135 > UBA2386 > JACKIC01. The sequence goes on from DAIMFJ010000075.1 coordinate 9,196, forward strand.
GCGTTCGCGTCGGGCGGTGCGCCGGTGCTGCAGCCCGGCGACCTGCGCGAGGTCCTGCGCGAGGCCGTGCACCAGGAGTTGGCCGGCTCGCCGATCGTCGTCGCCTGGCACGAACCGCCGGAGGTGCCGGTGGTCGCGTTCGACCGCGGCCAGCTGCGCGATGCGTTCCGGCACGTGGTCCGCAACGCGCGCCAGGCGATGGCCGAGCAAGGCACGCTGACCGTGACCTTGCGCGTCGCCGGGGGGCGCGAGCGCGTGCTGGAGGTCGCGATCGCCGACTCCGGCCCCGGGGTGCCGATGCCGCTGCGCGCGGCGGTGTTCGACCCGTACTACACGACCAAACCCGGTGCATCCGGGCTCGGCTTGACCACGGCGTATTGGATCGTGCGGCGCCACAGCGGTGCCTTGGAGCTCGATCCGGCGACGCCGGGCGGGGCGCGCTTCCTGGTCACGTTGCCGGTGCTCGCCGAGCTGCGGCGCGGCAACGCCGCCGTGGGGCTGCGGCCGTTGCGGCTGCTCGTGCTCGACGACGACGACGCGGTACGGCGGGTGCTGACCCGCATGGCGACCGCCGTCGGTCACGAGTTGACCGCGGTCGCCGAAGGCAGCGAGTGCGTGCGCGAATTCGCCGCCGGGCGGGCCCGCGGTGGCTACGACGCGGTGCTGCTCGACCTGACGCTGCGGTCCGGGATCGACTGGCAGCAGACCCTCGACCAGCTGCGCGCGTTCGATGCCAAGGTCGTCGTGCTGGCGATGAGCGGGTACCACGATTCGCCGGCGGTTGCGCAACCGCGGGCGCAGGGGTTCGCCGGGTCGCTCGCCAAGCCGTTCACGGCCGGCGAGCTCGACCGCGCGGTCAAGGAGGCGATCGTCGCCGGCGCGCCGTGAGCCGCGTCCCGATTGCTCACCCCGACGGCTCGCCGAGCCCGTGTTCGCGCAGCAGCCAGCTGCGGAAATGGCGCAGGGCCGGCAGTTCGGCGCGGTCGTCCGGGTAGACCAGCCAGTAGCTCTTGCCGGTCAGGTGGTGGGCGTCGGGCACCGCTTCGCAGAGCACACCCTGCCGCAGGTGCGCGTCGACGACGAAGGCCGGCAGCAGGGCGACGCCCAGCCCGGCCAGCGCGGCCTGCAGCACCATCGAATGGTGTTCGAAGCGCGGCCCGCGGCGGCCGTCGAACGACGCGGCGCCCTTGGCGACCAGCCAGTCGTGGAACGCGTGCGGCCGCGTCGAGATCTGCAG
>DAIMFJ010000075.1:10442-17548 GCA_036724695.1 Planctomycetota bacterium
CAGCATGGCCACGCCGATGCTCGCCCTGGCGGCGGTCAGGCGCTGCTGGTCGCGGTACGCGGCGGTGCACACCGCGACCACCTCTTCGTCCATCAGCCGGTCGAGTTGCGCGCCGGGCCAGTGCTGTTCGCCGTAGTGGATCGCCGCGTCGAGGTCCTCGGTGGCGAAGTCGAACGGCCGCAGGCGGGTCGTGAAGTGCACCTGGATCGCCGGATGGCGCTGCGCGAACGACGGGAAGCGCGGGATCAGCCACAGGGTGCCATAGGTCGGCAGCAACGCCAGTTGCAGCACGCCGCCGCCGCGGCGGGTCGCGCGCAGGGCGAGTTCGGCGGCTTCGAGGCGATCGAACGCGGCGCGCACGTGCTCGAGGTACTGCGTGCCGGCCTGGGTCAAGCGGATGCGCTGCCGCTGGCGCGCGAACAGTTCGACGCCGAGGTGGCTCTCGAGGTTGCGGATCTGCCGGCTGACCGCCCCCTGGGTCAGGTTCAGCTCGCGGGCGGCCTGTGTGACGCTGAGGTGGAAGGCGGCCGATTCGAAGGCGGCCAGTGCGGTGGTGGACGGGAGCGACCGGGTCACATCATGAGTTTAGCGCATGAACTCTTGCCGACAACTGCCGAACCCGAACGGCAGGGCGCGGCGGCCATGGGCTACCTTTCTGGTGCACCTGGAGCCCGTGAGGGCTGTCCCAGGGGCCGTCGGATCTACCGCGGTGGTCCGCACCAGGAATCGCCAGCCATGAACAATCTGCATCAAACCGGCCTCTGGGCCCTGCTCGAAGACGTCGTTGGCACGGTCCGCACCGTGCGTTTGTTCGAGGCGCTGGACGTGCACCCGAGCCTGTGCCGGCCGGTCGGGGCTGCCGGCGCAGCGACACTCGGCCGCGCCGAGCTGGCGCAGGCCCTGGCGATGCTGCTGTTCGAAGACGTGACGCGCCGCGTGCCGATGGCCGCCGCCTACGTCGGCGATTCGGTCCGGGCCGGCCGCAAGCTGGTGTTCGACCACGGGGCGCTGCGCACCGTCGCCGCGCCGAGCGGGGCGCTGCCGGCCGGCGACGCCGCGTTCCGCCGCATCCTCGAGCCGCTCGGTTTCGTCTGCCGCGGCGTCTACCCGCTCGACAAGCTGGGCATGACCGGCCGCGCCTACGCGCACCAGGACCTGCCCGAGTCGATCGCGCAGTACTTCGTCAGCGAACTGCACCCCGAACGCTTCAGCCCGGCGTTCCAGGCGGCGGTGCAGCGGGTGGTCGGCGCGTCGCGCGACCCGCTGTCGCCGCGCGCGGCCGGCTGGCTGGCCGAGCTGGCCACCGCCGGCCAGCTGCCGTTCGCGGTCGCCGCCCGCCTGCTGCCCGAACTGGTCGCCTGCTTCGATCGCCAGCACGGCGAGCCGAGCTGGGCCGATTACCAGCTGCTGTTGGCCGAGTCGAAGGAGATGGCGTGGATCGCCACCGAAGGCAACGCCTTCAACCACGCCACCGACCGCGTCGCCGACGTCGAGGCGGTCGCCAACCGGCAGCGTCTGCACGGCCGGCCGATCAAGGACGCCGTCGAGGTCTCGGCGAGCGGCCGCGTGCGGCAGACGGCGTTCCTGGCTGCCAAGGTCGAGCGCCTGTTCGTCGCCGCCGACGGCACGCTGGTCGCGGCGACCGTGCCCGGTTCGTTCCACGAGTTCATCAGTCGCGACGAGGAATCGCCGGGCGTGCTGGACCTGCGCTTCGACAGCGGCAACGCTACCGCGATCTTCCACATGACGCGCGGTGCCGAACCCGCACCCGCGGCACTCGCGCATGGCCGCTGATCCGTTCCTGTCTTCGATCGCGCAAAGCACATGGGCGCGCGTCGCGAACTCGCGTCGCGGCTCGATCCGCACGGCCTGTTGCTCGAGGCGAGCGATCGCGAACGCTACGAGCACGGCTGGCGCTACGGGCGCGGCGTCGCCCGCGCGGTGGCGCGGCCGCGCGACACCGCCGAGGTCGCCGCCGTGGTGGCGCTGTGCCACCGGCACGGCGTGCGGCTGGTGCCGCAGGGCGCCAACACGGGGCTGGTCGCGGCGTCGACGCCGGACGCCGGCGGGCGGATGTTGGTGCTGAGCCTCGAACGCTGCAATCGCACGATCGAGATCGACGCCGCCGACCGGGTCGCCGTGGTCGACGGCGGCGTCACGCTGAGCCAGCTCAACGCGGCGCTGCAGCCGCACGGCCTGTGGTTCCCGATCGACCTCGGTGCCGATCCGCAGATCGGTGGCATGGTGGCGACCAACACCGGCGGCACCCGCCTGCTGAAGTACGGCGACGTGCGCAAGAACCTGCTCGGCCTCGAGGTCGTGCTCGGCGACGGCCGCGTGCTGACGCAGCTGCAGCGGCTGCGCAAGAACAACACCGGGCTCGACGCCAAGCAGCTGTTCGTCGGCACGTTCGGCGCGTTCGGCGTGGTGACCCGGGCGGTCCTGCAGTTGGCGCCGTTGCCGCGCCAGCGCGCGACCGCGCTGGTCGGTTGCGCCGACGGCGACGCGGTCGTCGCGTTGCTCGGCGCGCTCGAACGCGAGCTCGGCGACACGTTGAGTGCGTTCGAGGTGATGAGCGACGCGGCGCTGACGGCGGTGTTCGCGCAGCACGGCGAACTGCGCCGGCCGTTCCCGGTGCTGCCGGCGTACAGCGTGCTGGTCGAGGCCAGCACGACGTTGCCGGCGACGTCGCTCGACCTGTCGGCGGTGCTCGAGGAACGGCTCGGCGCCCACCTCGAGGTCGCCGGCGAGTCGATCGTCGACGTCGTGCTCGGCAAGGGCGAGGAGTTCTGGCACCTGCGCCACCTGATCAGCGAGAGCCTGCGTTCGGCGGGCAGGATGCTGGCGTTCGACGTCGCGGTGCCGCGCTCGCGGCTGCCGGCGTTCACGCGCGAGGTGGCGGCCCTGCTGGCGGCGCGGTTCCCGTTCGTCCGGCTGTGCGACTACGGGCATTGGGGCGACGGTGGCACGCACCTGAACCTGGTCTGGGACGAGGCCGCCGCCCCGCTGCCGCACGCCGAACTGGTCGGAGCGCTGCAGGACCACGTCTACGAGCTGGCGGTCGTCGGCCATGCCGGCAGCTACTCGGCCGAACATGGCGTCGGCCCGCACAACCAGCGGTACTATGAGCGGTTCACGGCCGCCGAAGTCCGGCGGCTGTGCGACGACCTGGCCGCCTCGTTGGTGCCAGGGGGCGCGCTGGGCAGGGTTCGGTTGGGTACTTGGGCGTAGGCTGCAGCCCTATTGCGGTGCGGGGCAACCAGTTGTGCAAGCTTGGGGCAACTCCTGAGGGGACTCCTCGGGGTATAGTGTTTGCGCCCCAAACACCTGGGTCGGGCTGCGCAAGCCCGGCTCGTCTCCTGGAGTCCCCTTGAAGAAGCTCGCCTTTGCCTCGTTGCTGGCGCTGGCCTCGACGGCCGCTGCCCAGAATTGTTTCGAACCCAACTTCGGCACCAACATCGGTGGCGGCGACGACGTCGTGCTGTCCGGTGGCCCGATCGGGTTCAACTTCCCGTTCAACGGCCAGAACTACACCGACCTCTACGTCAGCACCAATGGCTTCGTCTACCTGGCGAACGCCTCGACGCCGGTGCCGACCGGGGCACTGTGCTGCGCTGGCAGCACCACCAACCTGGTGGCCTCGCTGAATCCGATCGTCGCGCCGTTCTGGGACGACCTGAACGTGATCGTCGGCAACGGTGCGGGTGTCTATGTCAACAGCAGTGCCGGTGCCTGCGTCGTCACGTGGGACGGCGTCGTGCAGTACGGCAACACGGTGCCGTTCCAGATGCAGGCCCAGTTGCTGCCGAGCGGTGAGATCCGCTTCACGTACTCGGGCGACACGTTGATCCGGCAGACCGGCGACGTGCTGGTCGGCGTCTCGGAGGGCAACGGTGCGCTGCTGCCGGCGGCCTCCGACTTCTCGGTGCCGGCGGCGACCGCAGCGGTCACCGCGTTCGAGGTCTTCAACGGCACGACGTCGCTGTTCGACATGGCCGGCGACTCGCTGAGCCTGGTGCCGACCGGCCAGGGCTGGTTCCACATCGCGACGGCCTGCCGCGCCAACGCGAAGAACTACGGCACGGGCTGCGTGCGGTCGTTCGGGAGCTTCTACGAGACCTTCCCGAACGGCACGTTCGACCTGTCGAACACCAGCTTCCAGATGGTGCCGACCGGCACCGGCTACCTCGTGCTGCCGGGCACCAACGCCTGGTTCACGCCGACCTCCTCGGGCCTGCCGTTGACCGACGACTCGGTGTCGTCGCCGCTGAGCCTGGGCTTCGCGCTGAACTACCCGGGTGGCAGCACCAACGACGTGTACGTGAGCAGCAACGGCTTCGTCTGGGCGCAGAGCAACGCCGCGAACGGTTGCTGCACCGGAACTCCGGCGACGTTCTTGGCCGATGGCGCTCGCTGGGCGCCGATGTGGGGCGACATGAACCCCGCGGTGGGTGGCTCGGTGCACTTCGACACCGACCCGGCCAACGGCGCTGCCTACGTGACGTTCCTGGCGGTGCCGGAATACGGCGCGCCGGCGAACACCAACACGTTCCAGGTGGCGTTCTTCAGCAGCGGCATCGTCGAGATCCGCTACCAGAGCTGCATGCAGGCCAACCGCGTCGTGTTGACCGGCTGGACGCCGGGTGGTGGCGCGCAGGATCCGGGCAGCATCGACCTGTCGGCCAGCCTGCCCGTGGTGACCGGTGCGGATGTCCGCCCGCTGGCGCTCGCCGCGGTCGGCGTGCCGAGCTTCGGTGCGACGATCTCGCTCGACACGACCAACATCCCGGCCGGCGCCACGTTCGGCGCGACGCTGATGGGTCTGGTCGAGTTCAACCCGGGTCTCGACCTCAGCGCGTTCGGCATGGCCGGCTGCAGCCAGTACACGGACGGCAGCAGCACGCTGCTGTTCGTCGCCCCGTCGGGCAGCGTGTCGCAGCCGTTCAGCGTGCCGGCCAACCCGGCGTTCTTCGGCTTCTCGATCACCGCGCAGTCGGCGGTGTTCGCCCCGGGCACCACGGCGCTCGGCGCGATCGCGTCGAACGGCGTGCGCCTGACGCTCGGCTACTGAGCCACGTCGGCCGGCCGCGGCCGGCCGCACGATCCGGCCCCCGCCCGGCGGGGGCCGGAACCGCTCATGGCGCCGGCCGTTCGGCGCCGATAGGGCGGGGGTGGCGACCTTGTTGCGCCGAGCCCTGACCCTGCTGCGCGCCCCGGCCAACGAACTGGCGTTCGGGCTGCGCTCGCGCCTGCGCTGGAGCCGCGGCCGCGCGCAGCTGGTCGACGAACCGAAGGACCAGCTGTTCGCGCATCTGGGCGCGGGCGACCGCGGCGTCGCCGAGGCCCTCGAGGAGCGGTTGCGGGCCACCTACGCGCTCGAGGCCCTGCGCGCGGCCTCGACGTGCCGCGTCTATGCGGCCAACCTCGACCTGCTCGACGGGCTCGAGCGGCTGTGCGGCGACCTGCCGATCCCGAGCGGCCCCGATGCCGCGGTGCGCGCCGTCGACGTCGGCTGCGGCGACTTCCACTATGCGACGGCGCTCGCGCATTGGCTGGCGCGGCGCACCGTGCCGGCCCGACGGGTCGTGCTGCGTGGTCTGGAAGTCGACGGGTTCGGCATCTACGCGGACGGCCACTCGCGCGCCGACCACGCGCGGGCCCACGCGGCGGCGGCGGCCTGGACGGCTGGCCACGTGCAGTTCGAGGTCGCCGACGTCTGCCGGGTGCGGCTGCCCGAACAGGACTTCGTGGCGGTGCTGTACCCGTTCGTGTTCGCCTACCCGCTGCTGCAATGGGGATTGCCGTTGTCCCGCTTCCGCCCGGCCCAGGTGCTGCGGCGCGCCGCCACGTTGCTGCGGCCCGGCGGGCTGCTGGTGGTGGCCAACCAGACCGCGGCCGAGGCCGAGCGCACCGCGGAACTGCTCGCCAACGCCCCGTTGCAGCGCCTGCGCGGCGTCGGCTGGGCCTCGCGGTTGGTGCCTTACGCGGCGGCGACGGCGGAACGTCGGGCGACCGTCTGGCAGCGTCGCTGATCGGCGGTACGATCTGCGGCTGCCCGAGCCGCGCCAGCCCGATGCGGCCCGGGAGCTGTACGAGATGTTCACGCTGCAAGTCCTCGATCGGGGCGAGACGTCCCTGTTTGCGCTCGACGACCGCCCGGTCACGATCGGCAGTTCGCCGACCGCTGGCTTGCGCCTGCTCGAGACCGACGTCGGGCCCGAGCACGCCCGCCTCGAACCGGTCGCCGGTGGGTGGCGGCTGGCGGCGACCGGCAAGGTGCTCGTCAACGGCCGGGTCGCGCAGACCGTGTTGCTCGCCCTCGGCGACCGCATCGAGATCGGCAAGGCGGTGCTGGTGGTCGGCAAGGCGGTGCCGCGGCCGCGGCAGCCCGAAGACGTGCTCGCCGAAGTGGTCACGCGCCGTCGGCGCGACGTGGCGCCACCGGCGCGGGCCTCGCGATGGACGTTCGCGGTCGCCGGGTTGTTGCTGGTCGCGGTCGGCTACTTCATCGTCACCAGCAAGGGCCACGACGAGGTCGGCGCCGAGCTCGGCGCGGTGCGGGCGATGCAGGTCGCCGGCGACCTGGCACGCGCCGACGCGACGCTGGCCCGCCTGCGCGCCGAATGGCGCGACGCCCAGGACGATCGGCTGGCCCAGCTCGACGCCGTGGCGGCGCAGGGCGAGGCGGTGCGGGCCGCGATCGCCGCCGTCGAGCAGGAAGTCCTGACGCCGACCGACACCCGCACCTGGGCGCAGTGGAACAAGGAGCTGCAGTCGCGCGAAGGACAAGGCGACGAGCTGTCGCGCCTGGCGGCGCGTCGGGTTCGCGCCAACCTGCGCGAACTGATCGACCGCCGGCCGGCGCTGGCCGACCGGGCGGCTCAGCCGGCAGCGCCATCCGTGGCGACCCCGACCGGGCCTACGGGCCCGGCAGCCCAGCAGGCCAGCCCCTGGCGCGAGGATGCACGCCGCCTGGTTGGCGAAGGCCTGTTCGCGCAGGCCGACGCGATGCTGACGAACGAGCTCGGCGAAGCCACCTCGGCGCAGCAGGTCGACGAGCTGTCGCGCGAGCGCGAGGCGGTCCGCGCGCAGGCCCTGGCGGCGAT
>DAIMFJ010000076.1:0-14644 GCA_036724695.1 Planctomycetota bacterium
TTGACGGCTCGGCCAACCGTGACGATGAGGGACCGGCAGAGCGCGGCTGCTGACAACGTTGCGGACCACCGCTTCGGCGGCGATCTCCTCGCGTAGGTAGTCGGCAACGTACGCACGCAGGTCGCGCGCCGGTTCGGGTGACAGCAAGTGTGGCGGGAGGAGGCCTGAAGCCAACGCGGCATCGAGGTCGAAGTCTTCGACTTCATGGGCGGAGAGCGGCCCCATCTCGAAGCGCCACGCGCGGCCGCCGAGCAGGTTCGCGTGACCGCGGCGGAGCTTACGCGCACTCGAACCCGTCAGCAGGAACGTCGCCTTCTTGCGTTCGATCAGCCAGTGCACCTCGTCGAGCAGCGCAGGCACCTTCTGTACTTCGTCGATGATCGTCAGGCCTGGCCGCCACCGTTCGCGCAAGAGAGCTGGTCGACTGACGTAGTCGGCAAACGTGTCGGTCTCCAACAGATCGATGAAGTTCGCCGCTGGCGCGGCCGCGTGATGGCGGAGCCAGTGGGTCTTGCCGACCTTGCGCGGCCCCCACAGGAAGGCGGACCGCCCAGCCTGTAGATCGATGTCGAGTAGCCTCTTGCAGATCCGCATCCTCAGGAAAGATTATCCTGATAATCTTCCCTGGCAAGTCGGATTTGCACACTGACTCGGAAGACCCTCTTAAGTCGCTTATTGTCATCCCCTTACGTCACCCTTCGCGCCAACCACTGGCGGCACAAGCAGCCTGAAACTACCTGGAATGACCGCCCGGACTGCCGGGCCACTCCCTCCACCTACCGCCCGTCGTTCGCGTGCAGCTCCGCAACCACCGGCCGCACCCGCTCGGTCCACAGCCGGTACCCAGCGGCGTTCAGGTGCAACTGGTCGCCGACGAACCACTGCGGGTCCGGCTGCCCATCCGCGGTGACCATCGCCGCCGCCGTGTCGACGAAGTGCAGACGCCGATCGGCCGCGCACCGCGCCGCGATCGCCGCGTTCGCCGCGCGCACGATCTCGAGATGCTGGACCCGACTCGGCGTCGGTGTGATCGCGAGGTAGACGACCGGGGCCTCGCAGCCGAGGTCGCGCAGGCGCGCGACCAGGTCGTCGAAGCGCGCCGCCACCCACTCGGCCGACCGCGGGGTCGCACCGGCGATGTCGTTGGTGCCGCTGAACACCACGACCACCGACGGATCGTGGCGCGCGACCAGTTCGTCGAGCCAATAGACGCTGTCGAAGAGCCGTGAACCGCCGAAGCCGCGATTCAGGACCGGCAGCGGCGCCATGTCCGCCGCCAGCGTGCGCCAACCGCGGATGCTCGAACTCCCGACGAACACCACCGGCCGGGCCGGCGGGGCTGGCTCCTTCGCGAACGCCTCGATCGCCTCGCGCCAACGCAGCGGGTCCTCGCCAGCCGGCACGGCGACCTTGGTGCGTGCGGCGATCGCACCGCGCATCGCGTGGCCGAGCGCGTCGCCGATCCGCAGGTAGCTCTCGCCATTGCCATACCAATGATGGCCGTGGGTCTGGTTCGGCGATTGCGCGGCCGGGCGCAGGAAGCGCCGCGTCGCGACGAACCGCGTGTTGGCGGCCACCTGCGGATCGACGCAGCCGAGCTGTTGATTGCGCCGGAACGTCTCGCCGTCCCAGTTGCCGGTCTCGCCGACCACGAACGGCAACTCCGGCGCCGCGAACTCGCGCCGTAGGTCGCCGATCAGATGCGTGAGGTTCGTCGCATAGGCCGCGGTGGCGGCCTCGTCGCAGGCGTCGTTCCAACCCTGGAACCAGATCACCCCGTCGAGCTGCGCCCGGTGCCCGGCGAGGGCCGGATGGTCGCGCGACACCGCGGCCAGCGCCTCGCGGTACTCGGCGAGCATACGTCGGTAGAACGGCCCGACCTCCCCACCGGCACTCGGCGGCCGGAAGTCGACCGCGAGGCTCTTGCCACCCCATGCGGACTTCACGAGCAGCACCGGCTCGGCGAACCGATCGCCGAGCACCCGGCCGATGCCGAGTTCGGGCCCGAAATGGTGTTTGCCTGCATAGACGGCGTACCCGACCGACAACGGACCGGCCTTGCGGGGGCCGCGGTCGGGTCGGTAGGTGACGAACACGTCGTCGCGAACCGTCCAGGTGCCATCGGCATTGCGCAGGCCAGGCCAGGCGGCGGCGTGGTTGGGATCCCGCAAGAACGTCGCCAACGTGCCGCGACCGCCGTTGTAGTCGCGTTCGTCGTCGAGGTCGACGACGCCCTGGCCCTCCATGTTGGACTGGCCGGCGAGCAGGAACACGCGCAGCGTCGGCGCGCTCTGGGCCAGCGCGCTCTGGGCCGGCAGGGCGGCAAAGCAGGCCGAGACGAGGACCGCGAGCCAGGTGGTGATGCGCATGGTGGTTTCGAGAGATCGCAGAAGAGCGTAGGAGGTCACTGCGCGAGCAGTTCGCGATACGTCCAGTAGACCAGCAGCCAGAACGGCGTCAGCACGGTCCAGAGGATCGCATAGGTCCGGAACGGCTGCTTCCTGGTCTTGTGGCGGAACAGGCTCATCGCCAGCCACGCCCCCGGCCAGCCACCCAGGAACACCAACCACAGCAGCTTGCGTTCGGGCACCCGGCGCGCGCCCGGCCGCCCGCTGCGCCATTTGTCGAAGCCGTACATCCCCACCGCGACGAGGTTGACCAGTCCGACCAGGATCCACGCCATCGGCAGCATGGCGCGATGATGCGCCCGCCGCCCGGATGCCGCAAGCTTCCCCGTGGGGTCGCGCGCCGCGCCCGCTAAGCTGCCGCGGCCATGCACGTGACCGCCCAGGACATCGCCGCCGCCGCCACGGCGATCGCCCCCCACATCGTCCGCACCCCGACCGTCGAGAGCCGCCGCCTCGGCGAACTGCTCGGCACGCGACTGCACCTCAAGCTCGAGAACATGCAGTTCACGGGCTCGTTCAAGGACCGCGGGGCGTGCAACAAGCTGCAGCAGCTCGCCGCCGCCGGCGGCGTGCGCGGCGTGATCGCCGCATCGGCCGGCAACCACGCGCAGGGCGTCGCCTACCACGCGCAACGGCTCGGCATGCCGGCGACGATCGTGATGCCGCAGACGACGCCGTTCGCGAAGGTCGAACGCACCGCGTCGTTCGGTGCCAAAGTGGTGCTGCAAGGCGAATCGCTGGCCGAATCGGCGACGCACGCGCGCGAACTCGAACAGGCGCAGGGACTCGTCTACGTGCACCCGTACGACGATCCGGCGATCATCGCCGGCCAGGGCACCGCGGCGATGGAACTGTTCGCGGACCGGCCGGACCTCGACACGCTGGTCGTGCCGATCGGCGGCGGTGGCCTGATCAGCGGCATGGCGATCTGGGCGAAGAGCGTGCAGCCGCGGCTGCGCGTGATCGGCGTGCAGACCGAACAGTGCCCGGCGATGCGCGCGAAGGTGCGCGGCGAGACGCCGCCGCCGTTCGGCACGTTGACGCTCGCCGACGGCATCGCCGTCAAGCAGCCCGGCGAGATCACCAGCCGCATCGTCGCCCAGCTCGTCGACGAGATCCTGCTGGTCGGCGAGGACGATCTCGAGAACGCCGTGCAACTGCTGGCGACCCAACAGAAGGTCGTCGCCGAAGGGGCCGGTGCCGCCGGCATCGCGGCGATGCTGCGCCATCCGAGCCTGTTCGCGAACCGCCACGTCGGCGTGGTCGTCTGCGGCGGCAACATCGATCGGCGCATGCTGTCGACGGTGCTGCTGCGCACCTTGAAGCGCGACGGCAAGGTCGCCAAGTTGCGCATCGAGATCCGCGACGTCCCGGGTGTGCTGTCGCGGGTCACGCAGATGATCGGTGCGGAAGGCGCCGACATCATCGACATCGAGCACCAGCGTTTGTTCAACAACCTCGGCCCGCGCCACGCCGAGCTCGACGTCGTCATGGAGACGCACGGCACCAGCCACGTCGCTCGCATCCTGGAGACCCTGCGCGGGGCTGGGTTCCCGGCCCGGCCGATGTGAACGGCACCGCCGAACACGCGCGTTGGCTGACGGTGCGCGCGCAGGTGCGCGCCTGGCTGCAGCAGCGCCTGCCGGCGATCCTGGACCGGCCCGAGGTATTGCCTCCCGCCGCCGACGAGCCCGCCGTCGCCGCGGGCGATTGGCCGGATCTCGCCACGCTGCTCACCGAGTACCCGGCCCTGCTCGCGCCCGCGCTGCGCAAACGGCGCGGTGCCTGGTACACGCCCCACGCACTGGCGGTGGCCACGGCGCAACGCACGCTCGCGCCGCTGTTGCAGGACGGGCCGCGGCCGTTGCGGATCGTCGATCCGGCGGTCGGCGGCGGCGCGTTCTTGCTGGCGGCCTTCGAGGTGTTGACGGCGGCCGGGTGGTCGCCGCGCGACGCGGCGGCGTGCCTGCACGGCGTCGACCTCGACGACACGATCGCCACCACCACGGCCCTCGCCTTGTGGCAACGCAGCGGCGCGGCGACCGACGACCTGGCCCCACTGCTGGCCAACGTCTGCCGTGGCGACGGTTTGCGCGACCTGGCCGACGGCACGTTCGACGCGGTGCTCGGCAATCCGCCCTGGGAGACCCTGCAGGGCGAAGGTCACGACGCCGCCGAGCGTGCCGCGCTGCGTTCGCGGTTCGTGCACCAAGGCAAGGGCAAACGCTACACCTACCGCTTGTTCCTCGAACGCAGCGTCCGCCTGCTCCGCGACGGTGGACGCTTTGGAGTGCTGGTGCCGGCGAGCCTGTGGTTCGACCGCGACGCGCGGCAATTGCGCGAGTTGCTGCTCGATACGTGCACCTGGGAATGGCTGTACGGCTTCGAGAACCGCCACTGCGAGTTCGCGATCGACCCTCGCTATCGGTACGCAGTCCTCGTCGGTGCCAGGGGCGGCCGCACGACCGCCGTGCGGGTCGCGTTCGGGCGGTTGCACACCAGCGATTGGACGACGGCCGAACCGACCCACGTGCCGTATCCACGCCGCTTGTTCGACCAGCTGAGTCCTGGCTCGCGCGCCTTCGTCGAGGTCGACGAGCCGCGCGACCTGGCGATCCTCGAACAGGTCGTCGCGGGTGGCCGCGCCCTGCTGTCGCCGAGCACTTTCCAATGGCGGCAAGGCGACCACAACATGACGAGCCATCGGCACCGTTTCGTGCCGTTGCCCGAGGCCGAGGCCGCTGGCTTCGTGCTGGGTGACGACGGCCTGTGGCGATCCGGCGATCGCGTGCTGGCGCCGCTCTACCAGGGTGCGATGCTCGACGACCTGCATCCGTACACCGGCACGTACGCGGGTGGCGCGGGCCGTGCGACGCGATGGGCACCGCCCGCGTCGCTCGCCGAACTGCGGCCACAGTACCTCGTCGCACCGCTCGCCAAGGCCCCGTGGCCAGCGCGCATCGGCGTGCGGGCCTTGTCGAACGCCAGCAACGCCCGCACCACCGTCGCCTGCCTGCTGCCACCGGTGCCGTGCGGCAATTCGCTGGTGCTGTTGACCCCGATGACGAAATCCCGGGAGCCACTGCGACAGCTCGCCAGCACTGCGGCCATCCTGGCGTCGTTGCCGTTCGACTGGCAGTTGCGGCTGCGCCTGACGGGTACCAACCTGAACCGCTTCGTGCTCGCCGACTGCGTGCTGCCAGCGATTTCGCCGCGCGTCCGCAACGAACTGGCACGGCTCGCGCTGCGCCTCTGTGCGATCCTGCCGTGGCACGGAGCGCTGTGGCAGCATGCCCTGAGGGAGGGTTGGGGCCCCGCGACGCCGGATCCTGCGCTCGACCGGGACGAACGCGATCGGCTGCACACCCGCATCGACACGCTGGTCGGCAACGCCTACGGGATGACCGCCGATGACGTGGCCTGGATCGTGCGCGGCTGCGATCGCCCGAGCCACAGCCTCACTCCCGGCCGCACCGCCGACCTGCCGACACGCGGCTTCTGGCGCGTCGACCGGCAGCAGCCGCCGCCCGAACGGCGCCCGATGCGCTGGCTCGCGGCCGCGAACCGCAGCGCCCCCAGATAGGGATGGGGCTAGAGGTACGTGTACGTGCGCGTCGTTTCGCAACCGTTCGGGTTGCGGATGCGCACCACCGCTGGCCCAGGCGTGCCCGGCGGCGTCTGCCCGACGATCGACGTCGCCGTCTGTGCGGTGATCGTCATCGGCACGCCGTTGAAGGTCACCGTCGTGCCACCGAGGTGTTGGCCGGTCACGGCGAACAGCACGTTGCCGGCCGCCGGGCCGGTCGGGAACGGCATCGACGTGACGACCGGGGTGCCGTTGATCGTGCGCACCACGGCTGCGGTGCCGGGATTGCGCACCGACAGCTGTGCATCGCAGCCGACGCCGGCCGGCATCGCGAACGTCGCGACGGTCGGCGTGCGCGTGAGCAACGCGACCGGGGTGCCGTTGACGGCGATCTCCAGCCCATGCTGGAAGTTGCTGCCGGTCACGGTGACCAGCTGGTTGGGCGGCGGCGACGCCGGGGCGATCCCCGACACGATCGGCGGTGCCAATGGCACCACCGACAGGTGCACCGCGTTGGTCGCAGCGAAATGGCCCTGCAGATCGACCGCCATTGCGCCCTGCAACGTCACGTCGAGCAACGCCGGAACCCCAGGGATGCCGACCGCGAACGGGGCTGGGCCCCACGCCACGTACCCGCCGAGGCCGAACGAATCCGCGACCAGCAGCGTCGGCGCCGCCACCAGTGGCGACGGCGTGAAACACAGCGAGCCGAAACCCTGGCCGAGCGCCAGTTCGGCGCCCGGCGTCGGCACGCCGACGTGCGCCCACAGCGCGAACAGCCCGATCGGCAGCGTCGACGGCACCCCGACCGGCGCATCGAGCGACAGCACGAACGGCTGCGCGTAGCCGACCGTCGCGCGCCGTTCGACACCCGGCGAACCCGCGATCCGCAACGCGGCGAGCGCACCGCCCAGACCATCGGGGATCGCGCCGGCACCGCACGGGCCGAACATGTCGTCGAGCGTGACCGTCGGCTGCGGCCAGATGCCGACGCGGCCGAACGCGTCGTTGACGGCGACGTCGACGACCGCTTCGCCGGCGTCGAAGTTGCCACGCATCGTGAAGGTGTAGGTGCCGTTCGGCTGCGGCGTGACCGCCGAGAACGTCGCACTGCCGACCGTGCTACGGCTCGCCAGCGACACCGACACCGGCAGGCTGTTGCCGAGCGGTACACCCTGCGCATCGCGCAAGGTCACCGTGCCGGTGATCGTGTCGATGCCGTTGGCGCGGATCCGGTTGCCGCTCAACGTCACCGTCGACTGGTAGTGGTCGGCGCGACCGACCTGCTGCGCGCGCCAGGTGTTGTAGCGCTGGCGCAGCTGCACGACCGCGTCGGGGGCCGCCGCGGTCTGGTTGGCGACGTTCAGGTCCATCCAGTAGACACCGGCACCGCAGCCCTGGCCGCCGTTGCACGGATTGTCGACGTCGCTGGGGCGGCTGACGACCATCAAGCCGATGTGCGCCGACTTCGTGAACGACGCCGGCGGCGAGCCGCAGCCGGTCGGGGCCCCGCCGTTGCACGAGCAACGGCCGTCGCCACCCATCTGCGCAGCGGCTTCCATCGCGACCATCAGCTTCTCGGCGATCGTGCCGGGCGTGTTCAGGATGGCCTGCTCGGCGGCGGTGACGACCGGCGCACCGGTCAGCACGTTGCCCTGCACCGTGTAGAGCAGGTTGCCGACCTGACCGGTGACCCCACCGGCCCACCCACCGGCCCCCGCCCCGGTGAACGTCACCGTGCCGCCGATCAGACTGGCGATGCCGTACTGGCGCGACTGGTGGCCCGGATCGGCATTGGCGAGCAACTGCAGGATCTGCGCGGCCGGTGTGCCGTTCAGCATCTCGGTGCGGATCAGTTCGCGCAGCGACAGCGGTCCAACGAACGACTGCGCCGCCGCCACGCCGTAGCCAGGGATCACGACGATCGTGTTCGGTTTGAGATCGAAACCGGTCAGGCAAGTCGCGATGCCGACGGCGATCTCGCCGGTGCTGACGTCGACGATCAGGATCGACCACGTCGCACGAGCCGGCAGGGCCAGCAGCAGCAGGGTCAGCAGGAAGTAGCCGAAGCGGCGCAGGGAGGGCATGGGCTGGCCATTGTGGCCGGCGCGGCGTGGGCGTCCAGGGGCGAAGGGCCGTTGGCACCGGGCGGGCCGACGAAGCGGTTGGCCGCAACGCCGCGGCAAGGACACCTGCCGTGGCACTACGGCGCCGGGTTGGACCTGGCGGGCCTCGTCGGCAACCGCCGATGCCACGGCGCGGGCCGTCGATCCCCTCAGCGCGGCGCGGCAGTGGCCGAAAGGAGAAGACCGCCACTCCACCACCACCGTGAGCCTCGCCGACACGTTTGCCTACTTGCAGGGTCTGCCGCCGGCCCGGCGCGAGCCGTACCTCGAGGCGGCGCTGCAAGAAGAGCATGGCGAGGTGCAATCCGCTGCGGTGCGGTGGCTGCTGCAACCAGGCCCGCATCGCCGGCCGGACCTCGTCGTCGACCAGTTCGCCGCGTTCGGAACGGCGCTGCGGCAGGCCTTGTCGCCGTTCCGCGACGAACTGCTCGCGGTCGCGCGAGCGAAGATCGTCGGCGGTCGCGACGTGCGTCGCCTCGGTGCGTTCCAGCTGGTGGCCGCCCTCGGCGACGTCGGCAGCGCCGACCTGCTGGTGGTCGGCATCACCGATCCCAACGTGATGGTCGCCGACGTGGCCTTCGCCGGCCTCGTCGAGCGGTTCCGCCAGTATGCAGAGGCCCGCAAGGACGCCCTCGCGAAGGCGACTCCCGACGCTCCGGCGACCCGCAATGCGGCGCAAGAGGCGGCCTGGCAGGCATTGGGAACCGCCCTGCGCAGCTGTCCGGACGAGCGTGCCGAGGCGTTGTGCGAGGTGTTGTTCGGGTTCGGTCCGTTGGTGATGTCGCAACTTCGCGGTGTGCTGTTGTCGCGGCCGAACGCAACGCTGTGCCGCGCGTTCGTTCGCTCGTTGGGCGACGGACCGGCGACGGCGGCTGCGCAGTTCGTCGTGCAGTTGGTGCTCGACCGCGATCCCAACCTGCAGCGCATCGCCCAGCAGGTGCTGCGCGATCGGCGCGATCCCGACTTCGGTCGCGAGATCGGCCGCGAGATCGCGGCATTGCGCGACGAACGCGCCAACACCGCGATCCGCAATCCGCGCGAAGTTCCCTGGTGGGGACCGGTCCAGCACGCCGTCGCCGAACTCGACGTGGACAGTGCGCGCCGATTGATCGGCATCCTCGGCGAGGTCCGTGGCGAACCGCAACAGCGGCAATCGTGGATCGAGACGTTCCTCCGCCACCCCGACGGCGACGTGCAGGCGACTGCGGTGAAGGCGTTGCACGCCCTCGGCTGTCCGGGCGGCACCGACGCGGTCGCCGCATTGTTGCGCGACGGCAACGTGGTCGCCCAGCGCGCTGCGGCACAGTTGGTCGCGGCATTGGCACCAGGCCAACGCGTGGCCTTGTTGACCCCATTGCTCGGCTCCAACGACCGCGAACTGCGGCAGTTGGCGGTCCGCGAGGTCTCGAAGATCAGCTTCGCACGATATCTGGATCGTTTCGACACCATGGACGAGGCGTCGCGAGCGGTCGCCGCGAAGGCGCTCGCCAAGATCGACGCGCAGATGCTCGACCGCATCGCCGAGGAGATCGGTGCGCTCGATCCGGCACGCCGTTTGAAGGCTCTGCGCATCGTCGACGTGCTCGACGCCGAGAAGGACCTGCGCCAGCCACTGCTCGAACTGCTCGACGATCCCGACCGGCGCGTTCGCGCCACCGCGATCCGCATCGTCGAGGTGTCGGGTTCGTACGAAGGGGTCAAGGTGCTGCTCGCAGCGCTCAGCGACCCGGATCGCCGCGTGCGCGCCAATGCCGTCGAGGCGTTCGAGGAGCTCGCCGACCCACGCTGCGTGCAGGTTCTCGTGCCGCTGCTGCGCGACCGCGACAACCGCGTGCGCGCCAATGCCGCCAAGGCGCTTTGGCACCTGGGTTGGCCGGAAGCTCGTTCGGCGATGCTCGACATGCTGCACCACGGCGACGAGCTGTCGCGCCTGTCGGCGGTGTGGGTGATCGGCGCGGTGAAGTTCCCCGATGCGAAGGCCGCTCTCGAGGCTCGCGAAGCCGTCGAGCCGGCTGGGCGCGTTCGGGCGAAGATCCGCGAGGTTCTGTGCGCGTGGTCGAACGCCGCGGAGGTTCTGCCATGATCGCCGCAGTCGAGTGGCCAGCGCTGGTGTCGCTCGTGCTCGTATTGCTGGCCGCGGTCGTCGTGCCGATCGTGTGGCCGCGGTTCGCCGCATGGCAACGCGATCGCCGACAGTGCCTCGAACTGGCCCGTGGCAGCGGGCTCGATGCGAGCGAAGCGCGCCTCGCCTGGCGGCTGGCACGGCTGGCGACGCCGCAGTTGCCGCTGGCGGTGTTCGTGCGGCCGAGTCTGTGGGACGTCGCCGTGGCACGCACGGGCGCCAGCCCGGCGAGCGTCGCAGCGATCCGCGCCAAGCTGTTCTGCTGAAGGCGGGGTGCGCCCGCCGCATCCTGGTCATCTGCCGGTGCAGAACGCCGTCGGGTCGCGCAACGCAGCGCGGACTTCCCGACCATCGCCGAGAGCCCCGCCGATGTCGACGACGACGGCATGCCGGCACTCGGCGCCCCACGGCAGATAGTCCGGATCGTCGGTGGCATCCTCGATCGACGTGTGCACCAGGAAGAAGAACAGCGTGTCGGCGATCGGCTCGTCGTCGTGCCACGTCGTCATCACGAACGGCACGCGCAGGCCTTCGTCGAGCTGCATCGAAATGCCCTCTTCGTCGACGGCGTCGTCGACGCGGCTGCTGCCGCGGCCATGGGCGCAGACGTAGCCGCAACCCGCATCGCGCAGCAGGCGCGCGATCCGCGCCAGTTCGGCGTTGGTGGCCGTGTCGACGTGCCACGCCAGCAGGCATGCGAACGGCCGCGGCGGCAGGTGTTGGCGCTGCAGGTCGGCGGCCGTGGCGAGCCGCACGTAGGAGAGTTCTCGGCCGGTGGCAGGATCGACACCGAGCACTTCGACGCCGTTCGTCATGGTTGTTGGGGTTCGCGAGAGAGATCTGGGTTGCCGCGGCGACACGAGGGCAAGCGGGGTGGCCGGTTGCCGAGCATCATCGCGTCTCGTTCCGCGGCCCGCTGCACCGGAGCGGTCAATCGAACAGCCAGACGATCCGCCAACCACCACCGAAGCTGCAGATCGCACAGAACGCGCAGGCCCACTGCGCGGCGCGGCGGCTGGCCTGGTGACGAACCACGCGTGCGAGCAGCCAGAACACGGCCAGGAAAGCGGCCAGATTGACGAACCAGGCGTCCACGCCGTGGTCCCACGGCACCCGGTCAGGGGCCGCGCCGTTGCCGTTGCCTTCGAATCCCTGCCACGGGAAGCCCGCGGCAATCAGGATCGGGTACGGTTCGCCGGGCTGTTCGACGATCAGCGAGCCATTGCGCCCGACGTCGACCGTGACGACGTCCCGACCAGGGCCCGAGCAGAACCAGACGCCGAGCATCGTGCAGCCCCAGGCCGTGGCGACGATGGCGATGCGTCGGTAGATCCTCGTGGCGTCCACCGCGCATCTGCGCAGCATCAAGCCGAGTACGACCCAACCGAGCCAGCCCAACATCGCCACTGCCGACGATCCGAGCGACCCGAGGATCACGCCGAGGGTGCTCGCGAGGACGGCGAGGGATACCTTGCGTGTCTGCATCGGAGGATCGTACCTCAGGATCGGGCCGAGTCGTCACTGCCGGGGCGCGCGGATCGGGAGCACCACTTCGGGTTGGCCCGCGAGCACCTCGACCGACACGTCCAACGAGCCGAAGCCGGATCCTCCGAACGGGCTGATGGGCTGGCTCTGCTTGCCGAGCAGGCGATAGCGACCAGGGGGAACACGGTGCACGAAGCGGAACGAACCGTCGCGCAGCGTCCAGGCCGTCCCGAGGACGGCTGCCGCGGGTGCCGCTGGGTCGGTGGCGGTGACTGTGGGGCGGAGTTCGAGTTCGTACTGCGCATTGCCGGCGCCGACGAGTTGGCCGGTGACCCGCGCGCCGCGGCGCAGTTGCAGGTTCCCGAGGTCGGTTCGGGCTTCGTCGTCGATGCGCAGGGCATCGAGTTGGAGTGGGCACCAATCGGTGTGGCCGGCGCGAATCGTGTAGACGCCCGCGGCGAGGTGAGGCAGTTCGAAGCGACCCTGGGCGTCGGTGATGTTGCTCGTGCGAGTCACCCTGGGCACGCGCTGGTGACCCGGCGTGGCGGCTGCAGCACGTTCGCTCGCTTCGTCGGTGGTGACCACCGCGCCGACGATCGCATGGCCATCTTCGTCGACCACCCTGCCGACCACCGTGGCCCCGACGCGCAGCTCGACGACGACTTCGACTGGTTTCTCTCCGACGAGGAACGGCCGGGAGATGGCTTGGGCATGCTCGGCTGCCGTGAGCACGAACACGAAGTTCCCCCTGGGCAAGTCGGGCAGGGTGGCGATGCCGTTGCGGAAGTCCGGAGTTGCGAGTTGGCGCGGTTGGAAGCCACTGGAGGAGGGCACCGGGGACAACGGTTGCTCGTCGCTCTGGTAGCGCGCGAGGTTCACGGTGCACGCGGTTGGCGATCCGTCGGGGGTGACCACGCGCAGGGTGACCGGCGCGGTCGGTTTGGCTTGCGCGGGCAACGCCGCGAGACCGAGGAGGACGGGGAGGACCGGCAGCGGGCGCAAGTTCATCGGTGGTGTGGACGGAGCGTGCCGAGCGCATCGTGGAGCCGACCGCAGGACTCCCCGTTTACGGCGACGAGGCCCGGAGGCAGCTGCAGGTGATTTTGCGGCGAATAGCGGTAAGCGACTGTGGACTCGTTGCTTGGGAACGACGATGCGCATTCGGGACCGGGTGAGGTATGCGCAGGGGCGGTCACGGATGGAGATCGAAGCCGACGCGGTGCAAAGCGCCGCCGGTGTCTTCGATCTCGATCTGGAAGCGTGCGTCGGCTGGCAACGGATCGGGTACCGGGACGCTGGCCAGGAAGTGGTGGCGCATGCTCGGCGGTGCCAATCTGGCCACGGACTTGGCAAGGTCGGCGGTTTGGTCCGAACCGATCCAGGCCCGCAACACCTTGGGGTTGGGGTCCGCAGCATTGCAGCCGATCCACAGCGAGGCCTCGATCGACTTGCCTGGTACGAGCACCGAATCCGGGATCGAGGCGCGAACGGCCATCCACTGCACCTTCGCTTCGCCGAGTTCGCGCAGGGCGACCGGCGGCGCGGCGGGCGTTCCGGCGGCCGAACCAGCGCCCCCACCGCAGCTGGACAGGAATGCGCTCAGGGTCAAAGCAAGTCTGTACGCTTGGCGGGGCAAGGAAGGCATGGTGTCGGGCGTGAGGAACTTCGAGCAGTGCGGCATCGCAGCCGCCAGTTGCCGAAACACCTCCGCTTGCTGCTGTAGTCGGGAGCAATGGGGCGGCAACCGAGGTCCGCGAACCCAGGTTGAGTGCCGAGTGGCCATTCCCTGAACCAATCGGGAGGCAACTCACATCCGCAACAGGTAGCCGAGGCCAATTGCCTGGGCGGTGGCGAGCGCCGCGAACGGCACCGCGACCAACGGCCAGCGGCGGCCGGCGAGGCCGACGCCCGTCGCGACGACCCCCAGCAGGATCAGCGCGGCCACGGCGGCTACAGCGGCGAACCCGGCAACCGACGCGCCGAGCCACATGCCAGCTGCGAGCCCCGGGAACACGGGCAGCAGCATCACGTAGTTCCGCACGCAGTGTCCGCACTCGGTGAGCGGAGAAGCGACGAAGGCGGCCAACCACGGCAGCCACAAGGTTGCGGTGGCGCGCAGCAAGGGGGAACGGCTCTCTGCCCACGACAGGTGGAACCTGCGGTCGACAGGCCTGGGCGAGGTCATCGCTGCATTCTCCTGCGGGCGGACCGCATGGGGTACCCGCTCTACGAGCAACTTCGGCCTGGGCGAGATTGGCTGAAGCCAGGCGTCGGTCCGCGTGGACGTTCGGATTCAATAGATATAGCCGTCCATAAACCGAAGCCGCTGATCGGATGCTGTTTAGGCGCGATCGTGCGCATTCGGTACCGGGTGAGGTATGCGCAGTCGGGAGGGGTCAGCGGGTGGCGTAGCGCTGCAGCGGCGCGAGGATCCGCGCGTGGATGGCGGCGCGGTCGGCGTCGAGCGAGGGGTGCGGTAGCTGCAGCAGCTCGGCCTCGGTGACGATCGTGCGGCCGGCGACACGGTTGGCGGCGAGACCGAGCTGGTAGAGACTGCCCGGGTCGAGGGTGGCCAGGCGATCGTCGCGCAGCAGGGCCAGCAGAAGCGGCTCGTCTTGCGGGCCCAGGAACTGGAAGAAGAGGGAGCGACCGAAGCCAACGGCACCGGGTGCTGGCACTTCGGCGAAGACGTAGTCGCGCAGTCTGGTGAGTGCCGCCGGACCGCGGACTTGCCACAGCGCCCAGTGCAGGTACGCGCGGTCGTTCTGGGCGAAAGGGTGCGCAGCCCGGTGGTACTGCATTGCCACGGCGAAGATAGCCACGGCACGGTAGGGGGCCAGCCCCAAAGCCCCCGCCGGCCAGAGGGCCGGGTCGGGGGGGCGCCAGGAGGGCGCGGCCAGAACACCAATAAGGGGCC
>DAIMFJ010000076.1:14654-17512 GCA_036724695.1 Planctomycetota bacterium
CATGCACACGTTGCTGGCGCCATGCGACCAGCAGTTCCTCGGCACACTCGGGCGGGAGCAGCTCGGTGGCATGCGCGAGCACGAAGGCGAGCACACCGCGCCGCCGCCCGTCGTTGCTGTCGCGAGCCTGCAGGTCCGGGTCGGCGAATGGGGCTGAGCCGCGCAGGTAGGCCAGCAGTGCCTGGCCGCCGATCGCCTTGGCGATCGCGAGCCGCTCCGCGGCAGTGACCAGGGGATGGGTCTCGGGATCGGCGAGGCACAGCAGGTACCAGTTGCGTTCGTCCGCGGGGAGGAGGTCGAGCCGGGCCCGCAACGCGGCGACGAACTCGATCCGGTCGGACTGGAACGGTGTCGTGCCGCCGGTGGCGCAGTCGAGCGCAACCACGAACCACGACAGGCAGTGGATTCGCCCGGCCCGCTCCGCCCAGTAGTCCTGCCAGCGAAACGGCTCGACGGCGTCCACTGGGCTGTAGCGAGAATGTGCACGGGTCATGTGGAAGCCAAGCACGTCGACGGCGACCTGGCCGACGGTCACCGGCTTGCCCAGTTCCCGGCGCCGCAGTTCCTCGAGGCTAGGCAGGTGCGCCAAGGCATAGGAGCCACCATTGTGCGCCGCGAAGCCCGGCGCTGGGTCGTCCACGAGCTTCTGCAGCAGCGGCAAGCCTACGCGAGGATCCACGCCCACGTGCACCGCCCCGATCGCCAACACCCGGACCTTGGCGTCCGGATGCTCGAGCAAGGCGAGCAATTCGTCCTGCGCGTACCGACGACGGTGGCGATGGAACTGGACCAAGGCGTCGCGCTCGGCCGGTTCGAGCCAACCGAGCCGAAGTTCCATCGTAGCCGGCCGATCGTAGAGCAGCATGCCCGAAGGCAGGCATGGGATGGACTTCGCGAGGGACTCGAGCTCGGTGCGAAGGTCCTGCTGGGCCGGCAACGGCATTCCCGGCAAGACTCCCAGTGCCAGCAACGCCGCCACCGACGTTCGCAAACGTGCGACGAAGGCAGTGGCACCGGGAACGCAGCCTGCCAGCTCAACCATGCTGCCAAGGTAGTCGAGTTTCCCGATGGCGTCGGTAAGTTCCAGGTAAGTCGGCGCGCCACCGACGATGGCCTTCGCGGTCAGTCGAGTCCGCGTGGCCCACTGTCGATCAGGACCTCGAGGCTGGTCTGGCCTACGAATACGATCGCCCAACCGCCGGACTGCGGCATGAACGCCTGGGTCGTCGCCAGCCCCCGGTCATCGCCGACCACCACGAGATCCTCGCCATCGCGTAGCTCGAACGACCTGTTCAGGACTGCGCCGGGATCGCCGCCGAGGCTGGCGTCGCGCACGGGACGAGATGCAGGAACGACCATCGTCGCCACCAACCGCCGGGTGCCGTTCGCATGCCTGGCCTGCACTGCCAGGGTCCGTGGCGTATCGGTGTGGTTCCAGACTTGGATGCCGTGCCGTGCGGGTGACCCGATCTGCCCGGCAGGGGCGGACAGGGTGCACGAAGCCACTCCCGCGAAGGCGGCGACCGCAGCCAAGAATGCCATTGGGAGGCGCATCAGGGCCTCAACGCCAATCCAGCGGACCGGTTCCGAATCTGCGGCAAAGAGGCAATCGGCCGAGGCGGCACCATGGCACGCCTTCCTCAAGGCAGGACATCGGAGGCGATCAGTGCCTCCTTGGCGGCGCGCTGCCACGACTTCACCTGCCGCTCACGCCGGCTTGCCGCGGCTCGGCCGTCACACGCTTCGTGGTACTCCAGCCGAACCGGCCCGCGACCGCGCGTGTATCGGGCCCCCGTGCCGCCGTTGTGCTGCGCGATTCGGCGGGCGAGGTCGTTGGTGATGCCGGCGTACAGCGAGCCGTCGCGACAGCGCACCAGATAGAAGAACCAGCCCATGCCAGGGTCAGGATCGCAGTTCGGGCATGCCTCTGCAACCGCCATGCCTGCAGCCAGGTTTTCTGGGGGCCGCGCCAAGGTGTTGTCAGGTCGTCACTTGGGCGCGGGCGTGCGCATTCGGGACCGGGTGAGGTATGCGCAGGTCAGGTGCCGGAGAGGTTGAGGGCGTTGGTGCTCTCGGCGAGGCGGCCGGTCGGGGTCGGCTGGAGGGTGACGACCTGGAGGTCGAAGGAGATCGGCAACATCGGCGGGATGCGCTGCTGCCAGGCGGCGCGGCCGCGCGGGCCGGTGAGGGCCATCTGGGTGGCGCGCGGGTCGATCAGCAGGGTGCAGTTGCTGCCGGGCAATGGGGACGGCACGGTGGATTGGTGGCCGAGGACCAGCACGGCGATGGCGTTCGGAGCCAGTTGGGTGGCACCGAGGCGCAGACCGTGGCCGTTGGGCAGGGTGACGACCTGGCCCTGCAAGGTGCCGGCGCAGGCCGGGCCGAACGGGGTGAGCGTGTAGGTCTGGGCCGTGACGGCAGCGCAGGACAGGAGCGCGGTGGCGAGCAGCTTCATGGGTGGGCCGGTACGCAGGGGCAGATCGATCAGGATAGGCGGCGTCGGGGCCGGCTGCGGGCCGAACAGGGCTGCGGGACGCATTTGCGACAGTCGGGGGGCATGCCGAGCCAGCTCAGGCTGGCGGTGCAGTTGGCGCAACCTGGCTGAGGCACGGGATTTCGAACTCGAACGTGGAGCCGGCGGTGCCACTGCGCAGCAGCGCGATCGAGCCACCGTGGGCCTCGACGATGCGGCGGCAGATGGCCAGGCCCAGGCCGGTGCCCGAGGACTTGGTCGTGAAGTAGGGCTCGAACACCCGGGCGCGCGCGGCAGCGTCGATGCCAGGACCGTCGTCGGCGACGGTGATGGCGACCACCCCACCGCGCCGCGTCGCCGTGATCGTGACCCGCACGCCCTGCGG
>DAIMFJ010000077.1:0-10647 GCA_036724695.1 Planctomycetota bacterium
CGCATCACCGCGCTGGCCGCGCTCAGGCACGGTATTAGCTGGCAGGATGAAGCCGCGCAGCGAGCTGGTCGACGCGATCGAACGCTTGCGCCTACGCTGGGAGGAAGCGCGTTCGGCTCGCGACCGCTTGAC
The DNA here is from genome assembly GCA_036724695.1 of Planctomycetota bacterium. Classification (GTDB taxonomy): domain Bacteria; phylum Planctomycetota; class UBA1135; order UBA1135; family UBA2386; genus JACKIC01. The sequence continues at coordinate 133 of DAIMFJ010000077.1, forward strand.
CCACAGCGCCGAGCGCGCGATCGCCCGCGGCCACTGGACCACCGGCCTGTTCGACATGGAGCGGGCGATCGCCAGCCTCGGCGACAGCGACGGCCAGGAAGCGCAACGCCTCGCCGAGCGGCTCGCCGAGGCGCGCCGCAAGAAGCAGGAACTCGACACGGCAGTGCGGCGCAACGTCGAACTGGCCGCGCGCTACGCGGCCCTGCTGGACGACCCGCTCAGCGATCCGCAGGCCCGCCAGCAGTGCCTGGACGAACGCCGCGACCTGTTGCAGTTGCTGTTGGTGCTGGCGCCGAACGAACGCGCGAGCCTCTACGCGCGCGATCTGCGCGACGTGGCGATCACCGGCGCCCTCGAGCGGGCTTCGCAGGCCGAGAGCGAGTTCGATCGCACGACCAGCCCCAGCGCCCGCCTCGCACTGGCCCGCCGCACCACCGCACAGCTCGACCAGACGCTGCAGGAACTGGCCCCGCACGAAGCCCCGCCGGGCCGCATCGTGCGGGCTGCCGAGCACTGGCGCAGCGTCGCCACCCAGGTCGCCACGCTGGTCGCCGCCGAACAGGAGTCGCGCCGTCGGCAGTCGATCTCGCGCCGGCGCCGGGCCTGGCTGCTCGGCGCGGTCGGCGCGATGGCCGCGTTCGCGGCCCTGGAGTACGCGCCGTGGCCGTGGGGCGAGCCGCCGGTGCTCGCCGCGCCCGATGCCGGCCGAGCCGACCTGCTGGCGCGAGTGGCCGCCGATCCGCGCCAGAGTCTGGCCGGCGTCGAAGGTCGCCACGAGGCCCTGCCGGCCGCCGCGCGCATCCACCTCCACCAACTGGTGCAGGCCTTCCGCGGCACCCCGGACGCCACCGTGCTGACGAACGCCGCGCAGTCGTTGCGCGGCGTGCCGGGCGAAGCCTTGGCCGCCGCGCACGCCGGCGCGGCCGTCAGCGAGGTGCTGCTCGCCGGTCTGTGCCTGGTCGAGGACCGCTCGGCGGCCAGCCGCGCCGCCGCCGAGGACCTGCTCGCCGCCGCTGCGGCGCGCGCGCTGTGGCAGGGACCTGCAGCCGTCGAACTGCTGCAGCAGGTCTGGCGCCAACGCTGAGCCAGCGCAGTGTCACGGCAACAGACCGTGCTGGTCGCCACGCACGCTGGCCCTGGGCACCTTCGCCCAGTCGAAGTCCGCCAGCAGATCGGCGGGGCGACAACGGGTGCCCGGGGCGCGCATGCCGAGACTCGCCGCCAGGAAGCCGACCACCGCGTCGGCCGCGACGCCTTGCTCGCGCAGATGCAGGAGCGAGGTGTCGCCGTGCCGCTTGGCGAGCCGCAGGCCGTCGCCACCGACCACCAGGGGTACGTGACGGAACGCCGGTTCCGGCAGCCCGAGGGCCCGGTACAGCAACAGCTGCCGCGGTGTGCTCGGCAGCAGGTCGGCGGCGCGCACCACCTCGTCGACCGCCGTCGCCGCATCGTCGACTACGACCGCCAGCTGGTACGCCGGCAAGCCATCGCGCTTCTGGATCACGAAGTCCCCGCGCACGAGGCCGGGCTGCGGCCCGGCGAAGCGATCGACGAACGGCACCGCCGCGACGTCGACCAGGAATCGCAGGGCCGCGGTGCGACCGGTGGCCGCCTGCGCCGCCGCCAGCGTCGCGAAGCGACCGCGGCAGGTGCCCGGATACACCGGTTCGTGCTCGAGCCCTTCGTGCGGCGCCGAGGCCGCCGCGTCGATCTCCTTGCGCGAACAGACACACGGGTAGGCCAGTCCCAGTTCGACCAGGCGGGCGGCCGCCGCCGCGTGGGCCGCCGCGCGCGTGCTCTGCAGCAGGGGCTCGCCGTCCCAGTCGAGCCCCAACCACTGCAGATCCGCACCGGCCGCCGCCGCCGCACCCGGCTTCACCCGAGGACCGTCGATGTCCTCGATGCGCAGCAGTAGAGTGCCACCTCGCGACCGCACCGACAGCCAGGCCAACAAGAACGTGCGCGCGTTGCCGAGATGCAACGCGCCGGTCGGGCTCGGCGCCAACCTGCCAACCACCGCCGTACTGGATGTCCGAACCATCGCTCGCAGCCCTCGTTCTACGCATCGACGCCAAGGTCTGCCACGTCGAGATCGGCGGACTGCGCCGCCAGGTGCCGTTGGCGGGCAAGCTGTTCGACGGCGGATCGCACGAGAAGCGCCCGCTGGCGGTCGGCGACCTGGTGCACCTCGACGCGACCGGCAACGCGATCGACGCGGTGCTGCCGCGCACCTCGCAACTGCACCGCCGGGCCGCCGGCGAGGGCGCGACCCGGGCCCAGGTGATGGCCGCCAACATCACCGCGGTGCTGGCGGTCGGCAGCGTCACGCAGCCGCCGTTCCAGAGCGAACTGGTCGACGGCGTGCTGGCCGCCTGCCGCCGCGAGAGCATCGCCGGCTACGTCGTGCTGACCAAGTGCGACCTCGATCCGGGCGCCGCCGCGCGCTGGGCCGACGTGTACCGTCGCGCCGGCGCGACGACGTTCGCGACCAGCACCGCCGCCGGCCACGAGACCGGTTCCAGCCTCGCCGCGCTGGCCGACCTGCTGCACCACAACCGCAGTGTCGTCTGCGGCGTGTCCGGGGCCGGCAAGTCGTCGCTGCTCAACGCCGTGGTGCCCGGCCTGACGCTGCGCGTCGGCTCGCTGAACCACATCCGCCAGGGCCGCCACACCACGACCCACACCGAACTGATCCCGCTGCCGGGTGGTGGTCACGTGCTCGACACACCCGGCGTGCGCAACTTCCACCTGTTCCACTGCGGCAGCCAGGAACTGCAGTTCCTGTTCCCGGAACTCGCCGAGCGCCTGCCGCACTGCGAGTACCGCAGCTGCCTGCACCAGCACGAACAGGGCTGCGCGGTGCGTGCGGCGGTCGCCGCCGGCACGATCGCCGACAGCCGCTACGCCTCGTACCTGCGCATGCTCGACGAGGCCCTCGCCGACGAGCTGCCGGGTGCCCACAAGGCGGCGTCAGGACCGCGCGGCGGCCGCCGACGGACGCGCCCGTGAGCCCGGCGTCGCGGCGCCCCCTTCAGGCCGCGAACGTCAGGCACTTGTAGCCCCAGGCCGCCAGCAGCAGCAGCAGGCCGCCGAACAGCACCTTCCAGAACGGCAAGCGCACCAGGAGATCGACGAACGAGCGACGCCGCAGAAGGCAGTAGCCGGCATGCAGCGCGAGCCCGACGCCGACCACCGCCAGCGCCGCCCCGAACGGCTGGGTGACCAGCGCGTCGAACCAGCGCCCGTGCACGACCAGGCACGCCGCGGTCGTGCAGCCACAGGTCGGGCACGGCATGCCGTACCACTGCGGCCACGAACACGCCGTCATGCCGAGCTGCACGTGCGTGTCGAAACCACGCGGGTCCGGTTCGATGCGCGCCAGCGCCGCCACCGCGAGCCCGCCGACCAGCAGCACGCTGGCCGCCGCGGCGCGATCGGCCGTCGGCGACACCGGGCCGTCGGCGAGCGGGATCGTGAACGGTTGGCGCACTGCGGGATCGGTCGACACCGAACCCAGTGTAGCACGCCGCTGGCAGGGCCGACTCAGCCGAAGTCGTAGACGTACGCCATGCGATCGCGGCGCACGATCGCGTACTCGAGGTTGCGCAGCACCGCCAGTTCGGCGTGCGCCAGGTCGAGGCCGCGGAACGCCGGGCTCTCGACGATGAAGTACTTGCGAGGCTGCAGGCCGAGGCCTTCGTAGGCGTTGGGCTCGATCATGCCGGACAACTCGAACTGCGTCGCGCCGTTGTAGAAGGCGCGGACCCGCGTGGTGCGCTGCTTCTTGGCGGTCAGCCGCTTCTGCACCTCGTCGCCGGCGACCTCGAGCAGCTCGTGGGCCAGCAGCAGTTCGCCGCTGTTGACCAGCAGCGACGGCGTGCGGATCACCTCGCGCGTGCGCAGCGACACCATCGTCGCGTCGGCGATCTGCAGGAACGTCTTGCCGTGGTCCTCGAGCACGTCCGACAGGCGGCGGCCCTTGTTGGCGAGGCGCCCCTTGATCAGGAACACGTCGGTGAGGAACAGGTCCTCGACGAAGACGGGCACCGCGGACGAGGCATCGGAGGGGCGTTCGTTCATGACTGGGCAGGCGACGAGGGTGCCAGCCGTTGCCGGGCGGCGCCCGCGAGGTAGAACGAACCGGCGACGAGGCGGATGCCGCCGCGGGCAGCGAGTGCGGCGAGGCCCGCCTCGACGCCGTCGACCTGTTCGGCGGCGATGCCGTGCCCCCGCAGGTGCGCGACGATCGTCGACGGGTCCTCGGAGGACGTGCCGGTGACGGCCGAGACGTAGGCGGTATCGACGCAAGGCAGCAGCGAACTCAATCCGGCGCGCCAGCGTTTGCCGGCGGCCGAGCCGAACAAGAGGCCGATCTTGCGGCCGGGGTAGCGGCGGGCCAGTTCGGCGGCGACGGCCGCCAACGAGTGTTCGGTGTGCGCACCGTCGACGATCACCACACCACCGTCCGGTTGCGAGAACACCTCGAACCGCGCCGGCGTCGCCGGCCGGTCGAGCTGCACCTCGCTGCCGAGCACGCCCGGCAGCAGCGTGTCGAGCGTCGCGGCCGCCAGGGCCAGTGCCGGCAATTCGAACAGCGCCCCGCCGCGCAGCGCGAACGGCACCAGCCGCTCGGGCAGCCACAGGTTGCCGGTCAGCACGCCGTCCCGTTCGCGCAAGCGCACGATCCCGAAGTCGCGGTCGAGCACGAGCAAGCGGGCGCCGACCTCGGCGGCGTGCCGCTGCAGCACGTCCAGGGCCGCGCCCTGCACGGCGGTGCAGCCGAGCCCGCCGGGCCGCACGATCGCCGCCTTCTCGCCGGCGATCGCCTCGACGGTGTCGCCGAGCAGGTCGGTGTGCTCGAGTTCGACGGTGGTCAGCACGCTGGCGTCGACCGGCAGGGCCGTCGTCGCGTCGAGCCGGCCGCCGAGCCCGACCTCGTAGACCGCCAGGTCGACCCGCTGCTCGGCGAACCACTGCGCGGCGGCGACCGTCAGCGCCTCGAAGAACGTCGGCGGCCGCTCGGCCGGCACCGCCAGCAGCTCGCGCAGGATGCGCTCGAGCACCTCGACGGGCACCAGCTCGCCGGCCACGGCGATGCGTTCGCGCAGCGTCTGCAGGTGCGGCGACGTGTAGACCCCGGCGCGGCGGCCGGCGCGCTGCAGCAGGCGCGCCTCATCGTACGCGGCGCTGCAGCAGCGCGGCGAACATCGCGCAGGTCGTGCCCTTGCCCTTGCTGCCGCCGACCTGCACGGCCGGCCGGGGTGGCGGTGCGGCGCCCGGGCGGGCCAGCAGGTGCGCGGTCGGCGCCAGATCCCACAGGGCCTGGTTGGGCCGCTCGCGCTCGTGGTTGACGAGGCGGTCGAGGAGCGGGGAGAGACGGTTGGCGGTCGGGTCCAAGCAGGGCTCGGGAGTGGATTCTCGCCCCACCCCCTGGGCGCGGGCGGGTCGGCGCGCAACACTACCAGCGTCCCCACCGCCAAGGTATCGCATGCCGATCCACCGCACCGCTCCGCTCGCCCTCGCCCTGCTCTTCGCTCCGCTGCTGCTGGCCCAGAACCCCGGCCAGGGCCGGCCGGATCGCCGCCGCGGCGCCGAGGCCGAAGCGCGCGTCGAGCTGACCCAGTTCACGTTCCGCGAAGGCAAGTTCGCCAGCCAGGCGGTCGGCCGCGAGATGCCGTACGGCGTCTACCTGCCCAAGGGCTACGACGACGAGGCCAACCAGGACCGCAAGTATCCCCTGGTGGTCTGGCTGCACGGCATGCACGAGGACCACCTGCGGTTCCACGTCCGCGGCGGCGCGCCGGTGCTCGACCGCTGCGTCGCCGACGGCAAGCTGCCGCCGTGCATCGTGGTGACCGCCAACGGCGGCCGCACGTCGATGTACGTCAACCGCAAGGACGAGAAGTGGGAGGACCTGATCACCAAGGACCTGCTCGCCCACCTCGGCAAGACCTACCGGGTCAGCGAACGGCGCGAGGAACGGGCGATCCTCGGCGTCAGCATGGGCGGCATGGCGGCGCTGCGGATCGCGTTCACGCAGCCCGACCTGTTCGCCGTGGTCGGGGCCCACAGCTCGGCGGTGTTCCCGGAGGATCCCGAGTCGTTGCCCGACCGCATGAAGGCGACCGCCAGCCGGATCGGCCTCGACGAGGTGTTCGGCAACCCGATCCAGAAGGAACCGTGGCAGCAGGCCAACCCGCTGTGCCTGGCGCTGACCGCCAAACCCGAGGCATTGCGCCGCCTGCGCATCTACTTCGACGCCGGCACCGAGGACCGCTACGGCTTCGCCGCCGGCAACGAACTGCTGCACAAGGCCCTCGACGAGCACAAGGTGCCGCACACCTGGCGATTGATCGAAGGCGGCGGCCACTCCTGGGGTGCTGGCTTCCAGGACCAGACCCTGCCGTACTCGTTCGCCGCGGTCGGCGAAGTGTTCGCCGCGGCGAACGCCAAGCAGGCGGGTCTCGAGGCGTTGCTGCCGGCTGGCGGCAAAGGCGAGCCGAAGGCCGATCGCAAGGGCGGTACGGACGCCGGCGGCGGGCGCTGAGCGAGACGGCACGCGCAACGATTTCGCAAATTCGGGGATCCAGAGTGCACCGGCGCGCAACCCCGGCCGATGTACTGCGCTAGTGGCAGTTGGGGCCGGGTGGCATGGCGTCACCTGCCCTCGCCAGCGCCGCCATGTTCAACCTCGAACACCGCGTCCGGATCTTCGTGTTCCAGGTCCTCGACCGCCGCGTCGAGTACCTGCTGTTGCGGCAGAAGCCGCGCGAGGAATGGCCGCTGGGGCCGGTGGTCGGCGCGGTGACGCCCGGCGAGAAGCTCGAAGAGGCGATCCGCCGCGAGGTGCACCGCGAGATCGGCCTGCGGCGGCCGATCCATCTGCTGGAGCTGGCGACCCCGCAGCAGGAGTTCTTCGGGGACCTCGGCCTGGTCGAGTGGCCGTACGCCTGGCAGGCCGGCACCCCGAGCGAACCGGTCGGCGCACTGCGCCCCGGGCCGATGGTCGGCGAAGTGCAGTGGCTGGGCTTCGAAGCGGCGTTCGCGCAGCTCGAGCTGGCCGGCGACCGCGACGCGCTGGTGCGCCTGCAACTGGCCCTGCAGTAGGCCTTCGCCGGCCGCGCCCTTGCATTAATTCGCATCCGTCGGGAGCCTAGGGTCGTATACCGACCCTGGCCCGCCCGGACCCTGCGACCGCAGCGGCCCCCACTGCACTACCATGACGGACGAATCGAAGAACCCACCCGCCGACGCGACCCTCGCCGACGGCCGCCTGCCCAGCTCGACGATGCGCAGCTATGCCTTGCTGACGCCCGAACTCAAGCACCTGTACATGGGCTTCTACAAGGCGACCTACGGCAAGACCAAGCTAGACCTCAAGACCAAGGAGTTCATCGCCATCGCCGCAGCGCTGACCAGTGGTTGCAAGGGCTGTCTGGAAGGGCACTTGAAGAAGGCCAAGCGCGAAGGTGCGAGCAGCGACGAGATCGCCGAGGTGATCGCCATCACGCTGGGCGTCAACGCCGCGACCATCGTCGACCGTTCGGACATCGCCAATTTCCACCTCGGCGGCCTCTACGAGCGCCCCGAGGGCTGAGAGGCCGCAGAATCCTCCGGGCCAGCAAACCGGCAGGCCCGCCGCGCCGTTCCCAACCGCCATGCATCCCACGGCCACCCCGACGCTGTTGCCGCGCATGTCGCCGCTGACGCGCCTGATCCTGTCCGGCGCGCTGCTGGCGGGGTTGTTCTACCTGCTGCTGTTCTGGACGCCGGCACCCGAGCCCGAGCGCACCGACGTCGCCGCGCCGCCGATCGTCGTCGCCGTGCCGATCCTCGACACCGCATTGCTGGCGACGGCCAAGGACGGTTCGCGCGACGAGCGGCTGGTGCTCGAAGCCGAACCGCTGCAGCACCTGTTGGGGAAGAGCATCGACGTCGGACCGACCGTCGCCGCCGCGCTCGGCATGCCGGCCGACCCGGTGCCGCTCGCCGAGCTGCAGGAGGCCCCGGAGCGCTGGCGCGGCCGCTGGCTGTGGTTCGAAGGCGAGGTCGTCGAGCTCACCGGTCCACGCACCGGCCACCCGATCCGCGGCCGCTCGATCTACGAGGCGACGCTGCGGCTGCGCGACGGCAACCACGCGATGGCGACGTTCACCGAACCGCCGCCGGCCACGGTGACGCGCGGCGGCTGGGCCCGCATCGAGGGCTACCTGCTGAAGTTGCGCGACACGACCTACCCGATCTCCACCGAACGGGCCCCGCTGCTGGTCGGCCGCGCGATCCAGCAGGACTACCCCGACTGGGGGCCGGTGACGCAGCTCGACCGGCAGGTGTTGCCGGAGATCGCCAGCCAGGACTACTTCCCGGGCAGCCAGGCCTGGCAGGACCTGGAGAACGACCAGTGCGAAGCCCTGTGGCACCTGGCCGCATTCGCCCGCGACACCGCCCCGGGGCAGTCCCTGGCCCATTGGCGGCAATTCGGCGTGCTGAACCTCGCCGACACCTACCCGCTGCTGCAGCGCAACCTGCTGGCCCCGGGCACGCCGCTGCGCGTGCTCGGCACGCTGGTGCGCCGCACGACCCTCGCGGCACCGGCGAACCCGGCCAACATCAGGCACTGGACGACCGCCTGGGTCCAGGTGCGCGACTTCGGCGGGCACGTGATCCCGGTCTGGGTGCCGCGCCGCGCCGAAGAACTGCCGACCCGCACCGACGTCGAGATCCGCGGCTACTTCTACCGCTGGTTCGTCTACGAGGCGATGGACGGCAAGCGCTACACGATGCCGCTGTTCGTCGCCGCGGACCTCGATGCGTTCGACCTCGGTGTCGCCGAGACCACCGTCTGGATCAGCTCGATGACCGCCGGCGGCATCCTGCTGTTGGCGATCGGCATCCTGTGGACCAAGCGCCGCTGGGCCAAGGCGACCCTGCAGCACGAACGCGAACTCGACGAACGTCGCAAACGCCGGCGCGAGAGGCGCACCGGCGCGGCTCCGGCCGAGCCGGCATCGTCGGCACCGTGATCACGCTGCACTGCCGACCGGCGCACGAACCACCCAGCGAGGTCGTGATCGGGCCCGGCGCGGTCGCCGCGCTGGCCGAACCGCTGCGCACGCGGGCCGCCTTCGTGTACCGCGACCCGGCGGCACCGCTGCCGGCAGCGCTCGCGGCGCTCCCGCAACTCGCCCATGCCGACGGCGAATCCGGCAAGACCCTGGCCGGCTGCGAACGCCTGCTGCGGGCGATGAGTGCTGCCGGCCTCGATCGCGGCGGCCTGCTGATCGCCTGCGGCGGCGGCGTGGTCGGCGACGTCGGCGGCCTCGCCGCCGCGCTCTTCCTGCGCGGCATCGAGTTCTGGCAGGTGCCGACCACCCTGCTGGCGATGGTCGACAGCTCGGTCGGTGGCAAGACCGCCGTCAACCTGCCCGAGGGCAAGAACCTGGTCGGCGCCCTGCACCCCGCCGCGCGGGTGTTCGTCGACGTCGAGCTGCTGGACGGCTTGCCGGAGCGGGAATACCGCAGCGGGCTCGCCGAGGCGCTCAAGATGGGCATCGGCTGCGACGCCGAGCTGTTCGCGCACCTCGAACGGCACGCCGACGCGATCCTCGCCCGCGACCTGGCGGCCCTCGATCCGGTCGTGGTGCGCAGCATCGCCGCGAAGATCGCGGTGGTCGAACGCGACCCGCGCGAACAGGGCCCGCGCCGGCTGCTGAACCTCGGCCACACGCTCGGCCACGCCCTCGAGGCCCACAGCGGCTTCCTGGTCCCGCACGGCCACTGCGTCGCCCGCGGCCTGCACTTCGCACTCGGCCTTGCCGCGGCGGCTGGCCTCATGCCGGCCGCGCAGGCCTCCCGCGCGCAGGCGCTGCTGGCCCGCTACGGCCATCCGCGCACGCCGCTGCCGCCGGTCGACGAACTGCTGCCATTCCTGGCCCGCGACAAGAAGGTGAGCGCCGGAGCCGTGCAATTCGTGCTGCCGACCGGGATCGGCAGCGCCTGCCAGCAGGCCATGCCGCTCGCCGCGTTGCAGGCGGCCCTCGCGGCGGATGTTGCATCCTGAGTACGAATTCCCGACGCCGACGGCAAGCCACCCACCGCGGCGAGGTTGCGAACGCCGAGAGACGCCGAACCGCCGGTTCGGTGCCGCGGAATACGGGAACGGTGGGAACACACCGCAACCGCCGTTCGTCTCGGTGCCGGAGGTGTCAGCCATGGCTGCACGATTCGAACTGGTCCTCGACCAGACCGGCAGGTTCCAATTCCAGCTCTGCTCGCCCGATGGTGACGTCCTGCTCACCAGTGCGCCGGCCGCGAGCAAGATCATGGCCCAGATGGGCGTGCAGCATGCTCGCGAGGCCTTGCGCGATCCCGCCCGGCAGGTGCGACGGGTCGCCACCGACGGTTCGCACTTCTGCGAGCTGCTCGACAAACGCGATGCCCTGTGCGCGCGCAGCGCCCGGGCCGGCAGCGGGCTGGACCTCGAGGCCCTGCTGGCCCGGATCGGCGAGCTCGGCG
>DAIMFJ010000077.1:10657-16849 GCA_036724695.1 Planctomycetota bacterium
AAACGGCCCGAGCAGGCGGCCGGCTGATCTGCCTAACGCGCCATCGCGTCGGCCGCGAGGCCGGCGACCAGACGCCGCGCCGCAGCGAGGCCCGCCGCGGCCCGGACGCCGTGCCAGCAGAAGTCCTTGCCGTCGCACAGCACCAACCGCGCGACCCCGAAACCCCGCCGCGCCGCGAGTTCGTCGCGCTGGGCGGCGTCGAACACCCACGGTTCGTCGGGCAGCAGCACCGCGGCGGCGCCGAGCTCGGCGAGTTCATCGTCGTCGAGGCGCGGGTAGCGGGCCGCGCGCCCCGCGGTGACGTTGCTGGCGCCGGCCAGGCGCAGCACGTCGTGGATGTAGGTGCTGTGGTTGACGCTCATCCACGGCTTGCGCCAGATCGCGTAGAACACCGGCAGCGCGGGGCTGGCGGCCTGCCGCTGCAACTCGGCGTCGAGCCGGTCCACGAACGGCTGGGCGGCGTCGTCCACCCCGAGTGCCGCCGCCAGTTCGACCAGCGCCGCGCGCGCGCCGGCGACGGTGGTCGGCGTCTGCACCAGCACCGGCACCCGCGCGCCCAGCCAGTCGAGGTCCTCGGCCCGGTTCTCCTCGGCGTTGCCGAGCACCAGATCGGGGGCCAGGGCGAGGATCGCCTCGCGCTGCGGATTCTTGGTCCCGCCGAGGCGAGCCACCGCCGCCAACGACCCAGCCGGTTCGGTGCAGTAGCGGGTGCACCCGACGAGCGCCGCCGCGCCGCGCAGTGCGACGACGCTCTCGGTGCTGCTCGGCACGAGGCTGACGACGCGGCGCGCCGGCCCGTTCACAACCGCCAGCTCCGCGGCACCAGTCGCCACAAGCCGAGCCCGGCGAGCCGGCGCAGCACCGCCAGCGTCTGTTCGTGCCGGTGGGCGTATTCCCCGTCGTGGTCGCGGTGGTCCGGACCGAGCGGACACGCCAGCCGGGTGTTGCAGCCGGTCTCGCAGTTGCCGGCGTCGCGGTGCGGGGCGCAGCGCTCGAGATCCTTGTGTCCTTCGCCGTCGCAGGCTTGCGGCGCACACGCGGTGACGCAGGGCCGCGAGCAGCCGCAGCACGGCTGGAAGCGGTGCGCGATCGATGCATTGGGCACCGGCCCGAACGGCTCGCCGTCGAGCAGCAACAGGGCGCGCACGGCCAGCCACGGCCCGAACTCGGGATGCAGCAACTGGCCGGTGACCGGCGACACGGTGCCGAATCCAGCGGCTTCGCCCAGGCATGCAAAGCGCACGCCCCCGGCCGCGCCGGGCTCGACGACGGCCCCGCGGATGTCGCGTTGCTGCAGCCACAGCAGCAGCTCCTTGGCCTGCAGCCGCGCGTAGCGGTCGGCGGCGGCGGCGGCTTCCTGGGCTGGCAGGTCGGTGCGCCCGCCGTGCGCTGCGTACGCCTGCCAGAACGAACGCCCACCGGTGCCCAGCACGACGACCGTACCACACTCGGCGCGCAGGCCACGCACGCGGCGGTCGCACGGTTGGCACTCGTCGAAACGCGCCGCCGACACGGTGCCGAACAGGTTCAGCCCGGCCTGCGCGGCGAGTTCGCGTGCCTCGGTCAGCAGGGAGGGCACCATGGCAGAACGGTCATCGGCAGAACCACCCACGCATTTAGGGCTCGGACGGCGGCGCGGGCAAGGGGGCGAACGGAGCTTGCAAGTCGACGACAGCACTCTACCCTGCCCGAGTCCCCGTGCGGGGAAGCCGGTGCGAATCCGGCGCTGTCCCGCAGCTGTGACCGGCGACGAACGCCCGATACACCACTGACCTGGCCTCGTCGGCCGGGTCGGGAAGGTGGGCGCAAGGACGACCCGGGAGCCAGAACATCCGCCGGGGATCGCGGCCGATCGGCCGCGTTCTTGTGTTCCGCAGGCGCGCAAGACGCCGAGGTTCCCGATGTCACTCTGCAACGCCCCTGGCTCGGCCAGGACGCGTGCGGTCCGTATTGCGACCGCTTGCGCCGCCCCGTCCCCCACCAAGCCGGCAGGCTCGCCGGCGCACCGCATCGCCGCATGGGCGGCGCTGTTGGCCCTGCCGCTGGCGCTGCCGCTGGCCGCCCAGCAGAGCCCGCCAGGCTACCAGCAGTCGACCCAGGGCCTGCCGATCGGCGAGGGCCTCGCCCACCGCCTGGCGAACGGCGCCAGCGTGCGCTTCGACGGCCTCGACCTGCGCTTGCTGCAGACCGGCCAGCCACCGCAGACGCTGCTGCAGTTCCCGACGCCGGTGTTCGGTTCGTTCGTCGTCGAGCTCGACGCGCAGTTCTTGCTGTTCGGCGAAAACCTCGCGCACACGCTGTGGTTGGTGCCGCTGCAAGGTCCAGCATCGCCGGTGCAGCTCGGCACCATGCAGCTGAACTACGCGGCGGTGCGCTTCGCGACCAACCAGGTGCTGATCTCGGCCCGCACCGGCGGCTGGAGTTCGCCGAGCAACGACCTGTGGCTGCTCGACGTGACCACTGCGGCGCCGCAACTGCTGGCCACGCTGCCGGGCGCTTCCGGACCGCTGGCGATCGGTCCGGGCGGCGACGTCTACTACGCGACCGCCAGCCCGCTGTTCCCATCGCCCGCCGGCACCGTGGAGATCCTGCGGCTGCGGCGCAGCGTCGTCGACCAGGCGCTGCTGACCCAGCAGGTGCTCGGCCGCCAGGACGCCGAACTGGTCTGGGCCGGGCTCGACTCGGCCAGCGCGCTGGCGTTCGACGACGACGGCGACCTGTTCTTCGTCGACTGGTGGCAGAACCGCGTCGGCGAGCTGCACGATGCCGACCGCGCCGCACCGTGGCTCGGCACCGTGCTCGACTACGGCACCAACGCGGTCGCGCCGAATGCCCTGCAGTTCGTGCCGGGCACGGCCCTCGGGGACTTCGAGCCCTTCCAGCCCGACGACGGCATGCTGCTGGTCCACGAGACCGACTGGACCGCGGTCAACCGGCTGCGCGCGCTCGTCGCCCAACCGCCGACGGCGACGATCGTCGCCCCCGATCCGGTCCCGACCGGGCCGTTCGCGCTGCAGTTTGCGCGTGGCCCGGCCGGCGGGCTGGGGTTGGTGGCCTTCGCGTTCGCCGCTGCACCCGCTCCGGTGGCCGTCGCGGTACCCGGCTTCGAAGCGTCGGTACCATGGGACGCCGCCTTCGCGAACGGCCTGTTCACGACGTTCGTCGGCTTCGACGGCTTCGGCAACGCGACGTTGTCTCTGCAGAATCCTGGCAGCCCGGTGCCGGTGCCGATGCAGGCCCTGCTGGTCACGCTCGACGCCGGCCAGACCGCACTCGGCGGCGCCCGACCGCTGCCGTTCCGCCTCGGCCAGTAGGCGGCAACGCCTTGATCGGTCGATGGTTGCATCGCTCCTCGGCGCCGGGACATCGCCTGGACGCCGAGGGTGCAAGGTCGTTACAGCCGTTTGCTGTCGGCAAACCGTTCGACTCGACGTAATAGCGCACCACGAAGCGGTCCGTACGGACCCGTCGTATCCGCCCAATGCAAAAAGCCCTGATCCTGATCGTCGGCCTCATGTTGGTCCTGGCCGGCGCCTTCGTCGTGCCCAAGCTGCTGAGTTCGGGCGAACCCCCCGTCGTCCGCTGGAGTGAAGCCGACGAGCAGGACGCCCCTGACTACGAAGCCGACGCAGCCAACGGCGAACCGAGCAACGCCGCCGGCGAAGTGCAGCGCGCCGAGGTGGACGCCGCGGACCTGGCGCCGGGTGCCGACGAGCGGGTCGATGCCGTGTTGCGCGGGCGCGTCCTGGACAAGTTCCAGCAACCGGTTGCCAGTGCGACGGTCTGGCTGGAGTTCGGGCGCGGCGGCCAACGCGGCCGCGGCGGCGCGCAGGCGCAGCGCCGCGTGCCGGAGCCGGTGTCGACCGATCGCGAAGGGCGGTTCGCGTTCCAGGGCCAGGCGTTCCGGAACCTGCAGGTGGTCCTGCAGGTCGCCCACCCCAAACACGCGGTCGGCATGTTCGACAAGGATCTCGGGGCGATCGGTGCCGAGGTCGACCTCGGCGATCTGGTGCTGATGCAGGGTGGCCTGGCGCTCGGCCGCGTCACCGACCTCGACGGCAACGGCATCGCCGCGGCGCAGGTGACGGTGCAGCCCGAGAACAACAACCGGCTGCGGTTCGTGCGCGATCGCGAGAAGCTGATGCCACCGATCGCCACCGACAACAACGGCTACTTCCGACTGCAGAACCTCGCCGCCGGGGACTGGTCGGTGCGCGTGCTGGCCAAGAAGCACACCGAGGGCCGCTCGCCCACGTTCGTCGTCGCCGAGGCCCAGCAGGTCGACCTCGACGACATCCGCCTCGGCCCGGGCTTCGAGGTCACCGGCTACGTGCGCGACAGCCTCGGCAAACCGATCGCCAAGGCCGATGTGACGATGCGCTCGCGCGGCCAGCCGGGCGGCAACACCCGCGGCGGCGGCCGCGGCCCGGGCGGTGGCATGGCGGCGTTCTTCGGCGGTCGCGACCACAGCACCACCACCGATGCGCAGGGCCGGTTCTTCCTCGAGCACCTGCCGAGCACGCCGATGAGCCTCGACGTGCGGGCCGAGGGCTACCTCGACCACGACCAGGCCGAGGTCGATCCGACGCTCGGCCAGCCGCTGCAGGTGACCTTGCAGGACGGGTTGCGCCTGATCGGTCGCGTCGTCGACGGCAGTGACAACCAACCGGTGGCACTGTTCGCCAAGCGCGCGGTGCGCGTGCGTGGGCTGCCGCCCCCGGGTCTGGAGAACGTCGACATCGGCCAATTGATGACCCGCATGCGCGACGGCAACCTGAGCGATGCCGAACGCCAGCAGATCCGCACGCAGATGGAAGGCCTGCGCGGCCAGTTCGACTTCGGCGGACGCGGCCAGCGCGGCGGGCCCGGCGGCGGCCAGGGCGGTGACAACGGCCAGGGCGGCAACTTCGGCCGCGACCTCGGCAAGCCGGAACGCCACGCCGACGGCGAGTTCGTCGTCACCGGCCTGCAGGAAGGCATCTACGAGGTGACGATCCAGTCGCCCGAACACACCCGCTACGTGTCCCAGCAGATCGAGCTGCGCTACGGCAGTGCGCCGCCGCGCCTGGACATCACGCTCGACGGCGGCGTCTACGTCGCCGGGGTGGTCACCGACGCCAAGGGCGCACCGATCGCCAATGCGCGCGTCGAACTTCGGCCGGCCACGCCGGGCGGCGACGCCAACCAGGGTGGTCGCGGCGGGCGCGGCCAACGCGGCGGCCAGGGTGGCCAGGGTGGCCCGGACCTGCAGGCGATGGCCAACCAGTTCACGGCCGAAGCGCGCGCGTTCCAGCAGACGCAGGAGACCCGCAGCAACGCCGAGGGCGAATTCGTGTTCAAGCACACGGGTCGCGGCACCTACCGGGTCAGTGGCTCGGCGCGCGGCTACTCGGATGCGCGCAGCGAGGTGCTGACGGTGACGGCCGATCTGTCCGGCGTGCAGCTGCAACTCGGCCAGCTGGGCACGATCGCCGGCACCGAGCGCGGCATCCGCAGCGGTGAACACGGCGAGGAGCGCGTCGGCGCGAACGAGATCGGCGCCGACGGCGGCGGCATGGGCGGGCTCGGGGCGATGTTCCGCGGTCGCGGCGGCAATGGCGGCCCGTTCCGGACCGCCGAGATCGCCGCCGACGGGGCGTACCAACTGACCGACCTCGAGCCGGGCAACTACCTGGTGCGCAGCTGGGTCGGCTCGCCGCAGGAGCTGATGCGCGAGCTGGGCCCGCAGTTGATGCAAGGCGCCCTGGTGGCCGACGTCACCGTCAAGGGTGGCGAGACCAGCCGGCTCGACCTGGCGTTGGTGCGCCCGCAGCTCGGCACGGTCGCCGGCTCGGTGATCCACAACGGCAACCCCGGTCGGGGCCTGCAGGTCGAACTGGCGAGCCTGGAGAACGCCAACGCCGGCGACAACCAGGGCGGCGGCATGTTCGGCGGCCGCGGCGGTCGCGGCATGTTCGGGCGCCAGCAGCAGGCCACCGTCGACGCCAACGGCCGGTTCGAGATCAAGCAGATCCCCGCCGGGCAGTACCGCCTCACCGTGCGCGGCGGCGAACAGGGTCCAGGCGGCCGCGGCCCGGCCCTGTACGAGGAGACGGTGGCCGGCGTCGCCGACACGACGCTCGAACGTTCGCTCAGCACGTCGGCCGGCAGCGTCGAAGGCCAGGTGACCGACGACGGCAGCGGCGCCGTCGC
>DAIMFJ010000077.1:16859-17449 GCA_036724695.1 Planctomycetota bacterium
GGGCAATGTCGTGCTGTACGCCGGCCTCAGCGAACTGCCGAGCGACCCGGCTGCGCTCAACTCGATGCGGCGGCAGGGCACGCTGGTGACGCAAGAAGCCCGCCTGCAGGGCGGCAAGTTCCGCATCGACAACGTGCCGCCCGGCAACTACCTGCTCGTGCTGCAGGTCGGTGGCCGCGAGCGCACGACCCAGGCGAGCGCGGGCGGCAACGGCGTCGTGCAGGTGGCGATCGCACCGGGCCAACCGCGGCCGGCAGGCGAGCCGGCCGCACCGGGCCAGCGCAACCGGTGAGCCGCCCAGCCGGGCGGCGGTCACCGCGGCCCGCGTCGCCCGACGGAACGGCAGCGGCGAACCGGGCGGCGGCGCGCTATGCTGATGCGCCCGCCTGGAGCCGCCGATTCGTACGTTCTTCGCCATCCTCGTGACCGTGATCCTGGCCGCCGGTCTGGCCGTCGCCGGCTACAGCGCCCTGTGGAGCCTGCAGCGGGCACCGCTCGGCCGCGCCGATGCGCCGCCGATGCCAGGAACGCCCAGTGCCCTGCCTGCACCGACGCGCCTGGCCCCGCGATCGGGCAACGCCACCAACAGG
>DAIMFJ010000078.1:0-9484 GCA_036724695.1 Planctomycetota bacterium
ACCCGGGCGACGTTGCGGTCGATGCCGGCGACGCAGCGCAGGTAGTTCTTGAGGTACCGCTGGTAGTACCAACGCACCCGCGCCTCACCCTGCGGTTCGTCGCGCCAGAACGCGGCATCCTCTTCGCCATAGGCGGCATCCCACGCATCCCGCTGTGCTGCGGTCATCCGAGCCCGGATCGCCGGGTAGGCACGATCCTCGCCGCGCAACTCCTGCCCCTCGCGCGGCGGCACCAGCAGGTCGTAGTGCAAGAACAGATGCTGCGCGATCGTCATCTCCTGCGTCCGCGCGGCCGGTGTCCGGCCCGCGAAATCGTCGAACAACGTCGGCGGCTCGGGCAGATCCCCGTCGCGGTAGAGCCCGAGGTCCGCCGGTGCCGGCATCCAGTTGCGGTGCGGGGCCTTGAACTGGCACAGCAGCAGGAACGGCTGCTCGGCCGAGCGCCCCTGCAGCCACTCGAGGGCCAGATCGACCGTCACATCGGTCGCGTGCCCTTCGATGCGCCGCCGCCCGTCCGGAGTCAAGAAGTCCGGGTTGTAGTACTGCCCCTGGTCGGGCAGCACGAGCCAATGGTCGTACCCGACCGGGTCGCTCTCCAGGTGCCATTTGCCGACCACCGCCGTCTGGTAGCCGGCCTGCTGCAGTTCCTTGCCGAGCGAACGCTGGCTCGGATCGAAGCGGTTGCCGTTGCGCATGAAGCCGTTGCGATGGCTGTGCAACCCGGTCTGGATCGACGCCCGTGCCGGCCCACACAGCGAATTGCCGCAGAATGCGTGGTCGAAGCGCAAGCCCTCGTCGGCGATGCGATCGATCGCCGGTGTGGTGTTGCGGTTCGAACCGTACGTCGAGATCGCCTGCACGGCGTGGTCGTCGCTGTACAGGAAGACGATGTTCGGGCGACTGCCGGCCAGCGGTCGTCGCGGCCCCGCCTGGGCACCGAGTGGGCTCGCGAAGCAGGCGAGCACGAACCACAGAAGGCCGAGGTGGACGCGCATCGGCGCATTGTGCGGGTTGTGCCCGATCCGGGCAACCCGCCGCGGATCGCGACCCTCAACGCGGCGCAGGCACCAACACCGCAACCACCGGCCGGTGGTCCGAGGCAACCGACTCGGCCACCACCTCGGCGCTCGCCGCGCGCCACGCCCTGTCCGGCCCGGCGAACACGAAGTCGATCTCCTGGAGCGGCGCTGGCGATGGAAAGGTCGCCGCAGCCGCCGCGGGCTTGGCCGCATTGCGCGCCCGCTCGGCGAACAACTGCACGGTGCGCGAGTCGGGCCCGTCGTTGCAGTCGCCCAGCACGACGTACGGATTCGGCAATGCCGCGACGAACTTCGCCACCACCTCGGCTTGCGCGAAGCGCAAGCGGTCGTCGGCGACCCAGTCGAAGTGCACGTTGACCACCGTCAGCACCTCGCCGTCCGGCCGCCGCAGATCGGCGACCAGCGCGACGCGCGGCTCGTTGCCGTCGGGCAGACGCAGCTCCCGCGTGGCCACCAGCGGCCACCGCGACAGGATCGCCATGCCGTAGCGGCCACCCTGGTAGTCCATGAACGAGCCGAACGCCGGCTGCATGCCGAGCCGTTCGCCGAACCACTCGGGCTGGTGCACGCGGCCGCTGCGACGCACCCCGACATCGACCTCCTGAAGGGCGACGACCTCGGCGTCGAGCTTCGCCAGCACCACCGCGGTGCGCTCGAGATCGACGCGATCGTCCATGCCGCGGCCGTGCTTGATGTTGTAGGTGGCGACCCGCCAGGGTTGCGCGGTTGGCGCAGCACATGCCGACAGTGCCAGGGCGGCGGCGATCCAGCAAAGGCATCCCAGGCAACGCATCGTTCGACTTCCGTGCTTCATTTGACCACCGCCGTGCGCGCCGCCACCAGATGGAACGGCAGGCGCGCGTCGCCCTGCAGCCCCAGCGCCACGTTGATCGCCCACAGATGGTGGTCGACGCCGATCTCGCGCCGCGGCACGAACCCCGGCACCGAGATCACCTGCACCAGCGCACCGCCGAGACCACGGTGCATCGTGCCGCGCGGCAGATACACCAATTGGCCTGCGCGCAACGGCTGGGTCTGGATCAGCGCCGGCGCTTGCTCCCGCGTCACCGTGCGTGCCTCGATCGCCGGCACTTGCGTCGACGTCAGGAGCCGCGCCTGGGGACCGGCCATCTGCACCAGATAGAACTCGTCGAAGCCGCCGTCCGCGGGGTGGTAGTGCGAGAACGAATCGTCGATGCGCACGCGATGCGCGTTCAGCGTGTGCAGCACGTACGGCCCGACCTCCGGTTTCCAGGTCAGCAAGATGCGACGGTAGGCGCCGGTCTCGGTGGCGCAGCCCCCGGGCGTGTCGGTGATGCGCGGATCCCAATCGGGTCGCACGAGGATCGGCAGTTCGTCCGGCAGCGGCGACGGCACTGCGAATGCCAGCAGATCGACCGCACCTGCACCCGGCAGGCGCCAGTCCTGGCCGGCGCGCACGAGCAGCACGTCGCCGACGGTCGGCGCCGTCTGGGGGTCGCCGGCGCGGTCGTGCACGGCTTGCACGAACACGACGCGATCCTGCTGCGCTGGCGACAGGTCCCGCACGCCCGCATGCCAGGCCAGGTCGTAGCCAGGGTTCGCGGCGACGAATGCGTCCCGCAAGCGAGCGAACGCGTCGGCGTCCGCCAATGCAACGCTGTGGATCGCCTCCGCGGGCCTGGCCACCGCCCCGCAACCGGCCGCGCCCCCACAGGCGATCGCCAGGAGGAGGCAACGGGCGAGGTTGGCGCGGCGCATGGGAAGGGATAGGGTACAGCCACCCCAGCCGTTCGACGAGGACCCATGCCCAAGCTGTCGCGCCGTTCGTTCCTGCGCACTGCGAGCGCCGCTGCGGCGGCGCTGCCGTTCGCGACCGCCTGCACCGCCGCGCCGTCCCGCCGGCAGTGGCAACCCAACGAACGCATCCGCATCGCCGTCGTCGGCGTGCGCGGCCGCGGTCTCGACCACCTGCGCGCCTTCGCCGCGCTGCCCGATGTCGAGGTTGCAGCCTTGTGCGACGTCGACCGGGACGTGCTCGGCAAAGCCGCCGCCGGCTTCGCCAAGGACGGCCGCAGGGTCGAGACGTTCGCCGACGTGCGCCACGCCCTCGACCGGGACGATTTCGATGCAATTTCGATCGCCACACCCAACCATTGGCATTCGCTGATGGGGATTTGGGCCTGCCAGGCCGGCAAGGACGTCTACGTCGAGAAGCCGGTCTCGCACAACGTCTGGGAAGGCGGTCGACTGGTCGCCGCGGCGCGCAAGTACCGGCGCATCGTGCAGACCGGTACGCAATGCCGTTCCAGCTACAGCCTGCAGCAGGCGATCGATTGGCTGCGCGCCGGCAACCTCGGCCGTATCACCGCCGTGCATGGCCTCTGCTACAAACCGCGGCCGAGCATCGGCACCGTCGCTGGCGATCAGCCGCTCCCGGCCGGGCTCGACTACGACCGCTGGTGCGGCCCGGCCGAGGTGCGCCCACTGCGCCGCCGCAGCCTGCACTACGACTGGCACTGGGACTTCACGACCGGTGACGGCGATCTCGGCAACCAGGGCATCCACCAGATGGACATCGCCCGCTGGGTGCTCGGCGAACCCGACCTCGCTCCGCGCGTGCGCGCGATCGGCGGCCGGCTCGGCTACCGCGACGACGGCAACACGCCGAACACGCTGGTGGCGTGCTTCGAGTACGCGACGGCACCGCTGGTGTTCGAGGTGCGCGGACTGCCCAAGGACCAGGCCGCCCAAGGCAAGGACTGGGGCAAGGCGATGGACCGCTGGTTCGGGACCGGCATCGGCGTGGTCGTGCACTGCGAAGGCGGCTACCTGCGCATCCCGGACTACACCAGTGCGATCGCCTTCGACCGGGACGGCAAGCAAGTGCAGAAGTGGCAAGGCGCGCACGACCACTACGCGAACTTCGTCGCGGCGATGCGCAGCGGCAAGTCGTCCGATCTCGCGGCCGACATCCGCGAGGGCCATGTGTCGAGTGCCTTGTGCCATCTGGGCAACGTGTCCTGGCAGCTGGGCCGCGAACAGGACCCCGCCGCGGCCAGTGACGCCGTCGCCAAGGTGCCCGCGGCCAGCGACGCGGTGGCGCGCATGCTGAGCCACCTGCGCAGCAACGCCGTCGACCTGCAGGCGACCCCGCTGCGGGTCGGGCGCTTGCTGCAGGTCGACCCCAGGAGCGAACGCTGCGCCGATGCCGAGGCCGAACGGCTGGCGCGCGGCAGCTACCGGGCCGGCTTCGTCGTTCCCGAGCACGTATGAAGTCCCACCCAGGTCTTGCCGTCCTGGTGGCCGTCGCGGCCTGCAGCCCCCTGCCGGACGCCGCGCCGGCGCCGTGGCCGGTGCAGGTGCAACTCGACTTCACCACGGCTGCCGAGGCCGCGGCGTTCGAGTTCAGCGATGCCGCGCAATGGCGCTGGCACGACAGCGCCAGCCAACCGGCCCTCGAACTGCTCGGCAAGAGCGACTACGCGCCGCCGTTCCGCTCGCCGCACAGCCTCGCGATCCTGCAGGACGTGGCGTTCGGCGACTTCGACCTCGACGTCGACCTGCTGCAGACCAGTCGCGAGTACGGCCACCGCGATCTGTGCCTGGTGTTCGGCTTCGAATCGCCGAGCCGCTACGGCTACGTGCACCTCGCGACGACCCCGGACCCGCATGCACACAACGTGTTCGTCGTCGACGGCGCCCCGCGACGGGCCGTGGCGCCGGTCGCCGAACGCGGCGTCGACTGGGGCCAGGGCGTCTGGCGGCACGTGCGCATCGAACGGCGCCTCGCCGGCGACACCGTGCGCGTCTACTGGGAGCACGCGCAGGAACCGATCCTGGTCGCGACGGGAACGGGCCTGGGCTGGGGTCGGATCGGGCTGGGTTCGTTCGACGATTCGGGCCGCTTCGCGAACCTGGTGGTCACCGCACCGGCGGTGCGCAGCGTGCCCACGGCAACCGCGTTCGTGCGACGGTGAGCCGACCTTCTGCTCCAAGCTGGCTTCGTTCACTTGCGGCCTTGGCTCCTGATCCCTGGGAGCCCACCTGCCCTTGCCTGGGTTGCCGTCGACCTGGGGCTTCAGGAATCCGTTGCGGTGTAGGCCTGGTCGGGTCGATTCGATGCGCCTGGGTGACGCAAGTGCAAGACGCCGGCCGCGACCATCGGCGTGAGAAACCGCTGCCGCAGGCCGTTTGGATGTCGGGCAAGCAGGGCGCCAAGGTCTTCTGCGGAGAGGAACCGCCCACGGCAGAGGGCAAGGATGGTACGGCGCATCAGGTCGGGCGGAACCCGGTCTCGCTTCGCGACGGCCCGAGCTTGCTCGGCAAGTTCCTCCGATAGGGATTCGCTGGAGTGTTCGGAGTCCCCGGCCTTGTGTTCGGAGTCCCCGGCCTTGTGTGTGGAGTCCCACCTGCTGCCGACCTCGAACAGCGATGCCTGTTGTTGGCCGCCGCCGACCTCATCTCCGACCAGTCGGTACGTCGTCCAGCGGCGTCGGTTGTCCGATGCCAGGAACCCTCCCTCGACGAGCGACTGGAGCATGCGACCGATCTCCACGCGATGCTCGGTGGAAACGTCCTGGAGGCGGCGATTCGAAACCCCACTCTCCTCCTTGGCGATCGCAAGTGCTTGCAATTCGGCCGGTTGCAGCGAATCCAGCTTCGTCCCGAAGCGCTGTCGGAGGTGCTCGATCGTCGCCGGCTCGAGCAAGCTCGCGAGCGGCAGGGTCAGCTCCACACGGTCAGGTTGGTGCTGCGTCCGGATCTGTGGTGAGCGCCAATGCTGGGAACGCCACCCACTCTTGATCTTGTCGACGCCAGATCCCGCGCGTTCGCCGCGACCGAGCAAGGCGAACATCTTCTGCAGGCAGGGATTCCTGCACTCGCTGACTCCTCCTCGCAGATACTGCTCGATCGACACGAGCAGACCGCCGGGGTTCGCCAACACGATACGATCAGGGAAGCGCTCGACCACGACGCCGCCGCCGGCCGCGTAGTCGGCGTGCACGATCGCGTTGACGAACGCCTCGCGGAGCGCCTCGTGCGCGGGAGTTTCGTCTCTGCGCATCACGCCCTCGAGGCGAAACGGTGCTGGCAAGGCATGGGCGATCTTCGGCCAGACACGTCCGAAGAACTGGAACAAGTTGGCTTCCCAGGTCCCGTCCGGATGGATGCGGTCGGTCCAGCGATTGGCGGGGTCGAGCTTCTCGCGGTAGTCGACCAGATAGGCGGGAGCAGCCATCGGATCGAGGATCGCGGACTCCCTGCCGAGCATCAGCAGCGCGGCGAGGGTCGGACCTTCTTTGCCCGTGGCCCGATCCCGACGCCATCCCCCCAATCGCTCGAGGAACTCGAGGTCCGGGAGGTGGTGCCAAGGGTGCCCTTCGTGGACCTGGCGGAACAACCTTCGATATTGCTCGAGGCTCTTTTGATCGAGATCCGCGACCGTGAAGTGCTCCAGCACGCGCGAATCGCGCGGCTCTTCCGAGGCGTCCGACAGCATGCGGCGCACCTCGTCGTCAGTGGAGCGGTAGTCCCCTTCGTGTTGTCGTCGAAAGGTGTTGCCGAGTGGATTGGGGCCCAGGTGCACCGGGCGCACACGTCGGCCGGCGCGTGGCACCCGCACCACGAGCAACAAGCCGTCACCTGCAGCTTCGACCTGCACGTCGCTCGTCGCCAGCAGGTTCGCACTCACCTTGTGGCGATCGTGCAGGCCGTCCCAGAGGAGCTTCGTGTACCGATGCACCTGCTCGGCGGACAGTCCGTCGAGCACCACCCTGCCACCATCTTCGCGCGCCCCGAGCACGATCGTCCCACCCTCGGAGTTGGCCATCGCCGAGTAGGTCTCCCAGAAACTGCCGGGCAAACAGCCCTTCGCGGACTTGAATTCCCAGTCCGTTCCTTCGCCGACCTTTGCAGCCGCCAGGATCTGTTCGCGAGAGATGGCCAAGGTCACACCGCCTCGCACCTATCGCCACCCTTGCCGGCGAAGATCTCGACCGCGTGGGCCTCGAGCTGGTCGTTGCCGCCGTAGCCCCTGACGCGACAGATCCTGATCCGGCGAAGCAAGGCGACCATGGCCAACTACACCTGCGCGGCCTTCGGCAGCGTCTTCTTGTCGATCTCGTCGACGAGCCGCGCGATCAGTTCGTCCTGGCTCATCGTGCCGAGCTTCTCACCGGCCTGGTTCTGCAGCGCCACCGCGCCGATCTCGGCCTCCTTCTGACCGATCACCGCGAAGTAGTTGACGCGCGCCAACCGCGCTTCACGCACCTTGGCGCCCAGCTGGCTGGCCTGCTCGTCGACGGTGACGCGCAGACCGAGCTTGACCATGCGCGCGGCCAGTTCCTGTGCCACCGGCAGTTGCGCGTCGCTGATCGGCAGGATGCGAACCTGTTCGGGGGCGAGCCAGAGCGGGAACTTGCCTTCGAAGTTCTCGATCAGGATGCCGAGGAAACGCTCCAGCGAGCCGAGGATCGCGCGGTGCAGCATCACGCAGTTCTTGCGCGTGCCGTCCTCGGCGACGTAGGTCGCGTCGAGGCGATCCTTGCCCGGCAGGTTGGGGTCGAGCTGGATCGTGCCACACTGCCAACCGCGGCCGATCGCGTCGACCAGCGTGAACTCGAGCTTGGGACCGTAGAACGCGCCTTCGCCCGGCGACACCACGAAGTCGAGGCCGGCCGAACGCACCGCGTCGCCGAGCGCCTTCTCGGTGCGGTCCCAGCTGGCGTCGTCGCCGATGCGCTGTGCGGGCCGGGTCGCCAGCTTGACGGTGATGCGGTCGACGCCGAAGCCGAAGTCGGCGTAGACCTCGGTCAGCATGCGGCAGAACCTCGCGACCTCGCTCTCGACCTGCGCCTCGGTGCAGAAGATGTGCGCGTCGTCCTGCACGAAGCCACGCACGCGCATGATGCCGTGCAAGGCGCCGGACGCTTCGTTGCGGCAGCAACTGCCGAACTCGGCGATGCGCAGCGGCAGGTCACGGTAGCTCTTGAGCCCCTGCTTGTAGAGCAGGATGTGGCCCGGGCAGTTCATCGGCTTGATCGCGAAGTCGCGCTTCTCCGACTCCGTCGTGAACATGTTCTCGCGGTACTTGTCCCAGTGGCCACTCTTCTCCCACAGGACGCGCGACATCACGCTCGGCGTGTGCACCTCGACGTAGCCGTTCTCGCGCTGCTTCTTGCGCATGTAGTCGAGGAGCGCCACGTAGATCGACCAGCCGCGCGCGTGCCAGAACACCTGACCGGGGTTGTCCTCCTCGATGTGGAAGAGGTCCATCTCCTTGCCGAGCTTGCGGTGGTTGCGGCGTTTGGCCTCCTCCAGGCGCGTCAGGTGGGCCTTGAGCCCCTTCTCGTCGGCGAAGCAGGTGCCGTAGATGCGGGTCAGCTGGTCGCTGTTCTGGTCGCCGTGCCAATACGCCCCGGCGACCGACATCACCTTGCTGGCCTTCAGCCAACCGGTCGACGGCACGTGCGGGCCGGCACAGAGGTCCTCCCAGTCCTTTCCGGGCGTGCCGCTGACGTAGAACGACAGCGTGCCGTCGCCCTTCTGCAGTGCGCGCTCGGCGTTGTCGCGCTTGTAGACGTCGCCTTCGGTCCGCGCCAACCCCGCCGCCGGCTCGTACTCGCAGCGCACGAACGGACGGTTCTGGGCGACGATCTCCTGCATCTTCGCCTCGATCGCCGGGAAGTCCTCCTCGCGGATCGGCTGTTCGGTCTTCAGGTCGTAGAAGAAGCCCTCTTCGACCGGCGGACCGTAGGCCAGCCGCGTGCCCGGGTACAGCGCACAGACGGCCTCGGCGAGCACGTGGGCAGCACTGTGGCGCAGCAGATACAACGCGTCGGGATCGTCGTCCTTGGCGGTGATGATCTTGACGGTCGCGTCGCGCTCGATCGCGCGGTTGAGGTCGCGGATCTCGTGACCGTCGAGCTTGACGCCGATCGCCTTCTTGGCGAGACCGGGGCCGATCGACTCGGCGACCTGCTTGCCGGTCACGGGACCGGAGAATTCGAGGACTTTGCCGTCCGGAAGGGTGATGCGTGGCATGGGATGCGGAGGCGGAGACGGTACGGCAACGGTGCGGGCAGCGCGAGAGCGGCGGCGCGGAACGGGCGCGGCGGCGGCGGCGCGCGCCGCCAGGCCCTCCATCCCGCTTCCTGCCGCGGCCCTGGCAAGCCACGGCACACGCTTCTCGCAGCGCAGTCCTCAGCGACCAGGATTGCCGACTGGTCGCCGAGCCGTGGTTGCCGCGGGCGATCCAGGCCGCGGGTCGCCCAACTCCGTCGGTCCGCATCCTGCCCACCCTGCGGCGCTGCCAAGGCGCACAGCGGAACATCTGGCTCACGGATCGACTACTGCCACGCTTCTTCGGGTCCAGCTCTGCTTCGCTGGCTGCGAAGCGGAAGCAGGAGATCCAAGCAAGTCGGCGCCCTGCGGCCTCTTCTGGTCGGCGCGGCAGCGACGAC
>DAIMFJ010000078.1:9494-17261 GCA_036724695.1 Planctomycetota bacterium
GCGGCCGCAGGCAGCGCTGAGAGGTCGCCGACACATTCCGAAGCAGGAACTGCAGCCGCCCCACATCTTGACAAAATGTGGGCCTGGCCCATGCTGTGGCCAACCAACCGGAGCGCCCAACCATGAGCCGGATCTCCATCGACGTCACCGACGCCCAGCACGCCCGACTCAAGGCCCTTGCAGCCCTCCAGGGGTTGTCGATCAAGGACTTCGTGCTCACTCGGACCCTCGGCCCGCAAGCTGAAGACGCCGATCTCGCGGAGTTGCAGGCCCTGCTGGACCGACGCATCGCCAGGACCGCCGCCGAAGGGCCGAGCACGAAGTCGGTCACCGAGCTGTTCCGCGCCAGCCGAACTCCACGGCAGCGGCGCCGCGATGCCTGAGTTTGCGATTGCGCCGGATGCCGCCGACGACCTTCAGGAGATCGCCGAGTACTCGATTGCAACCTGGGGGGTGCGCCGGTCGACACGGTACGCAGCAGCCCTGACCCGCTGCTTTCGCGCGTTGGCCAACGGCACGGCCCGCATCAGGCACCCGCTCCCGGACTTGCCTGCCCTCGAAGTCTGACGCTGCGGAAACCACTTCGTGTTTGCACTTCGCCGCGGCGCAGCGCCAATCCTGATCCTCGCGATCCTCCATGAGCAGATGGACCTGATGACGCGGCTGCGATCTCGGCTGGAGTGACGCGGCGCAGCGCCCACCTGCAAGCCACGCCGGAACCTGTACCCGCGACACTACCAGCGCTTCCCCAGCGCGTCCGTCTGCGCCGCGCTCCACTCGCCCGCGAACAGCACGACCCGGTATCGCAAGCACAAGGTCGCTCCCGCCGCGACGCGCAGCTCACCCGCCCCCACCGGCCCCTTGCCGAAGTCGTGCAGACCGAACGGATTGCTCGCCAACAGCCCATAGGTGCGCGCGTGCCAATGGGTCGGAAAGCCATGGTTGTCCGGGTGGTCGAAGATCGCCAGGCCGATTTGCTGCCCATCGACGAGCCCGCTCGTCGCGAGCCACGCCGCACGGTTGCCCCACACCTTGCCGTCGACGCGACCTTCGGCGTCGACCAACCTGCCGCGGGCAACCTTGCCAGCGACCCGCAGCTGCGGATGCACCCGCAAGGCGAACGTGCCCTCCTTGGTGTCTCCGAACACCAGCTCGTGAGCCCCGGCGGAGCGCAGCTCGGTGTGCAAGTCGGCCACCCACACGCCGTCGCGATCGCCAAAGCGCCAGGTGCGGCGTTCGTCGGCGAGGACCCGGTCGTCGTCGACCGTCCATCGGTAGTCGCAGACCACTTCGGCGGCCCCGTCGCGGTACGACACCTGTGGGGCCGAACTGCGCACCTGCCGCTCGCGATGGCCCTTCCCATGCCAGAAGTCGAAGCCGTTCAGCGCGCCGTGCGCGAACCACATCGATTGGTGGTGTGGATGGTCCTGTTCCTCGCCGTCCCCGCTCGCCATCGGGAAGTTGCGCGTGCGGCGCACGCCGTCCGGACCGAGCAGCGGCCACACGAACGGCCGCGGCAACGCCGCCGTTCGCACGGTGGCGAAGGGTGCACCGTCGACGGTCACCTGCACGTCGTCGCCGTCGAGTTCGGCGCGCACCGAGCCGAGCGGGAAGTCGGCGAACGCCGGCAACCCGACGATCGGCAACGCAAACCCGGCCGCCGCCGCGAAGGCCTCGGTCCCCCACGCGGCAAACACCTCGGCGATCTTGCGGCGGCGCTCTGGAGTGCACACCGAATCCTGCCGCCGTGTCCACAGGCCGAGTTGCAGCCCACCTTCGTGCGCGTGGTCGACGTGGCGATGCAGGACGAACGCGTCGATGCCGCGCAGTCGATCGACGATCGTCGCGGCGAGGGCGAACGCGGCGGCCTGTTCGATCTCACCACGCTCGCCGTCGCGGCAGTGGAAGCCCTGCTCGCTCAGGATCACCCGGCGCACTTCGGCACCGTAGCGCAGGTCGTTCTTCGCCAGTCGCCGCAGCAGCACCGGCAGATTCAGGAACGTCACCCGGGCCGCCTCGTCGTGGTCTGGAGCCGTCTCGTCCTGCCAGAACCGGCAGTCGAACAGGTCCTCGGGATACGGATGGAAGGCGACGTGCCAATCGAAATCGCCGCGCGCCTTGGCACGCGCCGCGAAGGCAAGAAGCAAGTCGCGACCGGGAACTGCCTGCCGTTCGCTGCCGGCGGCGTACCGCTTCGCCCAATGATGCTCCAGCGACACGAACACCCGCCCGTGGGCACTGTGCTCGCGCACCGCACCGTGCACGATGCGCACGGCCGCCTCATAGGCCTCGACGACGTCGCCGAGCGAGGCCTCGCCCATGTGGTACCACCAGTGGTGCGAGTTGACCTCGTTGCCGACGATCCAGTTCCAGATCCGCCCGTGCGCCGCCGCGCCGGAGTAGCGCGCCGCCAGGAACGCAACCGCATCGCCGAGCCACTGCCGGCCCGCCTCGTGGTCGGTCGCGAACGCGCCGATACCGTTCGGGGCGCGCTCGGTGCAGCAGCGATGCACGAGCACGGCATCGAGCTCGGGCACCCCGGTGCGGATCGCCAGCAGGATCGCGCTGACCACGACCC
This sequence comes from Planctomycetota bacterium, assembly GCA_036724695.1. Classification (GTDB taxonomy): domain Bacteria; phylum Planctomycetota; class UBA1135; order UBA1135; family UBA2386; genus JACKIC01. The sequence continues at coordinate 12,073 of DAIMFJ010000078.1, forward strand.
CCGCCGCCGCCAGCGGCTCGACCTGCCGATCGAGTTCGGCGACGTAGCCGGCCGCGAACTGCCGCTGCCGCCCCGCGCGCTCGAACGAGATCGTCGCCGCCTCGCCGCGCGGCAGCAGTTGGCCGAGGTTGACGTTCAGCGCCGCGTGCTGGATGCCGAGCGCCAGGGCATCGTCGACCATCTGCACCTGCAGTCCCTTCTTGCCGGCCGGCCGCGGGTACGGAAGGGGGTCCTGGGCAACCGCGAGCAGCGCCGTTGCCAGCATGGCCACCAACACGGAGAACACGCGCATGGCATGGCATCGGACCACGCCGCCGGCCGGATCGCCAGCCGGTCACCAGCCGTTCAGGCGACGCGCTGCGCCAGCCAGGCCAGCACGCTGGCGTTCGCGAACGGCTTCTTCAGCACCGCGTCGGCCGCACACACCACCCCCGGCGCGACGAACGCGGTGATCAGCAGGACCCGCGCCGCCGCACTGGCCTGCCGGGCCGCCGCGGCCACCTCGACGCCACTGGCGCCCGGCAGGCGCAGGTCGGTGATCACCGTCGCAAACGCCTGTTCGCGCAACAACTCGACGGCCACCCGGCCGTCGCCGACGCAGACCACTTCGTAGCCCTGCTCGCTGAGCTCGTCGCGCAACGTGACGGCGATCGTCGGCTCGTCCTCGACGAGCAGCACGCGGCGCGGTTCGGCAGGTGCGACCATGCCCGGGCAAAGCAACTTCCGGGCCAAGCCCATCCCAACGCAGCCCCAGGGTTCGCCGCCGCCACCACAACGTTACGAACGCGAAACACGGGAATCCCCGAAGTGACACCGCGGCGGCGCTACACTCCGCACCGCGGCGACGGTGCCGCAACCCCACTGCGACGGAGCGATCCCGACCGTGACCCACGAACCCAGACCTCCCGCCGGCCCGGCCGGCGTGTCCCGCCGCGCCTTCCTGAAGGGTACTGCCGCCGCCAGCGTCGCCAGCGCCAGCTTGGCCGCCGCGACGGCCAGCACCCCGACCGGCCCGACCACCCTCGGCCCCGGCGAGCACGAACTGCTGCTCGCGGTCAACGGCAGCGAACGCAAGGTCACCGTCGAGACCCGCACGACGCTGCTCGACGCGCTGCGCAACGGCCTGGACCTGACCGGCAGCAAGCAGGTCTGCGACCGCGGCGCCTGCGGCGCCTGCACGGTGCTGGTCGACGGCTTGCCGGTGCACGCCTGCATGATGCTCGCCGTCGACGCGACCGGCCGGCAGATCCGCACCGTCGAGAGCCTCGACGGCGCTGTGCCGCACCCGCTGGTGCAGTCGTTCGTGCACTGCGATGCGTTGCAGTGCGGCTTCTGCACGCCGGGCATGGTGATGGCCTCGCTCGCGTGCCTCGAACGGCGCGGCCAGCCGACCCGCGAGCAGATGGCCGAGGACCTGGCCGGCAACCTGTGCCGCTGCGGCACCTACGGCCGGGTCATGGACGCGATCGAACGCACCGCCGCAGCGCAGCAGGGAGGTGGCCGATGAATCCGGCCGAGCCAACCGCCACCACGCCCGTGCCGCCCGGCAAGGCCGAGATCACCGTCGGCTACCGCGCGCTGGGCAACAATCCAGACCGCCTCGAAGCCCGCACGGTGACCACCAACGACGCCGATGCGCCGCCGTGGGACGCCAACACCAAGCTGCGCCACGTCGGCGGCGACCTCGACCGCGTCGACGGCCTCGCCAAGGCGACCGGCCGCGCCAAGTACACGTTCGACGTGACGTTCCCGGGATTGCTGCAGGCGATGCTGGTGCACGCGCCGATCGCGCGCGGCACGCTGACCGCACTCGACCTCGAGGCCGCAGCCCGCATGCCGGGCATCGCGGCCGTGGTTGCGCTCAAGGAAGTCGGTGCCCAGGTGCGCTTCGTCGGCGACGTCGTCGCGGCGATCGCCGGCACCAACTTGAATCTGGTGCGCGATGCCGTCGAGCAGGTGCGTGCCAGCTACGAACGCGACGAGCACGTCGTCGACTTCCTGCAATCGCCCGACGCACCGCTGCTCGGCGCCGACGGCGAGATCGCCGACGCGTGGCCGGCCGAAACCGCGATCGACGAGGCCCTCGCCGCGGCCAAGACCACGCACAGTGCCACCTACCGGACCGAGGTGCAGACGCACAGCTCGCTGGAGAGCCACGGCCACGTCGCGAAGTGGGACGGCGACGACCTGCAGGTCTGGGCCAGCACGCAGGCGACGTTCGGCGTGCGGTCCGAACTGGCGCGCGCGCTGCAGGCGCGCGGCATCACGGTCGGTTCGATCGAAGTGCACGCCGAGTACGTCGGTGGCGGGTTCGGCAGCAAGTTCGGGGCTGGCGTCGAAGGCCTGGCCTGCGTGTTGCTCGCGCACGCCGCCAAGGCGCCGGTCAAGCTGATGCTCGACCGCTTCGAGGAGCACACGATGACCGGCAACCGCCCCAGCGCCCTGATGCAGGCCCGCGGCGCGGTCGACGCCGAAGGACGCATCACCGCGTTCGACTGGCGCAGTTTCGGCGGCTGCGGCTTCAACAAGAGTGGCGGTCGGGTCGCGATCCCCGACTACTACTTCGCGAGCGCCAAGAGCCGCAGCCAGCACACGGAGATCGCCGCCGACACCGATCCGGCCCGTTCGATGCGGGCTCCCGGCTATCCGCAGGGATTCTTCGGCGTCGAGCTGTTCCTGGACGAACTGGCGCACCAGGCCGGCATCGATCCGCTCGAGCTGCGCTTGCGCAACGACGCGACGGTGATCCGCGGCGACCAATGGCGCTTTGGCGCCGAGCGCTTCGGTTGGGCGGCGGCGCGGGCGCGGCCGAACGCGAAGGACGCACGCTTCCGCCGCGGCGTCGGGCTGGCCAGCGCGCGCTGGGGGCAACTCGGCAACCCCGGGCGGCCGCCGCACGGCATCACCTGCCGCATCCACCGCGACGGCACCGTCGAGGTGCGCAGTGGTGCGCAGGACATCGGTACGGGCCTGAAGACCGTCCTGGCGCTGCTGGTCGCCGAAGAACTCGGCATCGACCCGAAACTCGTCAAGGCGACCACCGGCCACACCAGCGACCCGTCGGGTCCAGGGTCGGGCGGCAGCACGACGACCCCGAGCCTGGCCCCGGCGGCGCGGCACGCGGCGTTCCTGGCCAAACAGCAACTGCTGGACACAATCGCCACCCAACTGGCCGTGCCGGTCACCGAGCTCACGTGCCAGGACGGCGCGATCACCGCCCCCCAGCAGCGGCTGCCGTGGGCGGAGGCCTGCAAGCTGATCGGCCCCAACCCGCTCGAAGCGCGCGGCGAGCGCATGCCGAACTACCGCGAACCGCCGTTCTTCCGCGGCGTCTGTGGCGCGTACTTCGCCGAGGTCGAGGTCGACACCTGGACCGGCCTGGTCCGCACGACGCGTATGCTGGGCGTGCAGGACTGCGGGCTGGTGCTCGCCAAGAAGCTGGCCGAGAGCCAGGTGCTGGGTGCGATGATCCAGGCGGTCAGCTACGCACTCCACGAGCAGCGGCTGATGGACCGGCTGAGCGGTCGCATGCTCAACGGCGACTTCCTGCGCTACAAGATCGCCGGCACCAAGGATCTGCCGCAGCTCGACTGCGTGATGCACTCGATCGCCAACGGGCACGACAACGTCGGCGCCGCCGGGCTCGGCGAGCCGCCCAGCGTCGCCGCACCGGCGGCGATCGCCAACGCGGTGTTCCACGCCATCGGCGCACCGGTGCGCCATCTGCCGATCACGCCCGACAAGGTCCTCGCCGCGCTCGGCAAGAGGAAGGCCTGACATGAAACCATTCACCTACGTACTGCCGAAGTCGCTCGCCGAAGCCGGTCAGGAAGCCCGGCAAGCCGACACGATCATCAAGGCCGCCGGCCTGGACGTCGTCGACCGCATGAAGGAGCGGCTGCTGACCCCGCAGCGGGTCGTCAACCTGCTGCCGCTGCACCAGGAACTGGCCGGGATCGCCGCCACCGGTGGCGAACTGCGGATCGGCGCCAACGTGACGCTCAGCGAGCTCGAGCAGCACCCGGCCCTGGCCGGCGCCGCCATGGCCGGCCTGCGCACCGCCGCAGCGACGACGGCGACGCCGCAGATCCGCAACCGGGCGACGGTGGCCTGCAACGTGCTGCGCACCAGTGCCTGCACGGCGGGCGCGGGCCGACCTGCCTGGCGATGACCGGCGACAACCGCTACCACGCGGTGCTCGGCTGGCAGGACTGCGTGCGGGTGCACCCGAGCAACCTGGCCCCGGCACTGCTGGCGCTCGGCGCGGAGTACACGACGGTTCTCGACGGCAAGACGCAGCGGCGGCCGCTGCAGACCCTGTTCCCGAAGGACCCGCGCGCCGAACTGCCCGAGCACACGCTGGCCAACGGCGAGATCGTCACGGCGATCCACGTGCCGGCCCAGCCCGAGGGCGCCCGTTCGAGCTACGCGGAGAGCCGCGAACTGCTGAGCCACGACTGGGCGACGACGGCCTGCGCGGCCCGGCTGGTGCTGCAGGACGGCGTGATCACCGCCGCCGACCTGGTGCTCGGCGCGGTGGCCCCCAACCCGTTGCCGCGCCCGGAAGCGGCGAAGTTCCTGGTCGGCAAGAAGCCCGACGACAACCTGTTCGTGCGGGTCGCCGACCTCGCCTACCGCGGCGCCGCGCCGCTCTCCCACAACGAGTACAAGCTCACGGTCGGCAAGGCCACCGTGCGCGAGGCCCTGCACCTGTGCGTGCACTGAGGAACCGGCGATGAACGACTCGACCAAGAAGACCCATCGCGAACTGCTGCCCCAGGGCTCCTGCCCGTCGCTGGTGATGAAGCACCTGCTGACGCATTCGCTCGACGACCTGGTGCACGACGGCCGCTCGGCCCCCGGCGACGGCTACTACTGGTGTGCCTTGACCTGCCGCGCCGTCGGCCCGGACGACGGGGTCGTGCATCCGGCGCGCTGCACCGCAGAACGCCGGTGCTACGACGGGCCGCGGCTGGAAGCGTAGGTGCGGGTGGTGGCAGGGGCTGCGGCGGCGGCTCGACGGCCCTGGGGAGCTCCGGATAAACTGAAGTTGCACTTTCGTTTATCCTGATAAACGGAACCGATGCTTCCACGATCCCTGCCCCTCCCCGAGCGACCGACGGAGAGTTTCTTCCTCTGAGCATGGGTGCTCGCCGTTGGCGAGCTTCGTGAGCAAAGAACAGGTGCAG
>DAIMFJ010000079.1:0-17243 GCA_036724695.1 Planctomycetota bacterium
ATGAGGTGCGACGGCGTCGTCATCATCATCTTCATCGCCTGCTCGCCGTCGGCGAGCTGGGTGCCGCGGTCGACGCCGACGCGCTCGGCCGCGTGCTCGCCAACCTGCTGCGCAACGCGGTCGAAGCGTGTCCGGACGTGCATGTCGAGGTCGCCGCCCAGGTGCGCAACGGCCGACTGGAACTGACCGTCGCCGACGACGGTCCGGGCATCGCCGAGGAGTTGCGCGAACGGGTCTTCGAGCCGTTCGTCTCGACCAAGGAACGTGGCACCGGTCTCGGCCTGCCGCTGGCCGTGCGCGTGCTCGGCTTCCTCGGCGGCGACATCCGGCTGCTGCCGAACGCCGGCCGCGGCGCTACCTTCCGGGTCCGCATGCCGATCGCCACCGTGCCCGCCCAGAAGTTCGCCGAGGTCTGTGCATGAGCCGCGCCGAACTCGTGTTGCTCGCCGACGACGAACCGTTGTCGCGCGAGTTCCTGCAGGAAGCACTGCAGTCGTTCGGTTTCGCGGTCCACGCCGTCGCCGACGGCCAGGCGGCCGTCGACGCCCTCGCCGAGCGTGAGTTCGACCTCGTCGTCACCGACTTGCGCATGCCGCGCGCCGACGGCATGGCGGTGCTCGCCGCCGCCAAGAAGGCCGATCCGACGCGACCGGTGGTGCTGGTCACCGCGCACGGCACGATGCACGTCGCGGTCGACGCGATGCGCCGTGGTGCCGACGACATCCTCGAGAAGCCGGTCGTGCTCGACGAGCTCGAGATCGTGCTGCAACGGGTCGGCGAGCGGCGCCGGTTGCTGCGCGAGAACGGCATCCTGCGGGCCGAAGCAGCCGGTCCCGACCTGGTGGTCGCCTCACCGGCGATGGAACGGGTCGTCGCCACCGTGCAGAAGGTCGCCGCCAGCAAGGCGGCGGTGTTGGTGCGCGGCGAGAGTGGCACCGGCAAGGAACGCATCGCCGCGCTGCTGCACCGCTGCAGCGACCGCGCCGACCGGCCGTTCGTGAAGCTGAACTGCGCGGCGATCCCGGAGAACCTGCTCGAGAGCGAGTTGTTCGGCCACGAGGTCGGCGCCTTCACCGGCGCGACGCGCCGTCACGAAGGTCGCTTCGAGCTGGCCGACGGCGGCACGCTGTTCCTCGACGAGGTCGGCGAGATGTCGCCGGCGATGCAGGCCAAACTGCTGCGCGTGCTGCAGGAAGGCGAATTCGAGCGGGTCGGCGGCACCCGCACCGTCAAGGTCGACGTGCGCATCGTCGCGGCGACCAACCGCGATCTGGTCGCGGCGGTCGAGAACGGCACGTTCCGGGCCGATCTGCTGTACCGCCTCGACGTGCTGCCGCTGCAGTTGCCGCCGCTGCGCGAGCGCAAGGAGGAGATCGTGCCGCTGGCGCGCCATTTCCTGCGTCCTGGCATCGCGTTCGACGCCGACGCCGAGGCCGAGCTGCTGGCCTGGCACTGGCCCGGCAACGTGCGCGAACTGCAGAACGTCGTGCAGCGCCTGTCGCTGCTCTGCGACGGCAACGTCGTCACCGCCGGGCTGGTGCGGCGCTGGCTCCTGCCGGCGGACGCGGCGGTCCCGGGCGCGGGGCGCGAGGCCGCGACGGCCGCCGAACCCGTCTACGTGCTGCCGGCGCCCGATCCGTACCGCGAACTGGTCGGCAAGACCCTCGCCGAGATCGAGCGTGAGGTCGTGCAGCGCACGTTGCGCCAATGCGGTGGCAACCGCCGCCGCACCGCCGAGCTGCTCGGCATCGGCGTGCGCACGCTGTTCAACAAGCTGCAGGGCGGGACCGGCACCGGGTTCGCTGCCGACCACGACCAGCCGGTGTCGGGGTAGGCGCTGCCGGATCGCCACGTACCCCTGCCGGTCGGCCCGCTGACGGGCCCACGCACCGTCTGGCGCCGCTGGGCGTCGCAGGCCTGTGCGGCGGTCAACCGCGCGCTCGACCTGTTGCCGATCGGCCGCTGGCTGCACCGCCGGATCCGCCGGCACCTGGTGCTGCCCGAACTCGAACTGCCGCTGCGTCGCGCCGCCCCCGGGCTCGACGGCCTGCGCATCGCGTTCGTCTCCGACGTGCACGCCGGCAGCTTCATGGACCAAGGCGACCTGCACGAGATCTTCGCGCGGATCGCCGCTGCCGAACCCGACCTCGTGCTGTTCGGCGGCGACCTGATCAACACGCGCGAACGCGAACTGCTGCTGTTCAAGGAGCCACTGCAGCGGCTGCGGCCGCGGCTGGGCATGTTCGCGGTGCCCGGCAACCACGACCTGTTCTGGGGGCCCGACGCGGACCTGTGGACTTCGTTCCTGGAGAGCCACGGCGTCACGGTGCTGAACAACCGCGGCGTGCGGATCGGCCGCGGCGACGACGCGTTCTGGCTGTGCGGCGTCGACGATCTGACCGAAGGACACCCGGACCTGCGCGCCGCGTTGACCGGCCGGCGCGCCGGCGAACCGGCGATCCTGCTCAGCCACCACCCCGACTTCTTCTTCGAGGCGGCGGCGGTCGACGTCGACCTGACGCTGTCCGGACACACCCATGGTGGGCAGATCCGGTTCCGCGGCAAGGCGCCGATCACGCACAGCAAGTTCGGCTACGAACAGGGCTGGTTCCGCGAAGCCGGCTGCAGTCTGTACGTCGGCCGCGGGGTCGGGGTGACCCTGCTGCCGATCCGCATCGACGCACCACCGGAAGTGCCGATCGTGACGCTGCGTTGCCCGCAGGGGCCCCAGCCGGCCGTCGCGGTGCGCACCAGCGCCGCGCAGCCGGTCTGACGCTGGCGCCGCCGCCGGCCCGGCGGCTATCGTCTGCGCCGTCATGCAGACCCGTGTCCACACGATGCGCAGCTTGCGCGACCTCGGCGGCGGTTCGTTCGCGCTCGAGGTCGACGGTCCGATCCCGGCGACCTTGCCGGGGCAGTTCTACATGCTGCGCACCGAGCAGCGCTGGCCGGTGCTGTTGCCGCGCCCGTTCTCGCTCTACGACCGCGCCGCCGACGGTTCGTGGGGCAGCTTCCTCTTGAAGGCCGTCGGCGAAGGCACGCGCGCGCTGTGCGACCTGCGCCCCGGCGAGGGCGTGGTGCTCAACGGCCCGCTGGGCCAGCCGTTCCCGCGCGACGTCGCCGATCCGGTCTGCATCGCCGGCGGCGTCGGTCTGGCGCCGTTCCTGCTGCTGGCTCGCGAACGGGCCGCGAAGGGGCAACGCACGCGTTTGCTGTTCGGCGGCCGCAACCGCGCCGCCCTGGCCGGGATCGACGATTTCGCCGGCATAGCCGAGCTGCACGCGTCGACCGACGACGGCAGCTTCGGCTTCCACGGACTGGTCACGAAACTGCTCGACGACCTGCTCGCCAAGGGCCAGGTGCGGACCGGCGAGACGGTGTTCTGCTGCGGCCCCGATCCGATGATGCACGCGGTCGCCAAGCTGTGCGAAGCGCGCGGGCTGCGCTGTTTCCTGTCGCTCGAGACCTACATGGCCTGTGGGTACGGCGTCTGCAATGGCTGCACGGTCGAGGTGCAGGGGCCGCGCTTCAAGGGCTGGCCGTACTCGCGGACGTGCATGGAAGGGCCGGTCTACGAGACCTGCGAACTGGTCGAGCTGCATCGCCACTGAGTTGGCAGTGTGTCGGCGCTGCGCTCGCAGCTGCCCGCGCGACGTCACCGCCGCACGAACGTCTGCACCTGCACCGCGGTCAGCCCCTGCAGTTCCGTAGGCTCCGCGTCACGCCGCCAACCCGCCGCCGCGAGCTGCGTCGCCAGGGCCTCGAACGCCCCAGGTGTCACTTCGCTCGCCGGCTGCAGACCGACCAGGAACACGCGTTGGGCCGCCGTCAGCGCCGGCAGGCGGCCGTCGCGGAAGCTCTCGACGACGGCACCGGTCCGGCCCTGTGTCGCGCACGCGATCTGCGTCGCCACGCCCCAATCGCCGGCCACGAACACGTCGTTCGCCGTCGTGGTCGCCGCAAACGCCATCAAGCGGTGCAGCTCGGGTGACCAGCGCGTCTGCGCTGGTCCCGTCGCCAGGGTCGACAGCAGAGCCACCAGGCTGACCACGCGCAGCAACAGCCAGATCGCCACGACTGCCTGCAGCACGCGCGCACCAGCGACCAGGCCTGCGGCAGCGGCGAGGTACCACCATGGCGTCGCCAGCACCCAATGGTGCACGCCGGTGCGGCTCGGCAACAACCACAGGCCCAGGCAGACCAGCAGGCCACCGAGGGCCAACCAACGGGCGCGCGGCGCCCCGCCGCGCACCGCCGCCGCGACCGCGACGACGAGGCAGCCTGCTTCGAGCCGCTCGCGCCACGCCGGGACGGCACTGCCGAGCACGAACTGCTGCACGGCGCCCCCTTGCGGCATCACCGCGACCTCCGCCAGCAGGGCGCCGAGCGTCGCCAGTTCGTGCACTGCGGGTTCGCCGGTCTGGCCGAGCGACGCCAGCTTGCCGACGGTGAGCAGCCATTGCAGGTTCCACAGGATCACCGGCGCGGCGCCGATCGCACCACCGACCATCATCGCCGCCCATTGCCGCCAGCTGCGGCGCATGGGATCGGCGCTCCACAGCAGCAGCACGGGAGCGACGACCACCAGCGAACTCAGCTTCTCGTAGATCGCGACGCCGAGCAGGAACCCACACAGCAAGGCGCTGGCGAGCGGTCGGCGGCCGACCGGCCGCAGGCACAGGCCGAGCAGCAGGCAGCGCAGCGAGAACGCCATCGCCACCGGTCCCCAGTCGTTGCGGCACGCGACCAGCAGCGTCGCGTCGGTGGTCAGGAGGGCCAGCACGACGGCGAGGCGTCGCCACGGCACGCAGGTGGCCAGCATGGTACCCAAGGCGAGGATGCCGGCGGCACCCATCGACAGGCCGAACCAGCGCCACCCGAGCAGTGAGAACGGCTCGCCGCTCAGCCACAGCCACGCGCCGAACAGGTGGCTCTTGATCGCCCCGCTGTAGGTCATGTTGAACAGCGGCACGCCGAGCACTTCGCCGCGCGCGAACAGGCCGGTGTCGCGGGACAACCAGCAGAAGCTCGCGGTCGCCTGGTGCAGTTCGTCGTAGTACGCACCTTGTGCGGCGATGCCGACGCTGCCGATCGCGACGAACAGCAGGGCGGCGAGCGCGGTCAGCAGGCGGGCGATGGGCGGGCGGATGTCCAAACCGCCGGCGATGATGCTGGCGCGGTGGGGCGGCGTCCACCGCGATTCCGTTCGCTCAGCCGGGGATCGCGTAGCCCTTCAGTACCGCCAGCGGCACGTAGTCGAGCGTGCGTTCGTGGGTGGCCTCGAGCACGACGCGCGGCGCCTTGCCGGCTTCGTGGGCCTCGGCCCAGCGCGCTGCGCAGAGGCACCACCGGTCGCCCGGCTGCAGACCGGGGAACTCGTACTCGGGGCGCGGCGTCGACAGGTCGTTGCCGGCTTCCTTGCTGAACTCCAGGAACTCGGCCGTCATCTCGGCGCAGACGGTGTGGGCGCCGAAGTCGTCGCCGCGGGTGTTGCAGCAGCCGTCGCGGAAGAACCCGGTCAGCGGGTCCTTGCTGCACTCGACGAGTGGTGTGCCGAGCACGTTCTTGGCGGGGGTGGTGGTCACGCGACTAGGATGGGCCGGTGGCGGGGCGACTGCAACGGGTGGTTGGTGGGGTTCGTGGGGAGCCTCGACTCGGGTGTTCCCGCAGATAGCTCCATTGGGAGGCCCATCGGGAACCCCATCCGCTCACCTCGGCAGCCCGCCGCCTCACAGTGGCTGCAGGTCCTGCAGCACGCGAGGCAAGGCGACCGCGCGGATGCCCTCGCCGAGCGGATACGAGTTCGCACCGGCGTGCACGACCACCAGTTCGTCGAGTCGCAGGTCCTGCTGGGCGATGCGCATCGACTTGGTGACACCCGGTGCATCGGTGTGCTTGAACTCGAATCCAAGGCGGCGGCTGCCGCGCACCACCAGGAGGTCGAGTTCGGCGCCCGTGTGGGTGGACCAGAAGAAGCACTCGCTGCGGGTTGCGCCCAGGGTGCGCACCACCGTGTCCAAGGCGAAACCCTCGAACGACGCCCCGAGCTTGGGGTGCCGTTCGAGGTCGCGGCGGGTCCCCAGCCCGAGCAGGACATGCAGCAGACCAGGATCCTGGAAGTAGATCTTCGGTGCCTTGACCTGGCGTTTGCCCAGGTTCTCGTGCCATGGTTGCAGCGCACGGATCATGTAGGTGTCGATCAAGGTGTCCAGGTAGCGGCGTACCGTGGGGTGACTGACGCCGAAGGAACTGGCCAGATCCGAAGCGCTCCAGACCTGCCCGTGGTAGTGGGCCAGCATCGACCAGAAGCGTTCCATCGTGCTTCCAGGCACCCGCGAGCCGAGGGCTGGCAGGTCGCGTTCGAGGTAGGTCTGGATCATGTGGCGGCGCCACTCGACGCTGCCGCGCTCGGTCCGGTCCAGGAACGACCGCGGGAATCCGCCGCGCAGCCACAGCTTGCGCCAGTGGCGCGAGCCGACGTCGGCAAGCGAGAATCCGCCGAGTTCGTGGAAGACGATGCGGCCCGCCAGACTCTCGGACGATTGTTGCAGCAAGGCCGGAGCGGCGCTGCCGAGCACCAGGAAGCGCGCTGGCCGGCGTGGCCGGTCGGCGAGCACCCGCAACAGCGGAAACAGGTCGGGGCGCCGCTGCACTTCGTCGATGACCACCAGTCCGCGGAGATCGCGCAAGCTGGTGGAGGCATCGTCCAGGCGGCGCAGGTCGGCGGGATCCTCGAGGTCGAACCAGGTGCTGCTCTCGGCCTCGGCCAGTGAGCGGGCGAGCACCGTCTTGCCAACTTGCCTGGGGCCCAGGATGGCGACCACCGGGTGGCGCCGCAGGTGTCTGCGCAGGGCCGTGGAGTCGGTGTCGCGCCGGATCATGATCCTTGAAAACTGAACGATGGGTGTTCAGATTTCAAGGATGAGACACGGCGTTCTCCGGCTTTCCGTGCGCCGGTCGAGCGCCCGGGTCGGCGGGAAGGTGCAATTCCGGGAGCAACCTGCGCCGCGCGCCGTCCATGCTGCCCGGCATGGTCTTCGTCAGTGCCTCGCGCCACCTCGGTGCCGTCGCATGCCTTTGGCTGGCCGGCTGCGCCGCGGCTCCGCTCGGACCGACCCCGGTGCCGGCCTGGCTCGAGCTCGACAATCCGCATCGCTACGCGCTCGCACTCGACATGGTGCTCGGCGACACCTGCGCGCCGCTGCACGACCTCGGGCGACCGGCAGCCGAACGGCTGTGCCTCGTGCCCGGCTGCTACGTCGTCAGGGTGCGCACCCCGGGTGGCGTCTGGTCGCTGCCAGCCCCCATGTGCGACGTGGCCTTGCCGGCGGATCGCACGGTGCGGCTGTCGCTCGGCGGGATCGCGGCTTCCGCAGCCCCCGACGACGACCCCCGGTTCGCCTTCGTTCCTGGCGGTCCGACCCTGGTCGGCGACCCGCTCGGCATCGGCCAGGAGGACGAACGTCCGGCGCGCCTCGTCGACGTGCCGGCGTTCTGGATCGGCCGGCGGGAAGTGACCAACCGCGAGTACGCCGAGTTCCTGAACCACCTCGGGCGCGCGCCGGAGCCGGCCTGGGCGGCGTTCGAGTCGCGCAAGTGCCGGCTGCAGCGCGGCGCGGACGGCGTCTGGCACAGCGACGCTCCGGATCTGCCGATGGTCACGGTCAGCCTCGCGGGGGCCTTGGCGTATTGCGATTGGCTGTCGCTGCGGACCGGCGTGCCGCATCGCCTGCCGGGCGAGAGCGAGTGGGAGAAAGCTGCCCGCGGGCCCGCGTCGTTCGTCTACGACTACGGCAACGTCTACCGGCGCGCCGCCGCGAACCAGGAGTCGGGCACGCTGCGGCCGGTGGGGCAGTATCCTGCCACCGGATTCGGCACGCACGACCTGACCGGCAATGCCTTCGAGTGGACCCGGGACGTCTATCCGGGTGCGGAGTCGGGTACCTTCCAGGTGTTGCGCGGCGGCTCGTTCGTGCTCGACGGCATGTACCTGCGCAACTCGTTTCGCATGCGGCAACGGCCCGATACCCGAACCGACGACTTCGGCTTCTGGATCGTCCGGGAAGTCGTGCCTACGGGAGACACACCATGACCACGCGATCGTCGATCGGCATCCTGGCCTCGCTCTGCGCCGTTGCGCCGGCGTTGGCGCAGATGGAGAAGCGCCAGATGGACCTCTACGCTGAGGTCGAGTTCCGCGAGGCGACGCCGGCCCTCGGTTCGTTCGCCCCTGACCTGGTGCTGAGCGACCTGGCAGGGCGGCCGCAGGCGTTGTCGGCGTTCGTCGGCCGCCATGTCGTGCTGATCAAGGCCGGTTTCACCTGACCCCCGTTCCGGCGCGCCGTCGCAGGTCTGCGACAGCTCCAGGCGCGTTTCGCCGATTCGCCCGACGTGGTGTTCCTGGTGGTCGAACAGAAGGAGCCGCACCCCGGCCGCATGGCGGTCGCCGACGTCGAACAGCCGGCGACGTTCGCCGAGCGCATGGCCCTGGCGAGGCGGCTGCGCGACGAACTCGAGGTGACGCTGCCGATCCTCGTCGACGGCATGGACGATGCCTCGCGGGCGCTGTTCTCCGATCTGCCGAGCCCGGCGTTCGTGCTCGACCGTGCGGGCCGCATCGCGAAGAAGCTGCCGTGGGCCGATCCGGAGCCGTTGGGCAAGGCGCTCGACGAAGTGCTGGCGCGCGACGCGGCGGATCCCGTTCCCGACCAGGTGGAGTTGGATTGGTTCCTCGACCAGCGGTTGGTCTGGGCGCGGCAGTTGCTGGCGCGGCGGCGACCAGGGGCTGCGCTGGATTGGCTGGCGGTGCCGCCGGCGGCCGACTCCGCGACGCCGTCTGGACCGGCGGTTGGCCGCCGGCCGCTGGTCGGCGAGGCGCGGGCGCAGGCGCTGGCGGCACTGACGCGACTGCGAGCCTTGGCGGCGCAACCGGCCGAACTGCGCGCGGGGGCGGTGCAGGCGGCGCAATCGGCAGCAACGCAGGCGTTCGCCGGTGACCCATTGCGGTTGGCGGCCGCGCGCGTCGAGATCGCCGAACTGGCGTCCGGCTTGCCGGTGCAGGACCAGCTGTGGCGGGAGGCGTTGGCCGTGTTGCCGGAAGGGGCGCCGGAGGCGATGCGGGTCTGGTTGCAGGAACGGCAGCCGAAGGTGGCGCGGTGAGGGGCGTGCCTGCGGGCGGTGCGTGGGTCATGCTGGTGACGGTCGGTTGGCGCGCTCCAGGCGGTCCTGGCTGCGAGGCAGGATCGCAAAAAGCATCGTAAGCACCTCTCGTAAAGTACTTTGCGGATTGATCTGCTGAGACCGGTCCGACTGCGATCGGCCCGTATTCCAGCATCGGTGAGCCAGCCAGGCTCACCACCACCACCGATGCTCCGATCAGCACTTGTGGTGTTCATGAAAACGGCTATGTTCACGCAGTCGTGAACAGCATGCATACCGTGAACGGTCCTTCCTTCGCGCTCCTCGAGCGTGAGGTCGCCGACCGCCTCCAGCGCCTCCTCGCCGAGGTGTCCTGGCTCCAACACGAACGGGTGGATGCGGTTGGCGAAGGGACTTTCGAGGTCGCCGTGGAGGCAACCGACGGTCGGCGGGTCGTGCTCCTCGTGCACGTGAAGTCGGACCTTCGCCCCTCGGCGTTTCCGGCTTGGGCGGCAGCGAGGCACCGTGCCGACGCCAGGTCGGTCCTGGCGCTGCCGGTCGTCTCGGATCGACTGGCCGAACTTTGCCGCCTGCACGGTTGGAGCTGGATCGACCTCGCCGGCAACTGCCGGCTCGATGCGCCAGGAATGCTGCACATCGAACGCCTGGGAGCTCCGCCCGTGCAGCGGCCTCCGCGTCGCAGCAGATCCCTCGAGTCGGCAGCCGCCGCGCGCGTTCTTCGCGTGCTGTTGAGTCCGGCGCACGCGGATCGCGATTGGACCCAGCGAACGCTGCAGGCCGCCACGTGCGACCAGCTGCCTGCCGTGAAGCCGGTCAGTCTGGGGCTGGTCAACAAGGTCGTGCAGCACCTCCGCGACCAGGGCTTCGTCACGGATGTCGACGCCGGTGTTCGCCTGTGCGACCCGGTCGGCTTGCTCGCGGCATGGCGCGAGCGCTACCGGCTCGACGGGCGGCAACGGTTGTCGTTCTTCACCTTGTCGAAGCCGAAGTCGGTGAGCGAAGCGATCGATCGGCTGACGAAGGAACTCGGTGCTGTCTGCGCCTATGCGGCATTCTCCGCGGCCGAGCGGCAGGCACCGCACGTTCGTCAACCACGGACCTGGGTCTACGTTCGCGCTGACCTGTTGGATCGCTTCGTTCGCGCGGCAGAGGCGAAGTCGGTCGATTCCGGGGACAACCTCGTCGTGCTGTTGCCGGGTGACCCGGGGGTGTTTCAGAGCTTCGGTGCCATGCCAATCGACGGCGATGTCGGGCAGCCCTGCACGGATCCGGTGCAGACCTACCTCGACCTCGCGTCGCTCGGTGGGCGAGGGGAGGAGGCGGCCCAAGCGATCTTCGCTCAGCGTCTTTTGCCGACCTGGAAGAAGGCGGGGCTCGCATGATCCACCCGCCGCGCAACCAGGGTGACTACGGCGGTCGCGAGACCGAGGCCGCCCGTCGTGTCCTGCTCGACCTTGGTCAGGTTCTCGGTTCCTACTTCGACGATGGCGTCGTGCTGGTCGGCGGCTGGGTTCCAGCGCTCCTGTTGCCCGATGCGAGCGAAGCACATGTCGGCAGCATCGACGTGGACCTCGCCCTCAACCCCGCGCAGCTCCGTGATGGACGGTATGCCGAACTCGTGAAGACCCTGCTCGCGTCAGGGCGTTACCAGCGAACGGAGCAGCAGTTCAAGTTGCAGGCCGTCGTCGACCTGCAGGATGGCGCTGGCTCCATCGTGGTCGACGTGGACTTCCTGAAGCCTCACGAACGACGTCGCAGTCGGAGTCCTCGACACCTCGCGGACTTTCGTCCTCTCGACGCAGACGGTTGCGTGGCGGCGTTCGCCCGTCCCGCACGTCTGAAGATCGAGGGCATCTCCCTTGCCGGCTACAGGAACAGGGTCGAGATCGCCGTCGCCTCGGTGGAGGACTTCCTGGTCATGAAGTCCTTTGCGTTGGCGGGGCGCGACAAACCAAAGGACGCTTACGACATCTGCTACTGCTTGGAGCACGCGCCCGGCGGCCCAGATGCCGTTGGCAGCGCGTGGCGGGTACGTCGAACCGAGGCGGTAGTGCTGGCGGCCATGGAGCACGTGCGAGACAAGTTCGCGACGGTCGACAGCTTCGGGCCGCAACAGGTGGCGTCCTTCTATGGTGACGCGGAGAGCCAGACGCGGGACCTCCATGCGCGCAAGGCGTTCGAGTTGGTGAACCGGTTCTTGGCGGCAGCGGGAGGTTGATCGGCTTGGTGGTGCTCGCCGCGCGGCCTCGTCGAATGCCTTGGTTCCTGCCCTGAGCGGCCTTGCTGAGCCCCGCGAGAGAGTTCTGCGTTCCTTGAAATCCGAACGGCAGCCGTTCGGATTTCAAGGAACCGCTCGAACCCACGCCGACCTCGCCAGGCCCCCTTTCCTCGCCCCGCCGAACCCCAACCCGCCTCCCTCACTTGCTCGCCGGCACCCGCACGACCTCGCCGCGGCGCGTCGTGAAGCGGTGCCACTCGAGCGGGCCGCCCTGCGCTTGCCGCGCCAAGGCGTAGTCGCCCGCCGGCAGGCGCAGGTCGCAGTGGTCGACGAGTTCGCCGATCGCGAGCCGCACGTCGAGGTCGTTGCGGATCGCATACAGCTCGAGGCGGCTCTGGGGGCCGGGTGGAGGCGGGGGCGTGTCGTCGTCACTTGCCGCCGCCGCGGGCGGGGCGTCGCCGAGGCGCAGCTCGACCGTGACTGGGGGCGGCAACTGCACGTTGCCGAACTCGAGCTTGCCCGCGGGTTCGAGCCATTGGCGGCCGAGATCGATGCAGCCGAGGCTCGGCACCAACACCTCGAGACGGTACCAGCCGCTGGCCAGGTTCTCGGCGGTCCAGACATTGGGCTTCTGGGGCGCGCCCAGTTGCCGCCGCAACTGGATGCCAAGGCCGAGGTCGTCGTTCCACAACCGCACGGCAACCTCCTCGCCGGTGGCCGTGACCCAGTCCGGCAGCTCGAGCCGCAGCATGCCGGTCTGCGCCGGATCGTGCGCCAGCACCAGTTCGCCGGCATTGGCGAGCACGTTCGCCTGCACCGCGAGCGGCAGGTCCACGTTCTGTGCCGGCGGCAGCAAGAGCACCGTGCCGCGGCCGTCGGGCAGGTTGGCGAACTGGAACCGCCCGTGCTCGTCGGCGCTCGTCAGATCCCACCACGCCCGGTCGTCCGCCAGCCACACGAGGCGGGCTTTCGCGAACGGCTTGCCGACGCCCATCGTCGCCACGCCGCGCACCGTCGTGCCGGTTTGCAGATGCACGGCCACGGTCGTCGTGCCGCTGGCCAGGGTCGCGGTGGCGGTGCCCACTCCGTCGCGGTCGCCGCCGGCGCGCACCGTGTACTCGCCGGCAGCGAGCTTCTCGAAGCGGAACTGCCCGTGCTCGTCGGTGGTGCTGCGCTGGGCGGATTCGGTGCCGCCGCGGAGCAGGGTCACGGGGGCATTGGCGACCGGTTTGCCGTCTTCGCCGTAGACCGTGCCGGCGAGGTGGATCGGCGGCGGGGCTGCGGTCGGCGAGTGTTCCGGGAGTTCGATGCCCAGGCTGGAGAGCGAGAACGACACGCTGCTATCGGTGACGAACGCCACCTCGGCCACGCGTTTGGCCTCCGCAGCCGCGGTGCGGAACACACTGAACGGATGCAGCTGCGCATCCGGAGCGGTGCTGGGGGTGTCGAAGTCCCGCACGAACGGAATGCCCGTCAACAGGATCGGTTGCGAGCCGCTCGCCGCCCCGCGCGACAACTGCATCGAGATGCTCAGGCCACCGGTCGCTTCGGGCACGCTGCGGCCACCGAGCGTGACCTTGCGCTCGACCCCGTGTTGCACGGTGATCCGGTGCAGGAGGCCCAGCGGATCGGCAAGCACGACTTGGCCCATCGCGGCGCGTGCCGGCCATTGCCGTCGTGCGATTCCGTCGGCATCGGTGGCTTTGCCGAAGTCCTCGAGAGTGCATCCGCGGGCCGCCCATTGCAGGGAACGTTGCGGGATCGGCAAGCCGGTCGCGTCGACGAGCCGCACTTCGAGGCCGAGCGTGTACGGGTGCGCGAGCCAGGCTTCGACGGCCGCCGGCTCGGGTGTCGCCTCCCGTCGGGCGGGGTCGTTCGCAGACGGCTCGACCAGGACCCCGCTGGCGCTGGTACCCGCAGCGCCCGCCGCCGCCGTGTCGCCGTCGCCGCGCGGAGCCTCGACCGCGTCGTCTGGCCACAGCAGCACGACACCCACCAGCAGGCCTGCGGCGACCGCGAACACTACGGCGTGGTTGCGTCTCATGGGCTCACGGTCGATCGATGGCACGCAGCAAGAACAACTCGCTGCGCTGGTGTTCGCGGTCGAGCACCTGCTGCAGCGCCTTGGCGACCTCCGGCTGTGCGGCCAGCAGGTCGTGCTGTTCGCCCGGGTCGGCCTGCAGGTCGTAGAGTTCGGTGACCGGCTGTTTGTGCAGGTTCTTGCGCACCAGCTTGTGCCGACCGACCCACGTCGCCTGCCAACCGCCGTAGCCGGCGAATTCGCGGTACAAGAACGCGCGCGGCGGCAGCTTGCTCCCGCGCAATTCCGGCAGCAGCGACACGCCGTCGCCGCCGGCCGCCGGCGCGGCACCGGTCGCGTCGAGCAGCGTCGGCAGCCAATCCTCGAAACCCGACACGAACTCGCTGCTGCTGCCCGCCGGCACGACGCCGGGCCAGCGCACGATCGTCGGCACGCGGATGCCACCCTCGTACATCGAGCCCTTGCGGCCGCGCAGTTCGCCGCACGACGCGAAGAAGTCGACGTCGGTGCCGCCGACCGGGCTGTGGGTCGCGCCGTTGTCGGAGGAGAACACGACCAGCGTATCCTGGCGCAGGCCGAGTTCGTCGAGCAGTTGCAGCAGTTCACCGATCTCGCGGTCCAGGCGCGTGATCATCGCCGCATAGGCGGCGCGCGGGGTGCGGTGCGGGGTGTAGCCGTTGCCGCCGGTGTAGGGCGTCTCCGGCCAGGCGTCGCGGTAGGGCGCCAACTCGGCGTCGGGCACGTGCAGCGCCAGGTGCGGGATCACGTTCGGCAAGTACAGGAAGAACGGCCGGTCGCGGTTCGCGCGCACGAACGCCAGTGCGGCCTTCTGGATGCGGTCGGGGGCGTAGTCGCGGCCCGAGAAGCGGGCGTAGCTGCGCGGATCCAGCGGATCCTCGTCGGCGCGCAGCTTGCCGTGGCCGGGCACCGGCGGGTCGTTCTGCAGCGGCACCCGCTTGGCGTCGTCGTAGAGATACGCCGGGTAGTAGCTGTGTGCGTGGCGTTGGCAGTTGTAGCCGTAGAAGCGCGCGAAGCCGCGGGTGCGTGGATCGCCGGTCGAACCGACCGGGCCGAGGCCCCATTTGCCGAACGCACCGGTCTGGTAGCCCGCCGCGCGCAGCAATTCGGCGACGGTGGTGTCGTCGGCGGCGAGCGGATGCTGGCCTTCGGGTTGCGCCTCCTTGTTGTCGCGGATCGTCGCGTGGCCCGGGTGTTTGCCGGTCATCAACACCGCGCGCGACGGCGCGCAGACCGGCGAGCCGCTGTAATGGCGCAACAGGCGCATGCCGTCGGCGGCGAGCTGGTCGAGGTGCGGCGTGCGGATGCGCTGCTGGCCGAAGCTGCCGAGTTCGCGATAGCCGAGGTCGTCGGCGAGCACGCAGACGATGTTGGGCGGGCGCTTCGGGCTGGCTGGCGCTGGCTGCTGGGCGGTGGCGGTGGTCGCCAGGGTGGCGAGGGCAGACCAGGCGAACAGGGCGACGAGGGCACGGCTCCGCATCGGCGCAGGGTACCCGGGGTGGTCTGGCATGTATCGAATGGAGACCCAAGCATGCCGGAATGGCAAGCAGCTTGCCGATCGGGGATGGTCGCGACACATCGCTGTCGCAGTTCGGGGCGGCGTCCTGCGTCGGCGACCTGCCGTGGCTCAAGTCAGGACCCGGATCCCCCGAAAGTCCGCCACGTGCGACTTCCCCTGCCGCTGTGGTTGGTTTGTATCGCGCCCGCTTGCGGCGGGCCGACGGTGACCCGTGAGCAGGTCGACATGCTGTTTGCGCTCGACGCACGCGCCATCGGCGGACCTGTGCCGGCGGCCGAGCTGGTCGCCGAGGGTGCCGAGCGCTTTCGCGCCACGCCCGCAAACGGCGCGGCGTGCAGTCATTGCCATGCTCCCGAGCGCGATGGGCAGGACGGTGCCACGCACGGACGCAACACGCCGCCATTGCGCGACGTGGCGCGGCAGTTGGTGTTCGGTTGGGACGGGGCGCGGACCGACCTCGAAGCGGCGGTGCGGCGCGCCTTGCGCACGCAGGCTGGCGAGGTCGACGGTGGCGAGGTCGACGATGGCGAGGTCGCCGCAATCTCGGCCTACCTGCGCACCTGGCGCAGCCGCGGCCGCTGGGACCGGTTCGTCGAAGGCGACGACACGGCCTTGTCGTCCGCCGAACGTGCGGGATTGGCGACGTTCGTCACGGTCGGTTGTGCCGCGTGCCACAGCGGGCGATTGCTCGGGGGTCGGTCGCGGCATGCGCTCGGCGCAGCACTGGCCGTCGCGAGCGACGACGAAGGCTATGGTGCAGTGACGGGGCGGGCGCAGGATCGGTTCCTGCACTGAGTATCTACTCCCGAAACGCACCGTACCTGCAAGACTGTTCGCTGGCGTCGCTTGAGGAGACGATCGAATTCATGGGGCGGCACGAACTCGGCGTCGCCCTGTCCGCAGCGCAGTTGGCGGCGATCGCCAGCTTCCTGCGCGCGGTGGCAGATTTCGACGACGTGGGGGGAGAGGTTGCGGCGATGCCGCGATAGAGGACACGAAGATGACGACGAAACCTGATGATGGTCCTGAGGCGGTCGATTCTGCGGCGTTGGTGGCGAAGAAGCGCCGGCGCGCCCGCTGGATCGCCAGTGGGGTGGTGTTGGCGTTGGCTGGTGCTGCTGGGGCCGTGGCGGTCCCGAACCTGCTATCCGCCAACCTGAACCGCAACGAGTCCGCGGCGATCGCGACGCTGAAGAACATCAGCAGCGCACAATCGCAGATACAGGCCTGCGGCTTGCTCGACTGCAACGGCAATGGGTCCGGCGAATATGCGTACTTCGCCGAACTGTCGGGCGGCGTGAAGCTGCCGGGCATGGACCAGCCGTTGACGCCGCCGGTGCTGTCGCAGGCGTTCCAGGCAGTGGTCGGTGGCCGGGTGGAGCGCAGCGGCTACCTGTTCGAGATGATCCTGCCGGATGCGCAGATGCAGGCGGTCCGCGAAGGGCCGGACGGTGGGCGTGCGGGGCAGCAGGGCAGCGTCGACCCTGCGCTGGCGGAGACGCTGTGGGCCTGTTATGCGTGGCCGGCGTCGCAGGGATGGAGCGGCAAGCGCACGTTCTTCGTCAACCAGAGCGGCGACGTGCTGGCGACGAATGGCTTCGGCAGCCGTCCTTACGACGGAGCTCGATCGGTGGTTCCGCCGGATGCGGCGTACGCCCGGTCGGCGGGCCGCCACATGGGCGCGCCGGTGGCGGCGAACACGGTCGGCAACGACGGCAACACGTGGGTCGTCGTCTGATGACGGGTTGGGCAGCCGCGTGACGGCTGCGGGAGAGGCTGGATCCGCCCTCGCAAGAGCAAGTCGGACCCGCGCGTGCGTAGGGTCTGCCTGTTGGCTTCGGCGATCTGGCGGACCAGGTGCCGGTCCGATGTTCGATGAGGCAGCGGCGGGTCGTGGGGCTGGCTTACGTTACGCAGTACGATGCTTGGGTGATGCAAGTGCGGAGTGCCGCGGTGAAGAGCGGGGGTCTCCAGGGCTCCCCGACCTTGAGCGCACTGAAGTTTGATGGTCTGGGTGGCCGACGTCTACGGAAAATCACTTAGGCCGAGGTTGTTGCGAGTTTACGGACAAAATCCGCCGTCGGCCCGAGGCCGGGAGTTGCCAGCGGCATCGACGGTGCTATGTTCGGTTGGCCGAGTCGGGGCGAAGGGTCCCGTCGAAGCAGCCTGTAGGCAGTCGTACAACGCACGGAGATCGAATATGACTCGTTGCTCGTTGCTCGTTGCTCGTTGCTCGTTGCTCGTTGCTCGTTGATGGGGTTGGCGCTGGTGACCTGCAGCGCTGAAGG